>DASYYE010000172.1:0-17590 GCA_035946955.1 Streptosporangiaceae bacterium | reverse complement strand
CGACCGGTAGCCCGAGCTCGCGATCGCGGAGAAGTGGACGAACACATCTGCCGTCCCGTCATCGGGGGCGATGAAGCCAAAGCCCTTGTCGGCGTTGAACCACTTCACTGTTCCTGTTGCCATCAGTCCAAGTCCTCTATCCACCATGCACGTCGCGACCACGTCGTGCGACCGCGAGCATACCGGTTCTCGGTCGTGACCGAGTCCACCTCCGTTCGGATCCTGGTTTCCCGACAGCAACGTGCCCGCTCAGCACGTGCCTAAGATTCCGGCATGGGCGCTGAGGTGGGTGTGGAGGTCCGCTTGGTGCGGTCGACAAGTCCGCCCGCGGGATGGGCTAGGCCAGGCTGCTGGTGCACACGATCGAGCAGCGGGCAGCCGAGCGTGGGCTCGCTGCTGTCGAACTGCACGCGCACACGCATCCGCGACCCCGACGGGCACCTGATCGAGGTCGGGCAGACGACGCCGCGACCGGACTAGCCGCGGCCATGTGAGCCGCTCACGGACCTGCTCGGGTACCCCCACGCCCGGTTCCTC
Organism: Streptosporangiaceae bacterium; assembly: GCA_035946955.1. Classification (GTDB taxonomy): domain Bacteria; phylum Actinomycetota; class Actinomycetes; order Streptosporangiales; family Streptosporangiaceae; genus DASYYE01. The sequence goes on along the minus strand of DASYYE010000172.1, from coordinate 17,053 downwards.
CGCCAGTGGGTAACGGGCCTGACCTCCGCAGGCAGCGAATCATCGCTGGCTGGCCCACAAGTATCAGACTCTGCTGATACCAATGCTCCATGGAATTATCCTCTGGCACGGTGCTCTCAGCCGCGGATGACCCGGTTATGGCAGCGGCGCAACGCTGCCTACGTGCCCTTGCGGGCCCGCAGGCCGGTCTGCGTCCCGACCAGTGGAGCGCGATCAAGGCCCTCGTAGTCGACCGCCGTCGCGCGCTGGTCGTGCAGCGCACCGGGTGGGGGAAGTCGGCTGTGTACTTCATCGCCACGTCGCTGCTGCGGGAACGAGGCGCGGGCCCCACCGTCATCGTGTCGCCGCTGCTGGCACTGATGCGTAACCAGATCGCCGCCGCCAAGCGGGCCGGCATCCGGGCTGCCACGGTCAACTCGTCCAACACTGAGGACTGGGAGGAGGTCTATGCCGAAGTTCAGGCTGGCCAGACCGACGTCCTGCTCGTCAGCCCCGAGCGGCTCAACAATCCTGGCTTCCGTGACCTGATTCTGCCCCGCCTGGCCAGCTCGGCCGGGATGGTCGTCATCGACGAGGCGCACTGCATCTCCGACTGGGGTCACGACTTCCGGCCCGACTACCGGCGCCTGCGCGATGTGGTGGCAGGGCTCCCGCCCGGCGTGCCGGTGCTCGCCACCACCGCGACCGCCAACGTACGGGTCACCCGCGACGTAGCGGAACAGCTCGGCACCGGCCTGAGCGGACCAGGGTCAACCCTGGTCCTGCGTGGCCCTCTTGACCGTGACAGCCTGCACCTGTCCGTGGTGCGGCTGCCACATGCGGCGCTGCGGCTGGGCTGGCTCGCCGATCACCTCGGCGGCCTGCCAGGCTCCGGCATCATCTACGCGCTGACCGTGGCCGCCGCCCACGATGTGGCTGAGTTCCTGCGGGACAGGGGATATGCGGCCGAGGCCTACACCGGCCAGACGGACCCGGCGCAGCGCCTGCAGGTCGAGGAAGACCTGCTCGCTAACAAGCTCAAGGCCGTGGTGGCGACCAGCGCGCTCGGCATGGGGTATGACAAACCCGACCTCGGCTTCATCGTCCATCTGGGCGCACCGCAGTCACCGGTCGCCTACTACCAGCAGATCGGGCGGGCAGGCAGGGGGGTGGAACGCGCCGAGGTGATCCTGCTGCCCGCCACCGAGGACCGCGACATCTGGGCCTACTTCGCCAGCTTGGCTTTCCCGCCGGAAAGGGTGGTCCGTACCACCCTTGACGCACTGGCTCAGGTCGGCGGCCCCCTGTCGCTGACGACGCTGGAAGCACAGATCGACCTGGGACGCAGCCGCCTGGAGACCATGCTGAAGGTGCTCGACGTGGACGGTGCCGTCCGCCGGGTGGCCCGCGGCTGGGAGGCAACGGGCCAGCCCTGGGTCTACGACACCGAACGTTACGCCCGTGTGGCCGCCGAACGTGCGCGCGAACAGGACGCCATGCTCGGGTATGTGGCGACCACCGGCTGCCGCATGGACTACCTTCGCCGCGAACTCGACGACCCGGCCGCCGCCCCCTGCGGTCGCTGCGACAACTGCACGGGGACGGCCCGCACGGCAAGTGTCAGCGAGGTGAGCGAGGGCAGCGCACGCCGCCGGCTCCAGCGGCCAGGTGTCACGATCCAGCCCCGGCGCATGTGGCCGTCCGGGATGGCCAGATTCGGGCTGGCCGTCACAGGCCGCATAGCCGCCGGGGAGGCGGCCGAACCCGGCCGCAGCGTTGGGCGCCTGACTGACATTGGCTGGGGTGTAACGCTCCGACGGCTGCTGGCCGATGGCGCAGCGGATGAGTCCGTCCCCGGCAGTCTCTTCAAGGTTGTGGTGCAGGTGCTCGCTACCTGGGACTGGGAAGTGCGCCCAGTCGCGGTCGTAACGCTGCCGTCGCGCACCCGGCCTACCATGATCTCCACACTCGGCGAACAGATCGCGGCCACCGGAAAGCTGGCCTACCTCGGCAGTCTCACCTACCTGGGCGGCGAACCACCCGGGCACCAGCACAACAGCGCCCATCGCCTGGCTGCGCTGACACGGACTCTCACCGTGCCTGGCCCAGTCCAGGCAGCCTTGGCCGAGACTGACGGCCCGGTGCTGCTGGTAGACGATCGGGTGGACACCGGCTGGACGATGACGTATGCCGCCAAGCTCCTCCGTGGATGCGGCGCCCCTGCGGTGCTCCCATTCGCACTCTCGCTCACCAACTGAGCCACGGGAACGGGGCTTCTGGACGCCAGCGGAAGGAGCGGTACTCGCTGCACGAGTACCGCTCCTTCCCTGCTTGGTGCGTTGTCAGGCGCTTGGGCACGCTGGTTGAGATGGGTTGAGCATCACCGCGTGGCGAAGTCCTGGTTGTTGCCGGTTCCGCTCTTGCAGGTCCACTGGTCGAACTGGACGCCTGCGGTGCTCACGTTTCCGGCCTGGTCCAGGCACAGCCCGCTGTTCTCGTTCCGGAACTGCCAGGTTCCGTCTGACTGCTTGACCGGCAGCCACAGGCCGTTTGTCGTGCCGTTCTGGGTGTATTGGATGATGCCGGCGCCCTGTGCGGTGGAGGCGCCCTGCACGACGATGTCCTTGCCGCTGTTCTGGTTCTGCAGCTCACCGTACCCGCCGGAGACCGGGAGGAACTGGAACTCCTGGTTCGCCTGGCCCGAGGTCTTGCAGGACCACTGGTCGATCACGGCGTTGTTCGACGTGCTGTCGCCGGCTACGTCAACGCACAACCGGCTGTTCTGCACCACAAGCTGGTGGTAACCGCTCGGGAAGCCACCGCCACCCGGCCCACCGCCGGTGATCTTGTTGAAGATCTTCGAGTACGCATAGCCGAGGGGCTTGTCGTACTGGTCGACCTCCCAGAAGGCGAGTTCCTGGACACCGTTGGATGCCGCAAACGATTCGAGGGAGGTGGCGTCGGACTGGGTGAAGTTCTCAGCGTCGTCGTTCTGGCCAGCGATCGGGGTCAGGCCGAGCATGTTCCAGGCCTGCGTGGACGACACGCCGAAAATAGATTCGAGCTGGGGCACGGACGCGTTGGCCGCTGATTTGGCGTCGGTCAGCGGGTTCTGGCCGTTGCCGAAGTCCATGGTCATGATGTTGACGAGGTTGACCTTGACGCCCGCGTTCTTCGCGCCCTTGAGCATGTTGGTTGCGTTGGATTCCATACCGGTGGGGTCGACCGGGACGGTGAAGTCGATCTGCACCGACGGGTCGGCCGACTGGAGTTCGGCGAGTGCCTGGTCGCGGCGCGTGTTGGATGTGGTGTCGTTGAGCACGCTGCCCTCGATGTCGAAGTCGAGGCGCGTAACGTTGTACGTGCTGACGACCTTGGCGTATACGGCTTCCAGGCTGGAGACGGAGGTGCAGGTCTGCGCGAGTTCTCCACCGGATGCGCCGCCGAATGAGGGGATCACGTTGCCGCCAGCTTGCTGGAGCGCGCTGACCTGGGAGGTGAAGGCGCCCAGGGAGTCGCCGTTGTCCTCCCATTCGGGGGTGCAACCGGACTTGGGTGTCAGGAACGCAAGCGAGTAGTACTTGTCGCCGCTCGCGCTCATGTCGGCGGCCATGTCGCCTGCGTCCGAACCCGCGATCTGCAGGTACGGGGCCGAATAGTGGGCTGGGAAGGCGGTGGCCGCCGCGGAGGCCGACGCCGCCAGGGCCACGGCCGCCACCCCTGCGGCCGGCAGCACTGCGGCCGTGCCGAATATTAGAAGCTTGTGAACGCCATGGGTCATGCGGATCCTCCGGTTGGGTCGGAGCAGAGGAGCGTGCCGAGAATGAGGCCACACCCGTCCGACAGGGATGCGGCGTGTGCGTAAACAAAACGCCCCTGACAGGGGCAGCCGAACTTGGTGCGCCGTCGTGGGCTTGGACGCGCTGGTTGAGAGCCGTTGAGCGCCGCTGCCTGGCGAAGACCCTAGGGCACCTCTCGCCGATTAAGCAAGAAACTTTCCTAACTATTTCTAACAAGGCGCTGCCGACCCGTGGCACTGCCAGACGGCGGCCCCAGCCGTGGCAGCTCATGGACTTCGGACCGCGCAGTCAACTCCACGCACATCCGGGTCACCGAAGCCCGGGGATGCCCATGCGGCCGCACTGGCGGCGCACCCGCGTGCGGGGGAACCAGTCCTGGCGGCCTAGCGGAACCGGGGAGCGGCTTGTATGCCGGGGCGGTGGGCGGCCCGGGCGGGGTCACCCACCTCACCTTCACCCGCTGGTAGCGTGAACGTCCTGGCTGGCCTGCGGCGGGTGGCGGGTCTGGCTGGGTGCCAGCCAGTGAGCAGGGCAGGGTCGGGGGTGACTGTATCCAGTGCATGGGTGGCATCTGGGCCCAGCCCGCTGGTGTCTGCTGAGTGCCGCACCGCTGCTGGAAGCCGGCGACGAGCCGTGACCAGGGCGGGTTGGAGCTGCGCATGGTGGGGTAGCTGAAGTCACTCACCCACGAGGCGGCGAGCAGGGCGGTCAGCGTGAGCGCGGGCAGGGCGTGCCAGGCGTGCCCGGCCCGCGTTCGGGCACGCCGTAGGGGGACGTCGGCGGCGACGATGGCAAGCGAGGTGGTGAGCAGGATGGGCGTGGTGGCGTAACGGTCTCCCATCGCCGCGACGTTGTCGCGCCCGGGCGTTCCCCATCCGCGTGTGATCGCGGTGACCAGGACAAACGCCAGTGCCAGCCCCAGCGTCGCCGTCACGAGGAGGCGGACGCGCATGTCCGCGTTGATCAGGGCCCACCCGGTCACCGCCGCTACCGCGCATACCGCGGCGGTGACCACGACGGTGCCGCTGCTGTCCGCCGCGAGCACGCTGGCGAGGTGCTGCCCGGCCACCGCGGGCACCAGCACGACGTGCAGGAAGAAGCTGAGCGCCAGTCCCGGCGAGCCGGTCAGGCCCACTCCAGGCGACCGCAGCACAGCGGATAGCTGCAGTACCCCGCCGGCGGCCCAGCCGGTCGTGCCGGCATGGTCCCTGGCACGGGGCAACGCGGCGATCCGTGCCAGGACGAGGGGCGCGTACACGGCGGCGAGCGCGTTCGATGACGCCGCGGCGAAGCAGATCAGGAACGAGACCGCCATGCCGCCGCGTGAGCGCGGGCGCCACAGCAGCATCCAGAACATGGTGAACAGCAGATACCAGGGGGTGTTGACGCCATTGGCGCTGATCTCGGTCAGCGCCCTGGGGAGCAGGATGACGCTGGCCGTCAGCAGCAGGCGCAGCGGCAGCGCGCGCACGTGGCCCGCGCTGGCGTAGAACGCGGCTACCGCGCATGTCGCGGCCACCACCGCGCCCGCCACGGCGAAGCCGGCGGCCACATCCTGAAACGGCAGCGCGGCCACCGCGACCGCGATCAGCCGCGGCACCAGCTGGAGGTACCCGTTATACGGCCGCAGCAGGCTGGCGAACGGGTGGCTCACGGCCTGCGGATAGAAGATGCCGCCGTCTTCAGCCCACACACTGTTCCACGGCCGGACGCCCACCTGACGCTCCAGCAGCACCCATGCCCAGAGCGCGACCGCGGCGAGGGTGGCCGCGGCCGCAGCGGCCACCTCGGCCGATGACCGCGGCCGCAGTGGCCCCTCGGGGAACAGTGGCACCAGAGACGCGCGCAACCGCTCAAGCGCCCGTCGGCCTCGCGGCGGTGGCAGGCCACGGGGTTGGGCGCCGACGGCCACCGCCGTGGGCGAGTCGCGGAGAGAGGCCGCTGCCATGACCGGCCCTGCGGCGGACGCGCCAGGGCGCGTGCCCAACGTCAGTATGAGATCAACTCCGCCAGCCACGCAGCCTCCCGTGCGCTGGCCGCCAGACCACCCCGCCGCGAGCAGTTAAGCGCGGCCATTCCAACGCGCGGATGTCTCCGCGCGGCCCGCGCGAATGGTGATCCCCGTCGCGGCCGACCGTCTGCCCCGTCCCCTTACGTCTATATAGATGTCCGGCGGGCGCGCATAGTTGCTTCGCCACGTCCCCGAATAGGCACCAGGGATGGCGTGGAGGTCGATCAGGCGGTGGGGCCTGCGGTGCCTCGGTACCCGGTCTCGAGGGCATTGAGCAGGGCGAGGGACTGTGAAGTAGCCCGGCTCCACCGCGGAGCCTGTCTCGGTCTTCCGTCGGCCCCGGATTCTGGCGCGGCGGTCAGGCCGTCATGGCGGGTGACCGGTCAGAGGTTGCTATATATCGAGTGTCGGTATATAAAGGCACTATGAAAGAGGGGCTCATGCGGGAGCCGACGTTCCTGATCTTGACATCGTCGGCCGGCCGCGCCCAGCACGGCTACGCGATCATGACCGACGTCGGGCGCATCTCCCAGGGGCGGGTCCGGCTGCGGGCCGGCACCCTGTACGCCGCACTGGACCGGCTGCGCTGCGACGGCCTGATCGAGACCGACCACGAAGAGGTCGTGGACGCCAGGCTGCGGCGCTACTACCGCATCACCGATGAGGGCAGGCGGCAACTCGAGGCCGAGGTGGCCCGGCTGCGCGCCAACGCGGCAGTCGCGGCACGGCGGCTCGGCCTGGCAGCAGGTGCCCCATGACAGCGGCGCGGCGGCTTGGCCCGGAGGTGCCGATGGCTGAGACCGGTGCGCTGGAGTGGCGCTACCGGCGGTTGCTCGCCATCTACCCGCCTGCCCACCGGCGGGCGCACGGTGAAGAGATGGTAGGCGTGCTGCTCGCCGGCGCCCGGCCCCGCCAGCGGTGGCCGAAGGCCGCCGACACCGCCGACCTGATCGCCGGGGCGGTGCGCATCCGGTTCCGTGCTCTGCGGGGGCGCCCGGCCGGCCCGGCCTGGCGCGACGCACTCGCGCTGGTCAGCGTCATCGCGCCCATCCTGCTGCTCGCCGATGGGCTCGCATCGGCGGACCTGCTCGGTGTTGCCGTCCGCAGCGCCACCGGATCCCCCGAGAACCCCTTCTGGCTGGCCTATCCGTGGGTTTGGCCGACCACCTTCGGCCCGGCCATCGTGACGGTGTTCGCGCTCGCCGGACGGCGGCGCAGTGTCGCGGTGACGGCGCTGCTGACCACCGCCGGCGCCGCAGTTCCGGAGGTCGTTGCCTCGGCCTCCTACCTCGTCTCCCCCGGCCTGGCCCTGCGGGTCTACCTGGGCCTGCTGGCCGCTGCCGGGGGCAATGGGCTCGCGGGGGCCCCGGCGCGGAATGGAGATCCTGCGGTGGTGGGGGGCCGCCGTGACCGGCGCCATCGCCCTCGGGCTCGCAGAGCTGACCAAGGGCCCGGAGTTCGATATCCCGGTCATGCAGGGACGTACCCCAGCGTTGCTGATCGGGGCGTCCCTGCTGCTCACTGTGGCCGTGTGCCTGACCACCCGCACCGGCCGCCGTGTGCTCGCACTCCTGGCGATCCCGGGTGTGCCCTACGCCGGTTACCTGCTCGGCAGCATGTACGGCGGTCCCGCCTGGTGGCCGACGGCCATGCAGGCGGCGTGGGTGCTGTTGCCGACGCTGCTGGCGATCTTCGTGACCATCGCGCTTGCCCGCGCTCGCAGTGCCCCCCATGGGGGGAACCCACCACAGGGCTCCAGTCCCGCGGATCGACCAGTGCCCACCGACTGATTCGGCGGCGTCGGCGGCCTCGCCACCACACCGGCCGGCGGCCCGTCCGCTACCAGGGCGAGACCAGCCGGGCAATCTCATCCCGTCGGCCAGCGGGAACCGCACCTGACATCCTCCGCAAGCAGCGGGAACCCGACTGGAGGTATGACTATGCCCGCATTGAAGCACCTGTTGCGCGCCACTCGGCCGTGGTGCGCGATTGGTGGCCTGGCGGAGGGGCTGACACATCGGTACCCGGTGCGGTGGAGCCGCCGCTGGAGAAAGGAGACACTGTCCCGTGAAGACTGTCATGTTGTGGAATGACCTTCCGCTGCGTGTCAGCGGGCTGCTGATCGCCGGTGCGGCCGTGCTGGCCGCGCCAGGGAATCATGGTGTGGCTTCGTGCTGGCAGACCGTGCCTGGCCCGGCGGTGCCGGGCGGCGACAGCGCCAACCTGCTCGGGGTGAGCATGCCCGGGCCAGCCAGCGGCTGGGCTGTGGGGTTCACGCTGCCCAACAGCCCCACTGGAGGGAACTTCCACCCGCTGCTCGCCCGCTGGGATGGCCGCCGCTGGCAGGCCGCCCGGCTGCCCGCTGGCGCTACCGGCACCGGCCGGCTCGATGGCATCGCCGCGCTGTCGGCCTCGAACGCGTGGGCGGTCGGCGCGGCGACGACGGCGAACGCCTCCGCGCCGTTGATCATTCACTGGAACGGCCGCCAGTGGGCCCGCGTGCCCGCCGCACCCGTTCCCGGCTATGCCACTACCGAACTGCTTGGCGTCGCCGCTGCCTCGCCCAGCAACGCCTGGGCAGTCGGCGAGGCTGAGAACACCGCCAACCAGTTGCGCACCGTGACCGAGCACTGGAACGGCCGCACCTGGACCTTGGTGCCCAGCCCCAGCCTCGGGAACCTGTCGGCTCTTTCTGGTATCGCCGTCAGCGGCAACCACCAGGCGTGGGCGGCCGGCGGCTCGTTCGCCCGGACAACACGGCCGTTCGTGCTCCACTGGAATGGGCACAACTGGCAGCGGGCAGCCACACCGCGCGCGGCCAACGTAAACCTCAACAGCGTCGTGGCGGTCAGCCCTGACCAAGTGTGGGCAGTCGGCGACGCCATTGCCAGGAATGGGCTGCGGCGGCCTTACGCGCTGCGCTGGAACGGGCACGCGTGGCGTTCGGTCCCTGTGCCCGCCGGCCCAGCCCGCGACGGCCGCCAGCTGACCTCGGTCACCGTGCTGCGCGGTGGCCACCTGGCCGCCGTCGGGAACAACCTCGGGCCGGCCACCACCGGCACCTTGCATGCCGGGTGGAACGGGCGCCGCTGGTCGGTGGCGGCCGGCCCGCTGAACGGGACATCCCTGAACGCGATAACCACCGATGGCCACGCACTGTGGGCCGTGGGCTCAAAAGACCAATCCGCCACCCGCTTCGTCCCGATGGTGCAAACCTGCCACCGATAAACCCGAACGTGTCGACAGAGGACCACCAGGATCCGGTGACATCCGCGGCACACGGGCGGCAGGCGGCTGACCCGCCTGCCGCCCGCTACGGCGTGGGCGTCGGGGCCGCGATATGTGCCATTTCAGTCGCAGTTGTGTCCGAGGAGGCGCACACCAGTGGAATCGCCCTCCATTCACGGAACATTTATGTATGTAAGGCGACTTTAATACCGCTTTTATGCTGGGCGGCTTACTGTTTGCGGCACCTGGGCGCTCTCTCCCCTGCGAGGGTCACTGTGAACATGTTCCGTACACCCTTCCGGCGGTCACGCCACCGTCATCCGCTCCGGACACCGGTGGCCGCGGCAGCCGTGGCGGCACTCACGGTGCTCTCCTTCATGGTCCCGGGCTCAGGGGCATTCGCCCATGCACAGGCCGCGACGTGCCCGTGGCTGAACCAGAGCCTGTCGGTCTCGCACCGGGTGCAGATGCTCATGTCCAACATGACACTGTCGAATGAGATCACCATGGTGGAAGGCCAGGGCAACGGCCAGCCGTACGTGTTCTACATGGCAGCGCAGCCGTCGCTGTGCATCCCGGCGATGGGCCTGGAAGACGGCCCGCTGGGTGTCGGTGACGGACTGACAGGCGTGACCGAACTCCCCGCCGCCGTGTCGTTGGCGGCGACGTTCGACCCGTCCCTGGCCAGCCAGTACGGGCAGGTGATCGGGTCCGAGGAGTGGGGCAAGGGCGCCGCGGTGAACCTGGGCCCCACGATCAACATCGACCGCGACCCGCGCTGGGGACGCTCGTTCGAGGCCTTCACCGAAGACCCGTACCTCAACGGGGCAATGGGTGTGGCTGAGATCGACGGCGTGCAGAGCACCGGCGAGATGTCTCAGGTCAAGCACTTCGCCGCCTACAACGAAGAGACCAACCGCAATACGTCGGCGGACAACGTGATCGTCAGCGACCGGACGCTGCACGAGATCTACCTGCCGGGGTTCCAGGCGGCTGTTCAGCAGGCCAAGGCGGCCTCGGTGATGTGCGCCTACTCGATGATCAACAACAACTTCGCCTGCGAGAACCCCTACCTGGAGGGCAGCGTGCTGCGTGACCTCTGGGGGTTCCCGGGGTTCGTGACCTCTGACTACGCGGCCTTGCACGGCACCATGGGCTCGGTGGACGGCACCGATATGGAGCAGCCGTTCAGCCAGTTCTTCGGGTCCACGCTGCAGAACGACGTGCAGAGCGGGACCATCCCCAAGTCGGTCGTGGACACCATGGTCAGCCGGATCCTCACCGAGATGTTCCAGTTCAACCTGTTCAACAACCCACCGACCGGCAACACCGGGGACACCGTCACCACCCCCGCCCACCAGGCGGTCGCGACCCAGGTCGCGGAGGAAGGCACTGTGCTGCTCAAGAACAGCGGCGGGACGCTGCCGATCTCGGCCAGCAACGGCGGCACGGTCGCGGTCATCGGCCCAGCGGCCTCCCCGTCCCCCACCGACGCTGGCGGCGGCAGCGCCTACGTGACCGCCCCCTTCCACGTCACACCGCTGCAGGGCCTGCAGTCCGCAGCCGGTTCCGGCACCAGCATCGTGTACAAGCAGGGCCTGCCCACCGACACCAGCCTGCCCGCCGTCCCCTCGTCCCAGCTCTCCCCCGGCTACACGTCAGGCAGCAGCTACAGCGGGACTCTGACCGCCCCGCAGACCGGCACCTACGTGCTAGCCGTCACTAACACCTGCAGTTGCTACACCCCGACGACCCTGTCACTGAACGGCACCCCACTACTGGTCAACCCCGGCACACCGCCGGTCAGCACCTATTCGGCCAGCGTGTCGCTGAAGGCCGGCCAGAGCTACAGCGTCAACATCAGCGGGAACTCCTCCGCGTTCACCTGGGGCACACCGTCGGCCCTGGCGCCCGGCATCAACGCGGCCGTCGCCGCCGCCAAGTCGGCCTCGACCGCAGTGGTGGTGGTCTCGGACGACACCGAGAGCGAGGCGGCGGACCGGCCGGACCTGAACCTGTCCTCCGCACAGAACGAACTGGTCTCGAAGGTGGCCGCCGCCAACCCCCACACCGTGGTGGTGGTCGACGCAGGCGCCCCAGTGTCCATGCCCTGGCGGAGCCACGCCGCCGCGATCGTGGACGCCTGGTACCCGGGTGAGAGCAACGGCACCGCGCTGGCCAGCGTGCTCTACGGCAACACCGACCCGGGTGGCCACCTGCCGGTGACCTTCCCGACCAGCCTGTCCCAGGTTCCGGCGTCCACGCCCGCCCAGTGGCCGGGCACCAACGGCACGGTCCAGTACTCCGAGGGTCTCGACGTCGGGTACCGCTCGTACGACGCACAGAACAAGACGCCGATGTTCCCGTTCGGCTACGGGCTCTCCTACACGTCCTTCAGCTACAGCGGCCTGAACGTCACGGCCAACCCAAGTGCCAACACAGCTACCGCGACCGCCACGGTGACCAACACCGGCAGTGTGGCCGGCTCGGACGTGGCCCAGCTCTACCTGGGCGACCCGCCCTCGGCAGGCGAGCCGCCCCGCCAGCTCAAGGGCTTCCAGCGGGTCACCCTCTCCCCTGGCCAGTCCACGACCGTCACCTTCAGTCTCACCAGCCGGGACCTGTCCTACTGGAACGACTCCAACGCAAGCTGGGTGGTGCCCAGTGGCACGTTCCAGGTGTGGGTCGGCGACTCCTCGGCCCTCGCCAACCTGCCATTGCAGGGCAGCTTCGCGGTGAACGGCTCGGCCCCCAGCACTAGCACCGGGCAGGTCACCGGCTACACCGGCCTGTGCCTGGACGACCGCGGCGCCATCACCACCCCACTCAACCCCGTGCAGGTCTACACCTGCAACGGCACCACCGCACAGCAGTGGACCGTCATCGGCAGCACCATCCACGTGCTCGGCCAGTGCCTCGACGTCAACGGCGGCGGCACCGCCAACGGCACCACCGTCGACCTCTACCCCTGCAACGGCACCGGCGCCCAGGACTGGGTCCCCCAGTCCAACGGCTCCCTCGTCAACCCCCAGTCGGGCGCATGCCTTGACGACACCGGCTTTGGCGGCTCGGGCACCCAGGTCCAGATCTGGGCCTGCACCGGCAATGCCAACCAGCAATGGTCCCTGCCCTGACAACGGGAAGATGCCGAGTCCGGCCGGGCAAGTCGCCTATGGTCAACTTGCCCGGCCGGACCGGGAGGCCTGGCATAGCCGGTCTGCTATGGGCATTGCGGCGCCTGCCGGGCGGGTCAGCCGGGTTTCACGTCATAGGTTCTTTCTTCATTCGGCGAGCAGCTCATCCAGTGACCGCGGCCCACGGCCGGTCACGCTGTGCACCACGTCGGTGACCTGCGCGGCGTATCCGTCCGGCCCGGACTGCTGGTAGCTGAGGTACAGGTCACAGATGGCGGTGGACAGCCACGGGCCGACTCCGAAGCCGTCCAGCACCGCCTTGGTCTGCTCGATCGGGACGTCGACGTACCTGACATCGCGGCTGAGGCGTTCACCGAGCCTCGCGGCTATGTCCGGGTAGGAAAGCGCCTGTGGCCCCGTCACGTCCAAGGTGGTGTCCTGATAGCTCCCGTCGAGCAGGATCTGGGCCGCGACCGCTGCCACATCGCGGGCGTCCACAAACGAGATGCGGGCCTGCTTGACGCTGCCGTAGAGGCTGCCGTCCGGACTGATCGAGGGCAGCATCTGGTCAGGTACGTTCTGCATGAAGTTGTTCGGCCGGACGATCGTGTAGGTCACGCCGCTGCCCCGCAGGTAGTCGTCTGCCGCGCCGTGGTGCTGAAGGAACGTATGGCTGGACGCGCTGTCCGCGCCGATGAGCGAGCTGCGCACGACCTGGTTCACCCCCGCCGCTGCCGCAGCGTCAATCGCGTTGCGGTGCCAGCCGACATCCTGCGCGTCAGGTGACGACAGCAGGAACATGCGCTTGGCGCCGCGCAGACCGTCCTGCAGCGAGGCCGGATCGTCCAGGTTCCCCACGACCGGCGTCGCTCCGGCGTTTCGCGCGGCCTGTGCTGTCTGCCCGGTGCGGCACAGCATCGTCACCTCGTGCCCGCTGACGGTCAGCAGCCGGACCAGTTCACGGCCGACCTTGCTGTTCCCGCCGATTACGAAAATCACTGGGGAGTCTCCTCAAGGCTGATCAGAGTGTTAATGCGTCATCGCGGAGCACACCCTGGCACGGCCGGACGGCATCCCGCCAGTAGGCACTTTTCCGTGCCTATCTGTGCCACTGTTTCCCGCGGCTGGGTGCCTGTCTATTGCGGTTGCCGGTACGATGCCGGGGCAATGTCATCTGAATCCGCTGGACATGCCAGCTGGGGATCGGCCATGGCCGGGCAGGACCAGGCCGTGGTCTGCGCGGCACCGAACCTGCTGCTGGCCGGCTGCCCGTCCAGGCAGGCGCTTGACCTGATCGCTGACAAGTGGTCCGTGCTGGTGCTGTATGCGGTCAACTCCGGCCTGAACCGGCACGGCCAGATGCTCCGGGAGATCGAGGGCATCTCCCACAAGATGCTGACCCAGAGCCTGCATGAGCTCCAGCGGTCCGGGCTCATCCGCCGCCAGGACTATCAGCAACGGCCGCTGCGGGTGGAATACTCCCTCACCGCCAGCGGGACCAGTTTGCTCGAAGTAGTGCAGCGGCTATGCGACTGGAGCGTCACCTGGATGCCCCACGTCAGCCAGGCCCGCGCCACCCATAGCCAGTAATGCGCTTATCCGGTTTTCTCGTGCGCCCAGCAAGCATCAGGTGACACCGTGACGTAATGCCATTCCCGGGCCGGGCTAGCTGGTTGCGGTGAATGTGGCGCTCGCCCCAGCGAAGCTCCGGCTGCCAACGGTAGGCCAGGTCAGGCCTGCCCCGGCGGTGACGGGGAGGCCTGACCCGACTCCTTAGATCCGGAAGAACGAGTTGAGGAACCTGTCGGCCACTGGCCGGTCACCCCTGATGGTCCCCGCGTTCACTCGCCCGAATGCGGTCAGCACCAGGCTCCCCGGGTCGAACTCGATGACGGCGGGCATGCCCGACACGTCTTTCGGCGCGTAACCCAGGCCGTCCACGCCGACACTGACCAGGTAGTCCATGGCGTTACGTCCCGAGACGCGGATGCCGACCGAGAAGGCGTCGATGTCCGGCGGGACGTCCGTGGTCGCCTGCCACAAGATGAACATGAACGGCGCGAGCAGGTCCGCGGTGTCGCCCATCAGCCCATGCGCACGGCCGGTGCCCTGGCGGATGTCCCAGCCATGCACGCCGTAGTCCATGAGCTGGAACACCGGGTAGAAGAAGGCTGGCAGCGGCCCCATGTACTTGTGCCCGACCGTCTGCCCGCCCCACTCGCCCGGGCCGAGAGCCTCGCTGATCTCCATCATCTTCTCGAAGTCCGAGCGGAGCCGGGCGATCGCCTCGCCCTGGTCGAGGCCGCGGTACTCCTTGGCGCCCTCGTCGAGGCGGTGCTGCATCACTCTCACCCCGAGTGGCTCGTCGACCGTGAGCCCTTCGCGGGCCGCGTCGAAACCGACGAAGTAGCTCTCCGTCACGTCGATCAGGTGGCCGACGATGTCCCGGATTTCCCACTCCGTACAAGCCGTCCTGGCGGTCCAGGGGCCGTTTTCTGCCATCTCGAACAGTGCGTCGGCTTCCCGCCTGAGGACATGGAGCAGGTTGTCCTTGGCGGCGTAGTTGGTGGCGTCCCAGTCATCCATGACGACCTCCCTGGGTCGCAGGTTCGCATCCCGAACGAGAGTTCAATACGCGAAACCCTAGAACCCTTACCACCCGGGGTCAACGGATGCACGGGCTGAGGGCGGCGGTCTGCCGCCTGCCCACTCACCGTCCGGTTTCGGCTCAGACGGATTGTGGGAAGGTGAAGATGCGTCCTGGGTCGTATGTGGCCTTGACTTGTGCGAGGCGGGGGTAGTTGGTGCCGTAGTAGGCCTGCCGCCAGTTGGCCAGGGCCGGGTCGATGTAGTTCTGGTAGGCCTGCCCGCTGGCGTAGCGGCGCATCGACTGCCACAGTGCCTGCTGCCAGGCGTACTGGCGGGCCACCGCGGCAGGGTCCGAGCCCGTCGGCCAGGTGGTGGTGTACTGGGCCTGGAACAGCGCGTTGCGGTGGACGAACGCGGTCGCGCCCGGGGCGACCCGGTTGACCGCGCCGCCGAGCGCGTCGAACGCGATGCCCCCGCCCGCGCCGGGTGCGCCGCCCGCCCGCTGGAAGGTTTCCACGCCGGACAGCAGGGTGCCGATGCCGCGGCTGCTCAGCGGCTTGGTGAAGAAGTCGGACTTGGCGTGCTCCGATACCCGGGAGATCTGCCCGCCCGGGGTCTGGGTGGGCAGGTGGCACTGGTCCACGGTCAGGCCGTAACAGCCCGCCTCGATCAGCATGGCGTCCAGCCAGGAAGCCGTCTGGATGAACGGCGAGGACGGGGGCGAGCCCGCGGCCGCGTACAGATTCTCCAACTCGGCGGCTGCGGCGCTGAGACCGCCCAGGTAGGTTCCGCCCACCTGGATCGACGGGACCGGGCCGCCCTGCGCGGCGCCCAGGTGCACGTTCGACCAGAGAGCATCCGGGGCGTTTGGCGCCCATGACTGCCAGGCCGCGATCACCTGGGCGGCCTGCGACCACGGCCAGGACAGGAAGAACAGCACGATGTCCCCTACCGGGTGAGTGGTGAAGGTGAAGGAGGTGACCACGCCGAAGTTGCCGCCGCCCCCGCCGCGGCAGGCCCAGAACAGGTCGGAGTCTTGGCTGGAGTCGCACGTCCTGACTTGGCCGTCGGCCGTGACGATCTGGAGCGACTGCACGTTGTCGCTGGTCAGCCCATAGGCACGGGAGACCACTCCGACGCCGCCGCCCAGGGTGAGCCCGGCGATGCCGACCGTCGGGCAGGATCCGCCCGGCACTGCGCGCCCGTGCGCGGCCAGTCGGCTGTAAAAGTCGATCAGCCTGGTGCCGGCGCCGACCACGGCGGTGTCCCCGTTCACGTCCACCCGGGCCATCGGGGTCACGTCGATGATCAGGCCGCTGGTCGAGGACCAGCCCGCATAGCTGTGCCCGCCGCAGCGGGCGGCGACCCGGACGCCGAACTTACGTGCGAAGGCCAGGCAGGTCGCCACGTCGTGCGGGTCACGGCAGTAGGCGATGCCCGCCGGGCGCAGCGAGTCGAACCGGGGGTCGAACAGCCGCTTGGACACTGTGTAGGCAGACTCGCCTGGGCGCACGAGCCGCCCGGGCAGGTCACGGGCGAGTGCCGTCCAGTCGGCAGGGGAGGCCGGCCTGCTGGCCTTCCCTGCAGCGCGGGGCCGGGTCCCGTCGCCCGCCACCACCCCATCGACCGTGGCGCCCTGGCTACAGGACGAGAGCAGCCCAGCCCCTGCCACTGCCGTCAACCGCAGGAACGCGCGCCGCCCGTACTCGTTCACCATCGCGCGAGCCTCCCCTTCAGCCCACCTCGTGTGGGAACCCAAAGGTAAAGACGTCACACGACCGCTGGTGGTTGGAGCCCGGCTAAGCCGGTGACCTCGTAGATGAGGATGACCGGTTCTCAGTCAGCCCAGCTACTCTGTCTCGCCAAACGCTGCGCCAAAGTATACGATCATCAATCTCCCTGGCAGTAACGCCGTTGGGTAAACAGTGGTGCGCTGCTTCTCCTGGTCTTCGCCTTCGCGCATTGTTAAGCTGAGGGGCGGACGATGCCCGTGATTGGTGGTTAGGTGGTTCCTATTCATCGCGTCACTATCACCGTTGACGCCGAACGCCCCGGGCCAGAGGTCCCGGACGACTTCGCCGGGCTGAGTTTCGAACGCCAAGCACTCGATCCTGGTCACGCCAATGTGGCAGGTTACCTATTCAGCCCAGCAAACAATTCGCTCGTCACCCTCTTCCGCAACCTGGGACTGCGCAACCTACGGATCGGTGGGGCCACGGTAGATAGGCTGATCCCCGCAGGTGCCGCTAGCGACGGTTTCACAGGAATCGACAACCTGTTTACCTTTGCAGCCGCAGCCGGGACGAAGGTCA
>DASYYE010000171.1:0-2959 GCA_035946955.1 Streptosporangiaceae bacterium | reverse complement strand
CGGCGGTGCCCCCGAACGAACATGGCCGGAAGTACTCAGGCGGGGCCAGCAGCGCCGGTCATCGGGCTCGGCGCCGCGCTGCCGCAGCAGCAGGCGCAGGTCGGCGGCACCATGACCGGCAGCACGTAAGTGGGCAGGTGGGCCCGCTCAACCGGCTGCCTCCGCAAGACCGGCCGGAACTGGACCATCACCCGCG
Source organism: Streptosporangiaceae bacterium (assembly GCA_035946955.1). GTDB lineage: Bacteria > Actinomycetota > Actinomycetes > Streptosporangiales > Streptosporangiaceae > DASYYE01. The sequence continues at coordinate 2,763 of DASYYE010000171.1, read as the reverse complement.
AGCACACCTGGGTGCCGTCCGCTGGCGCGGCCGGAGCCGCCTCCCCCGGCCTGCGGCCGTAAGCCCGGAGTGCACGCAGTTCGGGCTATGGGCGTAGTCCGTGCATGCCCCGGGTCGTGATCTACCCTGCTCGGCATGCGGATTCCACCCGGCGCCCGGGTCTACCTGACAACGGTCATCAGCCTGGCCGGGGTTGCCTTGGCCACGTGGTTCGGTATGCAGGCAGGCGCCGCCGTGCTTGACAGGCAATGGTGGACGCTGGGAGCCGTGGCCGCGAGCGTAACCGCCGCCGGCGTGCCCGCCTATGAGCAGATCCGCAAGGAGCGAATGCGGGCCAGGGCGCAGCGGGCCGCGGTCGACGCGGCGGTCGCGATGCGCGTGACCATGAACGACGCTCTTGACCCGATCGTGCGTCAGCTTGGCAGGGTGGCCACGGCGGGCAAGCATGAACGGGCGGCGCTGGCCGAGGCGGTGATCCCGATGGTGCTGGACTCGGCGGCCCATCTCGCTGGCGCCGGGCGGGTGCGGGCCTGCCTGTTCCGGTTCGCGCCCGGGACGCCGATGATGCTGGTTCCTGCTCAGTACAGCGGCCGCGTGGACGATCCGCTGGAACCGGTCGCCGAGGGAACGGTGCAAGGAGATCTGGTTTTCGGCATGATCCAGCACAACCAGCACCTGTTCTGTCCCGACCTTGACGCCAGCCCGCCGCCAGGGTGGCGGGTCACGCCGCCACAGACGTACAAGTCCTTCGCCGCCGTCCCGGTTGCCGCCGGGCAGAACGCGTTTGGCATGCTGATGGTGGACACGCTAGACAAAGACGGGGTAAGGCGGGCGGACGTGCCGCTAATCCGGCTGCTGGCCGGGCTGCTCGCGGTCGCGCTGGCGTAACCACGCAAGGGGGTGGCGTTTGGCTGGCGCGAGAAGTGACCATCGGCCGTTGCCCCGTCGCGGGCACCGACGGACACTGAGGTCGTGGGGAAGGCGGCGAACGTGACGGTCCACATCACCATCGAAGACCATGATGACCGTCCCGAGCGGATGGTGCGCGATCCGGATCGTTACTTCGCCGATGCCCGCCAGCGGGCCGAACAGGAACTCATGCACCAGGCACGCTGGCTGTTCCCACCGCAGCGTCACCCAAAGCAGCGTTAAGGCCCGCGAGTCGCGGGATCGCTGCTGGCAATGGCCGCGCAGGCCCGGTCACCGTCACCCGTGAGGAATGATCACTGTTAGGCCAGTGGACGGTGCCGTTCCACGGTCGCCAGGGCTGCAAGGCCCCGGCAAGCGCGATGATGCGGGTGACAAGCTGCCGGGCTGGAGGGCGCCGGCCGTCACCCTCTCCAGCTCCGGCAGGTGACGTGGCTGGGGCCGCCAGCCCGAACGCACCGCGCAGGCAAGCCGCACAGAACACCCGTTCGGTACAGTATCGATAGTCACCACGACGGCATGTCATGACGTACCGAACGGCGGCTCTTCGCGCAGGTGGCTTGGCTACGCTGCGTGGCGGATCCGATTGCGGATGGTCGGTGAGCGCTCGGGGCAGTGACCGCTATCCCCAGAAGATCGCGGTGGGATCGCGGTCGATCTCCCGGAGGAGGTCATCGACGTACTTCGAGGCTGGCAGCTGGTCGTAACGGTGGAAGCGCAGGTTGCGGTCGCGCCAGTACAGCGACCACTGCTTGGTTGACTTCGTGTAGTGCAGCCGGGCGATCGGGAAGCGGGTCCACTCTGGGCCCATGTCTTTGCGCCGGGGCGGCCTGCACTCCACGACCGTCAGATGCCCGGGCGAGGCATCGCATTCCACCCGGACCTGGTCACGCAGGTGCGCGGGGACGCGCTGGGCGCACCAGTGGCGAACCCGCTGCAGGTCCAGGTCCGGGATCCTTGACCCGGCCACCACCATGAATCCTTCCGCCAGTACGGGGCGTGGCTAACGGGTGCTGCCACGCCGGGGGCGTCTGGTCAGCTGGCCCGCAGGTACTCGCCGATGGCCCGGCGGATTACCTCCGACACGCTGACGTGCTCCTCGGCGGCGCGCACCAGCAGGGCGCGCTTGAGCTCGGGGTCCAGCCGCACGGACTCGACCGAGGCTGCCGCCGAGCCCAGCGGTGGCCGCCCGCCCCGCCGGCGGCGCAGGAGGGTGTCCACGTCGTAGCCGCGCTCGGCCTCATCGGCCAGCGCCTCGACGTCGGCGTCGCTGATCGGTGTCCCGTCCTCGCGGTGCCCGTGGTTGTTCATGCCTGTTCTCGCCTGCCCTTCGGCAGCCACCGGCATGCGGCCCGCACCGGCATCGCGTGAATGACCCGCCGGGCCGCCCAGGCGGTCCATCACCACCAGCGCCAGCAGGTTCCCGGCCCGGTCCTGGTCGAGCACCAGCCAGTGCACCGGATCGCCCGCGACCTCATCGACGGCGACCGTGTTGTCGATGGCATGGCGGATGTCCTCGCCCGGGATGCCATGCCGCAGGGCCGAGCGGAGAACCCCCACCCGGGAATCGTACTACGAAACTAATGACTACCGGGTGCGCTACAAGCTACAAGGCCGCCCAGCGATCAATAGGTCCGCCTTACCGTCGGGGTAGGCCTGCAAAGAAGCGGCCCGCGCCCCAGGACGCAGCCACCGCCCGCCAGATCCTGCTCGGCGGGCTGGCCCGGGATACCGAGATGTTCGAGCTGCTGGCCGAGCTGGCGCCGTTGCATCCGCGTAACGACACCTTCCCCGGGGAGGTCTTCCTCAACGTCGCCGCCGACGCGCTGGACTGGT
>DASYYE010000170.1:0-2858 GCA_035946955.1 Streptosporangiaceae bacterium | reverse complement strand
TCCGATCGAAACCGCCTGGGCACCGCAATGGGTCGGGGACGAGCTCCGCCAGGTCCGCGCCGCCGCCCGCGAAGCCCGCCTGGCAGGCCTGCGCGCCGGCGCCCAAGCCGCAGCCGCCGCCAACCGCGGCGACCACGACACCGCCATTGGCCAGCAGGAGCTAGCGGTCAGCTACCACGCCCTGCACGAGGCCCACCGGCAGCGCGAGACGGTGTTCGCCACGATCATGGCCGACCGCGCTGACTGGGATGCCGCCACCCGCGCCCAACGCCACCTGGCCGTCGCCGCCGATGCCGAACTCCGCCGCCGCCACCCCGATCAGCACTTCTCCCCGCTCCGCTCGGCTGAACCCGCCCCCGCCACCCAAAGCCAGCGGGCCGAACTCACCCTGACCCCAGGGCAGCCGTCGGGCGAGATAGGCCAGTGGATCACGTACCTGATCGCCGCGCACCGTACCTTCACCGAGCGGCTCGCCAACCGGCAGAGCCTGAAGGTCCCCTCCGAGGATCCCCGTTACGGTGACCTGGGCCAGGCCTTCCCGTCCTGGCCCCGGCCGGCCGGAGATGCGATCTTGCAGCCGCCCAAGCCGGAGATCCGGCCGTCCCTGCGGGTCCTAGAACGCGCCGCTAACCACGACGCCGACTGGGAGGCTGCGGACTGACACTGGCCCAGTGTGTCCTGGAACAGAACCGGTTAGTAGTGCGCCAGCCCCATGCGGGCAGCCAGGCCGCGGAGTTCCCGGCCTCCCGCCGCGTGAACCGCTTGTCACTTGACTTTCGGTAGCTTCCGTTCTCGCTCGGGTGGGTGTCACCACGTGAAGTGACTCGGGCTTGGCTGGAGAGTCGGCGGCACCAACTCCGGCAATCATGCCGATCCGGCATCGGCTCTAACCGTCCAGTCGGATTACCAGCCCTAGCTCGTCTAGTGTCCGGATCGCTGCTGCTGCTTTGCCGCCGAGCGACTCGAAAGTGTCAATCGGCGCGAGGATCATGTACTCGCGGTGCCCGATTTTCCGGAGTTCCCGCCGCTCTGCCTCCGCTAGCCTCTCCCGCAGCGTCACAAATTCGAGCGTGAGGCCGTCTGACTCCAGTTCGGTGGGCAGGTGCTCCTCGAGCGAGTCAAGGGCAAGCCTGATTACCCGGGTGTCTTCCAGCTTGCTTCGTACCACTTCTATGTCGATACCTGCGCCCCAGGCACTAGTGCCACATCAAGCTACGTTTGCCTTATCGACGATGCGGCAGAGCCGTTCGTCGTAGGCGTGGTTGTTCCGCCAGATGATGTACCGGCGGATCATGCTGGCCTGCTCTTTGTGGCTGGGGTGGTCGGTGCCGTCCAGCGTGAAGTACCGCAATGCCGTGAACTGCGCTTCTATGCGGTTTAACCAGGACGAATTCGTCGGCGTGTAGGCGATCTCGACGTTGTTCGCCTTCGCCCAGGCCCCGACGCGGCCGTCCCGCCTGGTGGTCAGGTGCGGGCTGAAGTTGTCGCAGATGATCGCGATCCGGACCGATGACGGGTAGAGGGAGCGCAGGTAGCGGCAGAATTCCAGGAACCGGGCCCGGGTCTTGCGCGGCTTGATGTGCCCGTACAGCTTGTCCTCGCCCAGATCCAAGGCGGCGAACAGGTGGCGCACCCCGGCTTTGCGGGTGTAGGTCGCGCGCAGCCGCGGGCGCGGCGCCCGCCCGGGTTCCTTGCCTTTGCCGCTGACTGCGGCCCAGTGCCGCCCGGGCCGTGGCTGCAGGTTCAGCGGCCCGAACTCGTCCAGGCAGAACACGACCTCAGGGTCGCCGTGCCCCGGGGCAGCCTCGCGGTCGGCGATAGCGTACAGCTGCTCGACCCGGGCCTTCTTCTCCGCGTATCGCGGGTCCTTGGAGGCCTTCCAGGTTTTCAGCCGTTGAAAGGTGACGCCCTCGGCGCGGAGCAGGACCCGCAGGCCCTCGTGGCTGATGTCATCGACCACCCCCTCGGCCACCAGGAAGTCAGCCAGCTTGGCCAGGCTCCAGGTGGAAAACGGCAGGTCATGCTCGACTGGCTTGGACTTGGCGATCTTCTTGATCTCCCGCCGCTGCGGCAAGGTGAACTTCGGCGGGTGACCGCCCCCGTATTTCGGGTACAGCGATCCGAACCCGTCAGCGTTGAAGTTCCGGATCACATCGCGGACCCGGTCCTCGCTGGTGAACGCCACTTTGGCGATCGCGGCCACGTCCATGCCCTGGGCCGATAGCAGCACCATCTGCGCGCGGCGCCAGGTCACCACCGACCCGGAGCCCCGGCGGATGATCCGCACCAGCCGCTGTCCCTCGTCATCGTCGATCTCACGCACCCGCAGCCGTTCAGTCACCGGGCCAGTGTGGAGGATCAGCGCCTGCAGGGAAAGACCGGGCGGGGCAAACCTAACCTGCTACGGCACTAGCTGGATCGGCGCCGGGGACGCCTTCGAGCTCGAGGATCTGTTCGTCGAGCCCGGGTGGATGAGGCGCGGGATCGGGCGGGCCCTGGTGCTGGACATGATCGCGATCGCCCGCGGGCGCGGGATCGGGCGGGTTGAGGTGACCGCGAACCCGCATGCGCTGGCGTTTTACGAGAAGGCCGGTTTTGTGGTTTACCGGGAGGTTGCGACCAGGTTCAGGACGGCGCCGCGGATGCGCCTGGACGTCACGGCCTGATATCGGTTGGCCATCAGGCCACGGCTGACCAGAATCGGGGTCTTGACCTGCTCGGCGTCGTGGAGGGGCTTGCTTGCCTCTCTGGCGGCTTCTTGGCCGTTACGCCAGCGCCAGGCGGTCTGTGCCGGTCCACTGGAGCAGTACCGTCTGGTGGCTTAGCTGGGCGCCGGTGGCCGGGTCGATCTTGAACGC
>DASYYE010000169.1:0-9309 GCA_035946955.1 Streptosporangiaceae bacterium | reverse complement strand
TTGCCTGGTCAGGGGTGGCGGAGGATATGAGATTCGAACTCATGAGGGGTTGCCCCCAACACGCTTTCCAAGCGTGCGCCCTAGGCCACTAGGCGAATCCTCCGGGGCAAGCTTACCGGTGACCGGCAGCGGCGTGGGATGGTCTCCAGCCAGGCTCCAGGCGTGGATAGACTCACCAGAGACCCCTCGCACGGCGCTCATCTCGCCAACTCCCCCAGGGCCGGAAGGCAGCAAGGGTACGCGAGCTCTGGCGGGTGTGCGGGGGGTCCCTCATCGTCCCGGTAAGGACCAGGCCATGGCAGGCGAGGTGACCGGCACACCCCCCAGCGCTCCCACACGTCCGGCGGGCCGCCCGCCTTCGACGGGACTCGCCCTGTACCGCAGGTACAGGCCCGCGACGTTTGCTGAGGTCAAGGGGCAGGAACACGTCACTGAGCCGCTGCGGCAGGCGCTGCGCAACGGCCGGGTCCACCATGCCTATCTCTTCAGCGGGCCCCGCGGCTGCGGCAAGACCTCCAGTGCCCGGATCCTCGCCCGGTCCCTCAACTGCGTGCAGGGGCCCACGCCCGACCCGTGTGGTGTATGTGAGTCCTGTGTGGCCCTGGCCCCCTCCGGCGCGGGCAGCATCGATGTGATCGAGATCGACGCCGCCTCGCACGGTGGTGTGGACGACGCCCGGGACCTGCGTGAGCGGGCCTTCTATGCCCCGGTCTCCGGGCGGTTCAAGGTCTACATCATCGACGAGGCCCACATGGTGACCCGGGAGGGCTTCAATGCCCTCCTCAAGCTGGTGGAGGAGCCACCAGCGCACCTGAAGTTCGTCTTCGCCACCACCGAGCCCGAGAAGGTCATCGCGACCATCCGCTCCCGGACGCACCACTACCCGTTCCGGCTCGTCCCACCGCCGGTCCTGCGTGACCACCTCGAACAGATCCTGGCGGCCGAGGGGGCCACCTACCAGCCGAGCGTGCTGCCGCTGGTGGTCCGGGCCGGGGCCGGTTCGGTGCGTGACGCCCTGTCCGTCCTGGACCAGTTGCTGGCAGGGGCAGGCGAGGAGGGGCTGACCTATGAGCGGGCGGCCGTGCTGCTCGGTTACACCGACGAGAGCCTGCTCGATGAGATGGTGGAGGCGCTGGCCGCTGTGGACGGGGCTGCCGTGTTCACCGCACTGGACCGCATGGTCCGCAGCGGCCACGACCCGCGCCGGTTCGCCGCCGACCTCCTCGACCGGCTCCGCGACCTGATCATCCTCGCGGCCGTGCCGGGCGCCGGAAAGACGGGGCTGCTGGATGCGCCTGCCGACCGGCTGGAGACCATGGCCGAGCAGGCAGGCCGGTTCGGCCAGGCCGAACTCGCCCGCGCGGCCGAGGCGCTCAGCGATGGGCTCATCCAGATGCGCGGGACCACCTCGCCCAGGCTCATGCTGGAGCTGACCTGCGCGCAGATGCTGCTGCCCAGCGCCGTCTCGAGTGAGAAGTCCCTGCTGACCAGGCTGGAACGGCTGGAACGCGGTGCCGGGAGCACTCAGCCGCCGCAGTCCCAGGAGGCCGCTCCACCCGCGCGTCCCGCTGCACCATCGCACCCGAGCGGGCATGGTGAGGCGAGCCGGACCGAGGCCGGGCGCGAGCGGGCGGCTCGCGAAGGGACTGCCCGTGATAGGGCAGATCGCCCGGGAGCCGGGCCTGAGGAGAGGGCGGATCGCCCGGGAGCTGGGCGTGAGGAGGCGGCTGTTGCTGGCGGCGAACGTGGGCCGACCGCTGGCGGGGTGGGTGGGAGCTCAGCAAGCGGCCCTGCCCCAGCCGATGTCGAGGCACTGCGGCAGCGCTGGCCGGATGTGCTCGCTGCGGTCATGCCCAGACGCAAGGTCACCTGGATCCTGCTGCAGCCCGCCACGGTCGTGTCCCTGGACAACGGCGTCCTCACGGTCGGATTCCCGCAGGAAGGCAACGCCAAGGGCTTCCTGAGCGGTGGCAGCGACCAGGTTCTCGCCGATGTGCTCAAGGAATCGTTCGGGCTGAACGTGCGGGTGGTGGCGGTGGGATCCGCACAGCACCCGCCGGTGCCGGCCGACCGGGTTCCCCGCCCGACGTCCGGCGAGGCGGCCCCACCGTCCCGGCCTGCGGGGGACGCTCAGGCCACGGTCAGCCAGCCAGCGACCAGCCCCGCCCCCAAGACCCCAGGACGGGCGTCCACCGGCGCGGCGGCAGCCAAGGCAGCGGCCCAGCGTGGCAGGCGCAGCGCGGCCACCCCGTCGGCCCGCAAGGCAGACGACGACGAATGGCCCGATGATGTCTCGGGCGCGGCCGGGTCCGGCACTGCTGACTCCGACCCCGTGGAACTCCTCAAACGGCAGCTCGGTGGCCGTGTCATCGAGGAGATCGAGGAGGCCTGAGCCGCTCCTGAGGTGGCGCGCCGTAGCGGCGGGTCCGGCCGGCCCACGCGTGCCCATGAGGCCGTAGGCTCCTTGGAGCAGGCGTGTTCACCCAGACGGCGGCCGGGGCGGCCGGACGAGTGGGCACCACCGCACCTGCGGCCACAATGCCGTGGCTGACCAATACCCGAGTGAGGGCACCATGGACCCAAGTGGCCAGATGGACCTGCAACAGCTCCTCGCCGCAGCCCAGCAGATGCAGAGCCATCTCCTCAACGCACAGCACGAGCTCGCCGACGCGGAGGTCACCGGCACCGCGGGCGGCGGCCTGATCCAGGCCCGGGTCAACGGGCAGGGGGAACTGGTCGCCTTGACGATCAGCCCGGAGGCTATCGACCCCAGCGACCCCGCCGACACGGCCGAGACACTCTCCGACCTGGTGCTGGCCGCGGTCCGCGATGCCTACCGCGTGGTCGGCGACCTGCAGCAGGAGAAGATGGGCCCCCTCGCCGGCGGCCTGGGGGGCGGGCTGGGCCAGCCTGGCCTGCCAGACCTCTCCGGTGTGCCCGGCCTCGGCAGCCTCTTCGGCGGCAGCACGGCTGCCCTGGGTAGTGAAGCCGACGATCCCACCGATGACGGGTGAGGGACTGACTTGTACGAAGGCGTGGTCCAGAACCTCATCGATGAACTCGGGCTCCTGCCGGGGGTAGGGCCGAAAGGCGCGCAGCGCATCGCCTTCTACCTGCTGGCGACCGACCCGGCGGACGTGCGCCGGCTGGCAGATGCGCTGATCGAGGTCACCGAACGGGTGCGGTTCTGCCGGGTCTGCGGAAACGTCGCGGAGCAGGAAGAGTGCCGGATCTGCCGCGACACCCGCCGCGACCCGTCGGTGCTGTGCGTGGTCGAGGAGCCCAAGGACGTGGCGGCCATCGAGAAGATCCGCGAGTTCCGGGGCCGTTACCATGTGCTGGGTGGTGCGATCAGCCCGATCGACGGGATCGGACCGGATGACCTGCGCACGAAAGAGCTCCTGAGCAGGCTGTCCGACGGGGCCGTCACCGAGGTGATCCTTGCCACCGACCCCAATCTCGAGGGGGAGGCAACCGCCACATACCTGGCGAGGCTGCTCAAACCACTGGGGCTGCGGGTCACCAGGCCAGCCAGCGGGCTGCCGGTCGGCGGGGATCTGGAGTATGCCGACGAAGTGACCCTGGGCCGCGCGTTCGAAGGACGGAGGCAGCTTGATGTCTAGCCCACCGGCCAACGGTGTCCCTGAGGACAAGCCAGAGGACGGCTGGCGGCCGCTCGCCGCGCGGGTGGCAGGGCAGGCGCGCGACTTCATCGATGGGGTGGGAGCGCTGGCAAACGGGGAGGGCGGCGACAAGACCGTGCCCCTGCTGCTCCTGGAGGTTTCGCAGATCCTCCTCGCGGGCGCGCAACTCGGCGCCAGCACCGACGTGATCCCACCGGGCAACTGGGAACCGGATGCCGGTGCCGACCCAGACCTGGACATGCTCCGCGCCGGGCTCCGCGCCCGGCTGACCGGCTGTGACGACTACGCCGAACTCTTCGACCCCTACTCGGACACCAGGCCCATCTCGTTCCGCCTGTCTGACGACCTGGCCGCGGTCACCGCAGACCTGATCCACGGGCTCCAGCACTACCAGGCCGGGCGCTCGCTGGAAGCGCTGTGGTGGTGGCAGTACTCCTACGTGAGCCACTGGGGTACCCACGGCAGCGCCGCCCTGCGCGCGCTGCACGCAATTGTCGCGCACGCCCTGCTGGATGTGACCGAGGAAGGCGGCGCCCTGAAGCGCCTCGACGGCGGGCGGGAGAGCAGGCGATGAACCAGCCCAGGGGACGCGACGTCTCGCCGGGGTCTGGGATGCTCATCGTGCAGAAGTATGGCGGGTCGTCGGTTGCGGACGCTGACGGGATCAAGCGTGTGGCACAGCGCATCGTCGCCACCCGCAAGGCCGGGCACCAGGTGGTCGTGGTCGTGTCGGCAATGGGTGACACCACCGATGAGCTGCACGACCTCGCCCAGCAGGTCAGCCCGCTGCCGCCAGCCCGGGAACTGGACATGCTCCTCACCGCGGGCGAGCGGATCTCGATGGCGCTGCTGGCCATGGCCATCGCCAACTTCGGCCTCACGGCACGCTCGTTCACCGGCTCGCAGGCCGGCGTGATCACCGACGAGGCGCATGGCAACGCCCGGATCATCAACATCACGCCCGGCCGCATCTCCAGCGCCCTCGGCGAGGGCGCGATCCCGATCGTGGCCGGTTTCCAGGGGGTCTCGCAGAACGGTAAGGACATCACCACGTTGGGCCGTGGCGGGTCAGACACGACGGCCGTGGCACTGGCGGCCGCCCTGAACGCCGCGGTGTGTGAGATCTACACCGACGTGGACGGTATCTTCACCGCCGACCCCCGGATCGTGCCGACCGCCCGCCAGATCCCCATGATCTCCTATGAGGAGATGCTGGAGATGGCGGCTTCCGGCGCCAAGATCCTCAAAGACCGCTGTGTAGAGTACGGCCGCCGGTACGGCATGCCGATCCACGTGCGGTCTTCGTTCAGTAACCGCCTTGGCACATGGGTCACGAATGCGGCGCAGTGCGCGGAGGAGGAGCCTGGAGTGGAACAGCCGATCATCTCCGGTGTCGCGCAGGACACCAAAGAGGCCAAGATCACCGTGGCTGGAGTGCCCGACGTGGTCGGCAAGGCCGCGCGGATCTTCCGGGTGATCGCCGACACCGGCATCAACATCGACATGATCGTGCAGAACATCTCCGCCGCGACGACCGGGCTGACCGACATCTCGTTCACCCTGCCGCGGGCGGACGGGCAGACCGCCATGACCGCCCTGCGCGCTGCCCAGCCGGACATAGGTTTCGAGACCCTGCTCTACGACGACAGGATCGGCAAGGTCTCGATCGTCGGTGCCGGGATGCGCTCGCACCCCGGCGTGAGCGCCACCTTCTTCAGCGCCCTGGCTGACGCGGGCGTGAACATCGAGATGATCTCCACTTCGGAGATCAGGATCTCGGTGGTTGTGGACGAGAAGGATGTCAACGCCGCGGTCACCGCTGCCCACAAAGCCTTCGACCTGGACGCGGACCACGCCGAGGCGGTCGTGTACGGCGGGACCGGCCGGTGAGCCGGCCCACTCTGGCCGTGGTCGGTGCGACCGGCGCGGTCGGCGGCGTCATGCTCGACCTGCTCTCCACCCGCGACGACATCTGGGGGGAGATCCGGCTCGTCGCCTCCGCCCGCTCGGCCGGCCGGAGCCTGCGGGTGCGCAGGGCCGAGACCGAGGTGGTGGCGCTGGAGGAGAGCGTCTTCGACGGTGTGGACGTGGCCATGTTCGACGTGCCCGACGAGGTCTCCGCACAGTGGGCGCCGGTGGCTGCGGCCCGCGGCGCGGTAGTCGTGGACAACTCCGGTGCGTTCCGCATGGACCCGCAGGTGCCGCTGGTGGTGCCCGAGGTCAATGCCGAGGCGGTCAAGAACCGTCCCAAGGGGATCATTGCCAACCCGAACTGTACGACCCTGTCGCTGATCGTCGCGGTAGGTGTGCTGCACCGGGCGTTTGGCTTGCGGGAGATGGTCGTCGCCTCCTACCAGGCCGCCTCCGGTGCTGGCCAGGCCGGGATCGAAACCCTGTACTCCCAGATCGACAAGGTCGCTGGGTCGCATGTGCTGGGCCAGCGCGCCGGTGACCTGCGTGCCGCGGTCGGCGACTTCGGCCCGTTCCCCGCCCCGCTCGCACTCAACGTCGTGCCCTGGGCAGGCTCGGTCAAGCCCGATGGCTGGTCCTCGGAGGAGCTCAAGGTCCGCAACGAGTCACGCAAGATCCTCGGGCTCCCTGACCTGCGGGTCCACGCGACCTGCGTGCGGGTGCCGGTGGTCACCACCCACTCGGTCGCCGTGCACGCCGTGTTCGAGCGTGAGGTGAGCCGGCAGGCGGCACAGCGGGTGCTCGATGAAGCGCCTGGTGTGGTGCTGACCGACGACCCGGAAAGCGGCGAGTTCCCCACCCCGGCGGACGTGGTCGGCACCGACCCCACCTGGGTCGGCCGGGTCCGTGCCGCCTTCGACGACCCGCACGCCATCGAGTTGTTCGTCTGCGGTGACAACTTGCGCAAAGGCGCGGCGCTCAACACCGCCCAGATCGCCGAGATCGTGGCGGCGGAGCTCTCCTCGCGCTAGTCCGATGTCACCCCCCGGGGGTACCGGCGCGCGTTACTGACTAGTAACCTGGCAGTCGCTTCCCGGTACCCCTTATGTCCCGCAATCATCTGTGGGACCGCAATTGTTACCAGTAACATACCGGGAGGTAACCGACAGAATAGGCATGTCGCGGGAACGCAGCGCCCGCTCGCAGCCTTGCGTGCGCAGCGTACCCCTGGGTGTGCCCGGAGGGCTTGTGCGGCAACGGCGCGGACAGCTGGAGACCACCCAGGATCCAGTGCACTGGGTGCTTGGTCTTGCTGGCTTTTGCGTGACCCTTGCCAGCGCCCTCGTGGTTGTCCAGTCCGCTGGGTCCGGCCAGCGCATCATGGCAGCGGTCATGCGGTTCCAGCTCTTTTACGGCGGGGTGTTCGCCCTGGTCGCGCTCACCGCCGCGGTTGGTGCTGGGCTGGTGGCGACCGACCGGGCCTTCGTGACCGTCGGTGGCCGGATCCTGGCCCAGGGAGTGCACCGTGCCCTGTCTGTCGCGGCCATCGCCTTCCTGGTCATCCACATCGTGACCGAGGTCATGGCGGGCCGGTCCCACTCCTATGACGCGGTAGTGCCCTTCCTCGACCAGCGCCGGACCCTGTACATGGGCATGGGCAGCCTCGCCGCCGACCTGCTCGTGCTGGTTGCGGTGACCGGGATACTGCGGGTGCGTTTCGCGGCCTGGCAGCCGCCCTGGATGTGGCGCGCCTTCCATGTGATGGCCTATGTGTGCTGGCTGCTGGCCATCCTGCATGGCCTGCTCGCCGGACGCGTCGCCAAACCCTACGTTGACTGGAGCTATGGCGGGTGCGTGGCGGCGGTGGCCGTGGCGCTTGTGTTCCGGCTGGTCACGGGGAAGGGGAACTTGCGGGCGGGTGCCCGCCACCCAGTACCCGCGCCGCAGTGGCCTGCCAGCAGTACGGGGCCCCTCTCGCTCGGCCTGCGCGGCGGGGCTGAACTCGGGGGAGGCGCGCGCCGGGAGCTGACACCGCCACCCAGCGCCCCTGAGCACGACAGCGCCGAAGACGAATGGTCAGCCGAAGACGAATGGTCAACTCCGAGGTGAACACAGTGAGTTCGCTGTCCCTGCCACAGGTCATGCGGGTCGGTCAGGCCCGCCTCACCGCCGGGCTGGACCGGTTCGGCCAGCTTGACATGGCCACCCACCGGGAGGTGTTCGGCGCATTCCCGCAGTACACCGCGGTGCAGCTGGCCGATATGGCAGGACAGGTCGATCTGCGTGGCCGCGGCGGCGCGGGGTTCCCCTTCTACCGCAAGCTCCAGGCCGTCCTCGACTCGGTCAGGACCCGGCACCGCCAGCCCGTCGTGGTGATCAACGGCACTGAGGGGGAACCAGGCAGCGCCAAGGACAAGCTGCTCCTGGTCCGGTCGCCGTACCTGGTGCTCGGCGGCGCGCTCATCGTCGCCCGGGCACTGGACGCATACGAGGTCGTGGTGGCGGTGGCCGAAGGTGGGGCCGCGGTCGCGCCGGTGACAGCGGCCGTCCGCGCCGACCCACAGTTGCGGCGTCTGGTCCGGGTCGCCATCGTGCCGGAGAAGTTCGTCTCGGGTGAGAGCAGCGCCCTGGTCAGCAGCGTCAACGGCAACGAGGCTGTGCCACCAGGCCGCAAGACCCGCACATCCGTCCGCGGGGTGCGCGGCCGCCCCACACTGCTGGCCAATGCCGAGACCTTCGCTCAAGTTGGGGTGCTCGCCCTGCTCGGGCCCCACCAGTACGCCTCCACCGGGACCGACAGCGAGCCCGGCACGACGCTGCTGACCGTTGGCGGGTCCGCGACGCGGCCAGCGGTGGTGGAGGTGCCGTTCGGCCTGGCCCTGGGTGATGTCCTCGACATGTGTGGGGCATCGGAGTGCGAGGCTGTGCTGGTGGGCGGCTACCACGGGGCATGGCTGCCCGGGGGGGCCGCCATGAACGTGCCGGTCTCGCGGGCCGGAATGGCAGCGGCGGGCGGGGCACTGGGAGCCGGGATCGTGCTCCCGCTGTCCGAGGACACGTGCCCGCTGGGCGAGGTGACGGCGGTTGCCTGGTACCTGGCTGGCCAGTCAACCGGCCAGTGCGGCCCGTGCAAGCTGGGACTGCCACAGATCGCGCAGGCCCTCAGCTCGGTGCTGGACGGGTCCGGCGGGATGGCGGCGATGGACGCCGCGCGCCGCATGGCAGCGGCGGTCCGCGGCCGGGGGGCTTGCAGCCACCCGGACGGGACCGCCACGTTCGTGCTGTCCGCTCTCGATGTGTTCACGCACGACCTCGCGGCCCACGTCTTCGGCAATGGCTGCAGGCGGCCCGTGCGCGGGGAGCTGCCGCTCCCGTCCGCCCCCGGCAGCCTCAAACTGGAACTCGACTGGACCAGGTGCGAGGGCCACGGGCTGTGCGGCCGGATCGTCCCGGAACTCATCCGGCTGGACAACCACGGCTACCCGGTCCTCATGGACATGACGGTGCCCTCCTGGCTGGAACCCGACGCCCGCCAAGCGGTCGCGATGTGCCCGGCGCTCGCGCTGCGGCTAGGACAGGGTGCTGCTCCCCGCCCTGCTCCCACAACACGCCGCCTCGCGATCGGGCCCGGCTCCGCCAGCTAACCCGAAGTTGCTGTAGCTCTGTGTAGTTTCGTGCCCTATGACCAGCGGTCCCGGCTCGCCCTAGCTCACTGAATGTAGTCAGAATTTGTAGCGTGTCCTGACGTGAAGAT
>DASYYE010000168.1:0-7624 GCA_035946955.1 Streptosporangiaceae bacterium | reverse complement strand
AGCCGCACGTGACCGTGCTCACCGACCGGTGCGCGGGATGCCAGGAGTGCGTGGTCCGGTGCCCGGCCGCGGCCTTGACGATGGACGCCGCCCGCTGGGTGGCCGTTGCCGACGACGCGCTGTGCGTCGGGTGCCGCCAGTGTGAGCGGACGTGCCCGTTCAGTGCGGTCACGGTGGAAGGGCCGGTGCTGGTGGCGGAGCGGGCCGTCTCGGTGGCGGTGCACCCTGGCTTGCTCACGGGGGACGCCGACGAGGTCCGCCGTGGGTTCGCCTCGGCAGAGGAGGCGCTCGCCGAGGCGAACCGGTGCCTCGACTGCCCAGACCCCACCTGCGTGCGGGGCTGCCCCGCCCACAACGACATCCCGTCGTTCGTCGCGGCCATCCGCGACGGTGACCTGGCGCGCGCCCACGACGTGCTGCGCCTGACATCGGTGCTGCCGGATGTGTGCAGCCGGGTCTGCGACCAGGCGGCCCAGTGTGAGGGCGCGTGCACCTGGTCGCTGGCTGGCGGCACGCCCGTCGCCATCGGCAGGCTGGAACGCTACGTCGCCGACCGGGTGCCCGTGCCCCCGCCGGTGCGGCCGGCGGGGGAGGGCGCCACCCTGTCCGTGGCGGTGGTGGGCAGCGGCCCGGCCGGCATCGGCGCGGCCTGGCGGCTTGCCGAGGCCGGTGCCGCGGTGACCGTCTACGAGCGGGACCAACAGCCCGGCGGCCTGCTCGACTGGGGGATCCCGGACTTCACGCTGCCCGAGGACGTGTCGGCACGTCCCTGGGCGCACCTCATCGCCGCAGGTGTGGACCTGCACTGCGGTACGGAGGTCGGCCCCGCCGACATCGGCAGGCTCCTCGACGAGCATGACGCCGTGGTCCTGGCCCATGGCGCAGCGGTCGGCCTGCGGTTGCCCGTGCCAGGCGCGGACCTCGGCGGTGTGGTCGACGCGACCTCGTTCCTCAAGGCCGGCAAGGCGGCCCTGCGCAATGGGGACACCGCTGGTTTCCGCCAAGCCTTCGGCCTGCCCCTCCTCCGGTGGAAAGGAGAGCGCCCGGTGCTGGTGCTGGTGCTGGGGGCTGGGAACACCGCGATGGACGTGGCCCGCACGGCCCGGCGGATCGGGCTGCATGCGGTGTGTGTGGACTGGATGGACGAGCGCTTCGCGCTCGCCCGCCCGGACGAGCTCGACGAGGGCCGGGACGAGGGCGTGGAGGTCAGGTTCCTGCGTACCGTGACCCGCCTGGATGGCAAGGATGGCCGGGTGTGCCGTGCGACGCTCGCCAAGACCCGCCAGGACCGGCCCGACCGCCGCCCGAAGGTGCTGGCAGCCGACACCGAACACGTGTACGCCGACCTCGTCGTGATGGCGATGGGCTACCGGGGGGATCCGGCCTACGCGGCGATGCTGCCAGGCACGCCCGTGGCGCGCACCGCGGCCGGCCTGCCCGACCGGCAGTGGCTGGCGAGCGGGATCCTCGCCAACCCGGCGCCGGAGTTCGCCAGGCACAAGTCAGTGGGCATGCTCGCGCTGGGCCGTGAGGCAGGCCTGGCCGCGGCGGCCTGGCCGGTCCAGGAGCGCGTGTGGCTGGCCGGAGACGCCCTCGTCGGCCCGTCCACGGTGGTCGAGGCGATGGCCCAGGGCCGCCGAGCAGCCACGTCCATCCTCGCCACCCGGCCCAGCCGTGGGCCACGGCGCGAGCCCCAGCGGGTCCTCGTGGCGTACGAGAGCCGGGGCGGGCGCACCGCCCGCGCGGCGCACCTGGTCGCTGACAAGCTGCGGGTCGCTGGTGCCGTGGTCCGGGCCGTCCCCTTGGGCCAGGTCCGTGCCGCAGAGCTCGCAGAGACAGACCTGCTGGTCATCGGCACATGGGTGGAGGGGTTCGTGGTGTCAGGCGTGGGGCCGCCCCAGGCTACCCGCTCCTGGCTGGCGGGCCTGCCGCGGCTGGCGGGCCTGCGCACCGCCGCGTTCTGCACGTTCGGTGTCTCGCCACGGGGGACGCTGAAGGGCCTGTCCCAGGAGCTTGAGAGCCGTGGCGCGGCAGTCCTGGCGGAGGCCGCGTTCGGCCCGGGCGACCACGGTATGGCCGACGGCACCGCACGTTTCGCCGAACGCCTGATAGCCGCCGCCTGGCCCAGCCGCACGAGCCAGCCGGCATAACACTGAGCCGCCGCAGGGGTGGCGAGCCGCTGCTCCTCACCCCTGCTGCGGTGCTGTCAGTTGACGGGCAAGACCTCGACCTGCTGTGTGTCGAGTGCCGACCGGTAAGCGAGGAGATCCTCCGGATCGCTGGTGAGGACCAGGGACGGGCTGTGCCATGCCGCCGCGACCATGACCAGGGCGTCGACTGCATCGGGCTTCTTCTTGGCCGGGAGGTGGGCCTTGCCGAGCATCCGCCCAGCGCGCTGGAAGTCGGCGCGCCGGTAGACGCGATGACAGGGAAGGCAGCCGACGACGCCTCGTTCCAGGCCGCGGATGGGTCCGAGGTCGTCCTTGGCCTGCAGGATCGTGCAGTCGTTGGAGATTCCCGCCAGCGCGTGCACGGTTGCCGGGCCATCACGCCACACCTGGGCGAGGACCGGGCCGGTGATGACAGGCCGGTGCGGGGACTCCTTCAGCGTCTCGTGGGCTGTCCGCGCACGGGGGTCCTTGGCAAGCAGGGCTATGAGCATCCCGGCGTCGTAGTAGACCACGCGCTCGCCCGTCCGGGTGTCCGGGAAAGCCGCGAGCAGGTCCGGGGAGGTCACGGTCAGGCGACCTTGCCAGACCCGGCGGTGTCCGCGGCGATCTCGGCGTCGATGGTGGCGAATGACGCGGCGGCCTGGTCGTCGCGGATCATCTGCTGTACGGTGGCGGCGATCATGTAGGTGGAGATGTCCACCCCGGCCGCTTCGGCGTGGACCCGGATGCGGTCGTGGATTTCCTCCCGTGCACTGACGCTGAATCGTCTTGTCGCCATGCAACGATGGTAACACGTGGTGTTACGGATACGCCCCAACCGCGATGCGGCTAGTGCCGGACCTGGATGCCCGACTCAGGGCGCGCGGGCGGTGGGCTTCATCACGGCGCTGCTCGCCCAGGTGCAAGTCAGGGACGCGACCTCGACGGCCGCCCTGAGCGCTTCGCGCACCGGTCTCGGCTAGCGCCGCGCCCGCTCATGCCCGTCCCTCCGCTCGCCTCCGGGGCGCTCTGAGGCGCCGCCTTCCCTCGTCGCTCCTTTCGCTTGTCCCTCGCTCCTCGCTCCAGTCGGCACCGCGCCCCTTCGGCCCGCGCATGCCACCGGCTGCAGCGCCGCCCCCGCCAGTCCCCGGCGGGGTGGCCAGGCCGAGGGCGAGGTGGCCTCAGCTCACGGGCTGGTGACCCAGTCGGCTGGCTCGAGTCTGGGTACCCATCGGGGCGGCATGGCGGCCTCCTGGGCCGCTGGGCTGGAGTCTTCCAGCGCCTCGGCCAGGATGGCCA
Source organism: Streptosporangiaceae bacterium (assembly GCA_035946955.1). Classification (GTDB taxonomy): domain Bacteria; phylum Actinomycetota; class Actinomycetes; order Streptosporangiales; family Streptosporangiaceae; genus DASYYE01. The sequence continues at coordinate 4,175 of DASYYE010000168.1, read as the reverse complement.
GGAACTTGCTGATGGTGGCAGTGGCCACCGCGTGCAGCAGCACCCGGTCCAGCCCTGACCCCAGCGTCCCGAAGGGGGGGCGGTAACAGCCGGTGAGCGCGACGAGGCTGCCCGGGTTCTGGCCGCTGAGCCTGATATCGGCGTCGAGCACGGGGAACAGCGGACCCGTGATACCGGTCGCCTCCCAGCGCACTCCCACGGTCATGACGCCGTCTTTGTGCAGCGGTTCGACGTAGCAGACCCGGACCAGCCGGGACATGCCAGGTGTGTCGCCGAACGGCCCGACCCTCACGAACTGGCCGATGCCGTCCTGGTAGGCCTCCCGTGACGCCGTGGGCAGCCAGTCAGCCTGGACTAGGCGGGCCAGGCGTACCCGCGCGGCATCGCCATCGGCACCGAGTTCTCGCTGCTCTGAGATGAACACACACCCTGGCATGGTCCCATTGAAGGACTCCATGGCCGCCGTTAGAAGTGACCAAAGTCACTGTCGGCGCGGCGTTGGTCCGGTCCTGACGCGCCGCGCGGGATAGGCGGTCACTGTGAGAAGAACTGTCCCACTGGCCTCACATCAGGGGCGCCTGGGGCCTGCAGGCGATGGCGGCGTTGGCAGGGGCTGGCGGCCTGGCTGCGGGATGCGCTCCGTAATTGACGCTGTGCGCGCAGAGCCATCTAGGGGGATGTCCAGGTGCTGAGCTCCAGGCCGTCTTCGATGGGAACGTGACGGTGACGTATCCGTTGGCGGGGTCGCGGATGTAGCTGGGGTACTCGGTCAGGCTGGCGTGGGTGGTGTCGTCGGCGGCGATGAGCGCGCCGGGGGCGAGTTTGGGTTCCAGGATTCTCCGCCAGCGCGCCGAGGCCGCACGTCCACGGTCAATCCGCCACCACCAGGCGCTCGGAACCCTGGTTACCAGCACCCACCGGGCCTTCGCGCACGCCGATCCTCGCATGAAGCCTGCGGATGGGCGCAGGCGCCCACCAGGTCGCGCGGCCGCCCAGGCGCATCACGGCTGGCAGCAGCGCACCTCTGATGCGCGTGGCGTCGAGCAGCACGACCAGCGGGAGCCTGATCCCGAATGCCTTCTCGAGTGAGATGCCGGATGCCAGGAAGGCGAGGAAGACCAAGGAGATCAGCACTGCCGCGGCCGTGACGATCCGTCCGATCCGTTCCAGGCCCATGGCGATCGCGTCGGTCTGTGAGCCGGTGCGCTCGTATTCCTCCCGGATCCGCGACAGTAGGAACAGCTGGTAGTCCATGGCCAGGCCGAACGACAGGGCGAAGAGCATCACCGGGACGGTCGCGGCGATGTTCCCCGTGGCGGTGAAGCCGCCCAGGAGCCACGCCAGGTGGCCATCCTGGAAGACTCACACCAAAGCGCCAAAGGTGGCCGTGAGGCTCAGGCAACTGAGGACCAGGGCCTGGAACAGCAGCACGACGCTGCCGGTCACGAGGAACAAGAGCGGCAGCGACGCCGCCACGATGCTGCTGAAGATGACGACCAGGGCAACTAGGGTCACCGGGAAGACGATCATCTCCCCGGTCTGGGCGTCGGTCGCCTGTGTCCAGGACGAAAGTCACTTGTGGAGCTGCCAGGCTTACCGCTAGTTACGTTTCCGTAACCTACGGAAACGTAACTAGGAGCGCTGATGCGGATCTCCGGTGCCTGCGCGCTGCCTGCTCTCATCCAGGGCGGGATGGGGGTGGCCGTCTCGTCGTGGCCGCTGGCCCGGGCCGTGGCGGCCACGGGCCAGCTCGGAGTCGTGTCAGGTACGGCGCTGGAGATTGTTCTCGCACGTCGGCTGCAGGACGGCGACCCCGGCGGACACACACGCTCGGCGCTGGCCGCCTTCCCCGTCCCAGCCATCGCCGCACGCGTCCTGCGGCGCTACTTCCGCGCAGGTGGCCGGAAGCCGGGAACGCCGTACGCCCCGGTTCCGCGGCTCACGGTGCGGCCGGGCCGCCGGGCCCAGGAACTCGCGGTGGTGGCGAGTTTCGCCGAGGTCTGGCTGGCCAAGCAGGGCCATCACGGCCCGGTTGGAGTCAACTTCCTTGAGAAGATCCAGATGGCCACACCAGCCGCGGCCTACGGCGCGCTGCTGGCCGGTGTCGACGTGGTGCTGGTCGGCGCGGGTATTCCGCGAGCGCTGCCGGGGCTGCTCACTGCGCTGGCCCGCCATGAGCCGGTGAGCAGCCCAGTCGATGTGGTCGGTGCACCGGACGGTCAGCGGCACACGGTGGACCTGGACCCGGTGGGTCTGCTCGGCACGACGCTGCCGCCGCTGCGGCAACCCGCCTTCCTCGCCATCGTCTCCGCGCACGTCCTGGCGGAATACCTCGCCCGCGATCCCTCCACCCGCCCAGACGGTTTCGTCGTCGAGGGACCCCTGGCCGGTGGTCACAACGCACCGCCTCGGGGCCGCCTCACGCTGGACGACGACGGCCAGCCCTGTTACGGTCCGCGTGACGATCCGGACCTGGCCCGGCTAGCCGCGCTGGGTCTGCCGTTCTGGCTCGGCGGCTCCTACGGCACCCCGGCCAGGTTCCGCAGCGCCGTCGCCGCCGGGGCGGCCGGTGTCCAGGTGGGTACACTGTTCGCGCTCAGCAATGAGTCCGGGCTGGGCCCCGGCCTCCGCTCCCAGTTGCTCGATCAGGTACGGAACAGCACCCTGCGGGTGCACACCGACCCCGTAGCCTCACCGACCGGGTTCCCGTTCAAGGTCGCCCGGCTGCTGGGCACCCTGGCCGAGGCGGAGCACTACCAGGCGCGCCCACGATTGTGCGACGTGGGACACCTGCGCGTGCCCTACCTGAGACCCGACGGGGCGCTCGGCTACAGGTGCCCCGGCGAACCGGTGCACATGTATGTCCGTAAGGGTGGCGACGCCTCGGCTACGGCCGGACGAGCCTGTTTGTGCAACGCGCTGCTGGCCAACGTCGGTCTGGGCCAGACCCGCCGCGTCAACGGCTACACCGAGGAACCGCTCGTCACGCTCGGGTCCGGTCTCGATGGCGTGCGCGCCATGCTTGAGGAGCACCCGGCTGGGTGGTCGGCCGCTCAGGCGGTGACGTGGCTCCTGAACCACGAAATCAGGACCGGGGGCTGATGGCTGATGGTGTGCCCTCGGTCATGCGCCTCCCCATCCGACCCCGGCCAGTCACCGGGCACCAGCACGGCAGCGGCGAAGAAGCCGGGGAAGCCGCAGCGGCGGAGCGGGTGCCGCGCCCGTCCTGGGTCAGGCTGCCCGGTAGACGACGAGTGACACGGCGGCGTACTGGGTCAGGTAGGCCAGGATAGTCATCGCGTGGAAGACCTCGTGGAACCCGGACTACCGCGGTGACGGGTCGGGCTGTCTCCGGGCGTAGACGACGGCACCGAGACTGTAGAGGATGCCCCCGGCCAGCACCAGCACGAGGGCCCCCGCGCAACCCACGCCACCTGTCCCACCCGCGGCATCCCGCGTGGAGTGCTCCCGTCTGCCGGTTTCTGAAACCTACGGTACCGAAGGTTACTACACCGTAGGGTCGTGGCCGCTGCGAGTCCGCGGTACTCCACCGCTTCCTGTGACTGCCAGGCCGTCCGCAGAGAAGCACTGCCGCGCCGCTTCAGGGGACTGGGCTGAGTTCTGGCTCGGTGCCGTGGTTGACGATCGCCTCGCTGAGGCACCGCAGCAAGGACCTGACCGTGGCCATGGCCACCTGCCCGAGGACGATCCGGTCCAGTCCCGCGCCGAGGAGGCCCAGTGGTGGCCGGTAGGTGCCTGCCAGCGACAACACAGTGGAGTGTTCCCCCACTCGCGTGATGCTGATGTCGGCGTCGAGGACCGGGAAGAGCCCGCCGCCAGGCCCCGCGACTTCCCACCGCAGCGCCAGCTGAGCGGAATCCTCGTGCTCGACCAGGTCCCCGAATTGCACCTCGACAACGCGGGACAGGCCCCGGACCGGGCCGAGCGGGCCAACCCTGGTCAATCCGGTGTGGTGGTCGCGCGTCACCGACTCGTCGCTGGCCGCCTGCGCGGCCGTCAGCAGTGTGCCGGACAGCGCCACGGCGGACAGCCGGTCGCGGCTGGCCGCGAAGTCGGCCGGTAGCCGCAGCTCCTCGCGCACGAACATGACAAGAGAGTCAACCCGGCTGGCCGCCCGCGCCGCCACGGACGAAGGTCCCTAATGCGGCGACGGG
>DASYYE010000167.1:0-29059 GCA_035946955.1 Streptosporangiaceae bacterium | reverse complement strand
CTGCTCCTGCTGGACGAGCCAACGGCCGGGCTCGACCCGCAGCAGCGGGTGTCGTTCCGCTCCCTGCTGCGGGAGCTGGGCCGGGACACAACCGTTGTCGTGAGCACACACCTGGTCGAAGACGTCGGCGCCGCCTGCACGCAGGTCGCGCTGATGGACGAGGGGAAGATCGTCTTCCACGGCACCCCCGCTGACCTGAGCGCCTATGGCGAGGGGCACGGTGTCGGTGATGCGCCGCTGGAGCGTGGCTACAGCGCGGTCCTTACGGCGGCACGGTCATGACCGCCACGAGCGCTCCGGCCGCTGCCCGGCCGCGGCCGGCGACACGCAGGCGGCCTGGGCTGGCGACTGCGCGGCTGTTGTGCCTGGAGTTGCGCCACAACGCGATGATGTGGACGTTGCCGGTCGCCATTGCGCTGTTCTGGTTCATCACCTACCGCAAAGCCGTGGCAATGCCGCCGTTGTGGGAGCTGCGCGCCACCAGCCTGCAACCCGGTGCCCTGGTGGATTTCGCCTTGCCGGTGGTCGGCGCCTCGGCGTGGATGGGGGCACGGGAGGGCCGCCGTCACACCACCGACCTCGTGACGACCACCGCCCAGCAGCGGTGGGCTCGGCTGCTGGTCACCTGGGCCGCCACCACCTGCTGGGCGGTCATGGGCTACCTGGCCTGTGTGGCTGTGCTGTACGGGGTGACCGCACAGCAGGCCACCTGGGGCGGGCCGTTGTGGTGGCCAGTCGCGGTCGCCGGCGCGGGCCTGGCAGCCCTGTCCGCCCTCGGGTTCGCCGCCGGGGAACTCATCCCCAGCCGGTTCACCGCCCCGCTGGCCGCCGTCGCCTCGTTCTTCGTGCTTGCGCTCAGTACACAGCCAATCGACGGCGGCCAGTCGTACTGGCAGGTCTCGCCGATCGTCACCGGCCCGTGGGACCTCGCTCACAACCCCGGTGCGGCGACCTTCTACCCCTACCTCCCTGACCTGTCTATCGCCCAGGTGGTGTTCCTCGGTGGGCTCACGGTGGCGGTGCTGGGAGCGGTGGCCCTGCGCGGGGCCACGGGCGGGCGGCGGCTCCGCTGGCCCGCGGCATCCATCACCGCCGCTGTCATCACCGCGGCCGGCCTGGTCGTGAGCGGGACGGCTGTGGTGCTGACCGGGACCGGCAGGATGGACGCCCATGGCATGATCGTCATCCCCGCCCTGCACGATGCGGCCAACGACCGCCCGCTGCGCTACACCCCGGCCTGTAGCCGTACCGCGATCCCGGTCTGCCTGAACCCCGCCTATGCCAGCTACCTGCCGGTCACAGTGGGTGCCCTCGCACCGCTGATCACCGAGGTAGCAGGCCTGCCCGGCGCACCGGTCCGCATCAGCCAAGCGGCCGCCACCTACCGGCAGGAGCAGGGCAACTCAGTCGCGATCAGCTTGACCGGCCCGTCTCTCAGCGGCCGGCCACCGGTGTTCCACTTCCTGCTTCCCGACCAGTTCGCAGGGTCTCCCATGACGGCCGGGCAAACGGCTGCCGCAGTGCGGTCCGGCGCGGGGGTCGGCATCGTGGCCAGCTTCATCGGTGGCGGTACCCGGCTGTCCCAGGCGCAGGAGGTGGTCATGGCCGCACTGATGACCGCGGCCCGAATACCGGTGGAGAGCCTGGGCCCGCAGATCCTGGCGACGGGCAACAGTCAGCCCGGGCAGGGGCGGTTCGTCCGGTGCGTTGCTTCCGCGGTCAGCCGGGCTGCCGCAGCCAACTGCAGGCCCCCGCAGGCCAGGCCGATGTTCGCCGTTGGCTCACCGGCCACCAAGGCGCTCCAGCGGTTCAGTGCGCTGTCGGCCGCTGCCCGGCGCGGATGGCTGGCCGGACACCTGGCTGCCCTGCGGGCAGGCCGGATCACTCTGGCCCAGCTGCCCTAGTGACCACTGACACCGGGCGCAAGGCGCTGACCGGACTGGCCCTGGGAGGGGAGGGCCGGCCCGGCCAGCAACTGCGGGCACGGATCCGCCTGCTGTGGCTGCACGCCACCAGCCGGCGCCTTCCGGCGGCCATGGCGGCGATCGCCGGCTGCGCCATCGGGCTCCGGCTCGCGCTCCTCGGGCACTGGGACAGCTACGGCGCATTGCAGTTGCCGCTCGTGTTCGAGGCCGCGGCCGTGACCGCCATCACCGTCGCCACCATGAGCCCGCTCGGTGAGCCCGAACGAGTCGCTGGCCGGTGGCTGCCATGGCTGCGGCTGACCAGCACACTGGCGCTCACCGCAACGGCGGTGGGTGCGCTGGCCGCCGCCGGGGCCGGCGGGCACCTGGCCGGTGGCACTGTGGACGTGGCGCGGAACGTGACCGGAATGACCGGCATCGGCCTGGTGTGTGCCGCGGCTCTCGGCGGTGGACTGGCCTGGGTGGGCCCGCTGTGCTACCTGCTCGCCGGCGTGTACGGGCTATACACGCAGTGGCACCCGCCAGCCCTGACCACGCCCTGGCTCTGGCCGGCCCGCCCGCCGCATGACCTTGGCGCAGCCATCTGCGCCGCCCTGGCGTTCAGTATCGGGTTGGTGGTCATCACCGCTCGCGGGGCCCGCGACCTAGCTGGCGAGTGAGGCCGCCCTTCCCGCTGCTGCCCTGCTGTGTGGCCGGTAGACTGACGCGCGCAGGGGTGGAGCGTGAGCGCAGTGCACAAGCACTGACTGGCCTCCACCGAATTCGCGCGTCCGCTGGCCGCCGGACTTCCGGCGGTGTGTACCTCTCGGTCCGTGGTTGGCACAGCCACGGTAGGTCCGCACGGGCGCCAGGGCCAACCGAACGCGCCGCTGTCTGACACGGCGCACGACAGGAAAGGGGACACCGGTATGACACCGGTCGTCACCATGCGGCAGCTGCTGGAGAGTGGTGTCCATTTCGGCCACCAGACCCGGCGCTGGAACCCGAAGATGAAGCGGTTCATCCTCGCGGAACGCAATGGCATCTACATCATCGACCTCCAGCAGTCACTGGAGTTCATCGACAAGGCCTACGACTTCATCAAGGAGACCGTTGCCCATGGTGGCTCGGTCCTGTACGTGGGCACGAAGAAGCAGGCGCAGGAAGCCATCGCGGACCAGGCGCGCCGGGTGGGCATGCCGTTTGTGAACCAGCGCTGGCTCGGTGGCATGCTGACGAACTTCTCGACCGTGCACCGCAGGCTGCAGCGGCTGAAGGAGCTCGACGAGATCGACTTCAACGATGTCGCGGGCTCGGGCATGACCAAGAAGGAGTTGCTGCACCTGCGGCGTGAGCGCGACAAGCTTGACCGGTCGCTGGGTGGCATCAAGGACATGTCCCGTATCCCGAGCGCCCTGTGGGTGGTGGACACGAAGAAGGAGCACATCGCGGTGAGCGAGGCCCGCAAGCTGGGCATCCCCGTGATAGCGATCCTGGACACCAACTGTGACCCGGACGAGGTCGACTACCCGATCCCGGGCAACGACGATGCGATCCGCAGTGTGGCCATGCTGACGCGGGTGGTGGCGGACGCGGTCGCCGATGGCCTGATCGCCCGCGCCGGGGCGGCGGAGTCCGAGGAGAAGCCGGCTCCTGCTGGTGAGCTGGGGGCTGAGGAGCCACTGGCGGAGTGGGAGCGTGAGCTCCTGGAGCACTCCGACGCCGGGTCAGCGAAGGCCGAAGCGGCGCCGGAGACTGCCGAGGCTGCCGTGCCCGAGGCAGAGGCTGCCGTGCCCGAGGCCTCGGAGGCGGGCGACGCAGCGCCGGTCCATGACGACACGGCGACCGAGACCAAGACCGAGACCGGCGAATCCTGAGGATCTTGAGGGGATAGGCCAGGACATGGCGAATTTCACCGCCGCGGATGTGAAGAAGCTCCGCGACGCTACTGGTGCGGGGATGCTCGACTGCAAGAAGGCCCTCGAAGAGTCGGACGGCGACTACGAGGGCGCTGTCGACATCCTGCGCCTCAAGGGTGCCAAGGACGTAGGCAAGCGGGCCAGCCGGACCGCGTCGAACGGGCTGGTGGCGGCGGAGCTGGACGGCACCTCCGCTGGCGTGCTCGTCGAGCTCAACTGCGAGACCGACTTCGTTGCCAAGACGGACCTGTTCCAGCAGGTGGCTGCCGAGATCGCGGCCACCGCCCTGGCGCAGCGCCCGGCTGACAGGCTCGTGCTGCTCGGGCTGGAGGCCCGTCCCGGCGTGACCGTGCAGCAGCTCATCGACGAGGCCGCGGCCTCGCTCAAGGAGAAGATCGAGCTCGGCCGGTACACCCTCCTGGAGGGTGGCTACGTCGCTTCTTACCTCCACTACTCAGACCGGTCCCTGCCACCGACGCTCGGTGTGCTGGTGCAGCTTGACTCACCGGCTGAGCAGGCGGCCAAGGACACCGCGCAGCAGGTGGCCGCCATGCGCCCGCAGTATCTGACGCGTGAGGAGGTGCCCGCTGAGGTCGTGGACCACGAGCGGAGCCTCGCCGAGCAGATGGCGCGTGACGAGGGCAAGCCCGAGCAGGCCATCGCCAAGATCGTCGAGGGCCGGGTGGGTGCTTACTTCAAGGACATGGTCCTGATCGAGCAGCCCTTCGTCAGGGAAAACAAGAAGACGGTCAAGCAGATGCTCGGCGAGCACGGCGTGACCGTGCAGGCATTCGCCAGGTTCAAGGTCGGCGAGGCTGGCTGAGGGTCCACTGGACCGGTCGGAGTCGGACACTGAGGAGGCCCGCCTCGTGCGTGACAGCGACAGCCCCGGGGGCGGCACCGGCATGGTGGGTGAGCAATCCACCAGGCTGGTGCACCGCCCCTGGCGGCGTGTGGTAGTGAAGCTCTCTGGTGAGGCATTCTCCGGCGACGAACCGCTCGGGATCTCACCGACCGTCGTCTACCACATCGCGCAGGAGATAGTTGCCACTGTCGCGGCCGACGTCCAGGTGGCGGCGGTGTGCGGCGGTGGCAACATGTTCCGCGGCAAGGTGCTCTCGGAGAGCGGCATCGAGCGTGCCCGCGCTGACTACATGGGCATGCTAGGGACCGTGATCAACTGCCTGGCCCTGCAGGACGTGCTGGAGAAGCTGGGCATCCAGACCCGGGTGCAGACAGCGATCACCATGGGCCAGGTGGCCGAGCCCTACATCCCGCGGCGGGCCATCCGGCACCTGGAGAAGGGCCGTGTGGTCATCTTCGGTGCTGGCCTCGGCGCCCCGTTCTTCTCCACTGACACCTGTGCGGCGCAGCGGGCGCTGGAGATCGGCGCTGAGGCGGTGCTGAAGGGCACTCAGGTCGACGGTGTCTATGACGCAGACCCCCGCATCACGCCGGACGCGGTGCGGTTCAACCATCTCGACTACGGTGAGGTGCTCCGCCGGGGGCTGAAGTTCATGGACTCCACGGCGGTGAGCCTGTGCATGGACAATGGGCTGCCCATTGTGGTCTTCGACCTGATGGAAAAAGGTAACGTCGTCCGAGCCGTGCGCGGTGAGGAGATCGGCACGCTGATCAGCCGGCCTTCCGACGCCGCCCTACATTAGGCGCCGCACTGGCGTTGGATCATAGGAGCCGCCGTGATAGACGAAACCCTCCTCGAAGCCGAGGAGAAGATGGAGAAGGCCGTCGCGGTCGCCAAGGAAGACTTTGCCGCCATCCGGACAGGCCGCGCCCACCCAGCCATGTTCGCCAAGATCACGGCCGAGTACTACGGCACCCAGACACCGGTCAACCAGCTCGCCTCATTCCACATCCCCGAGCCGCGCATGGTGGTCATCCAGCCATTCGACAAGTCATCGCTGTCAGCGATCGAGAAGGCCATCCGCAACAGCGACCTCGGCGTGAACCCCGCCAGTGACGGCACGATCCTGCGGGTAGTGCTCCCTGAGCTGTCGGAAGAGCGCCGCAAGGAGTACATCAAGATCGCGCGGCACAAGGCGGAAGAGAGCCGTGTCTCGATCCGCAACGTGCGCAGGCATGCGAAAGACTCCCTGGACAAGCTGGTCAAGACCGGGGACGCCGGGGAGGACGAGGTCCACCGGGCAGAGCGGGAACTGGACGAGCTGACACACACCTACGTCGCCCAGGTGGACGAGCTCCTCAAGCACAAGGAAGCAGAACTGCTTGAGGTCTGAACTTGCCTGACGATTTGGCGCACGGCACGGCCGAGGAGGCCAGTCAGGCCGGCCGTGCGGGCGGCAGCTCACGGGGGCGTAACGTCTGGGCAGCGCTGGGAGTCGGCGTGGGCATGGGCGCGCTCGCGCTCGTGACCTTGTTCACTGTCAAGGCGACTTTCCTGATCGTGGTGGGGGTCGCGGTCGGGATCGCGCTGGAGGAGCTGGCCCGTGCCCTGGCGGCGCGGGGGATCCGCCTGCCGCTGGTCCCGGTGGCTGTCGGCGGGGCCGTGACCGTGGTGCTCGCCTACTGGCGGGGTGAGCGTTCCATGCTCGCCTGCCTGGCGCTCACGGTCCTTGCGGTCCTTGCCTGGCGCCTGGCGGGCGGCCCGGACGGCTACCTGCGGGATGTGACGGCCGGTGTGTTCGCCTACACCTACCTGCCGCTCATCGCGGGTTTCGTGGCACTCATGCTGGCTGCGCCCGATGGTGCGCGGCGGACGCTGGTGTTCCTGATCCTGGCCGTGTGCAGCGACGTGGGTGGCTATGCCGTGGGCAGCCTGCTCGGCCGTCACACGATGGCCCCGGCCATCAGCCCGCACAAGACCTGGGAGGGGTTCACAGGCTCCGCCATCGCCTGCACGGCGGCGGGGGCGATCACCCTGCCGACGTTGCTGCACGCCCCGGCCTGGCAGGGGGTGCTGGTGGGCCTGGCGGCCCTGGCCGCCGCCACCCTGGGCGACCTGGCCGAGTCCATGGTCAAGCGGGACCTGGGGATCAAGGATATGGGCTCGGTCCTGCCGGGGCACGGGGGGATCCTGGACCGGATCGACTCGCACCTCACGACTGCGCCGGTGGTCTGGCTGCTGCTCCTGGTCTTCGTATCGCCGCACGGTTGATTTCGGCGCTAATTCCGCACCAATCATGGCTCTTCAGTCACGTTTGATGTGTTGCTGCCAGGGGAGATCATGGGCACCTCGTACCTTGCGCGGGGGGATGGGAGTCTTTGATGCTGAAAAGACCTATTGGCATCGTGTTCCTGATCTATCTGATCATCGGCGTGGTCATCGCCTGGGAAAAGGGTTACCTCCACGTCGGCTTGTTGAAGGCCATCCTGTCGGCAATCCTCGCCATCCTGCTGTGGTGGCTGCCGCTGCTCGGCGTCTCGCTGCATATCCAGTGATTCCGTGCTGTCCGCCCTCAGGTGGGCGGACAGCACGCTAGTCCTGACCTGCCACCCAGCTCCGCCGATGCGCTGCGAGGTGCGTGACGAGGCTCACGGCCCCGCGCTCGCGGGCCAGCATCCGGTCACGTTCACGGATGGGGATGACCCACAGCCACCGCACGGGGTCGCCTGCGAGTGAGAACCCGGACAGGTCGGGCACGTCCGGGCCGAGCAGGCCGGAGGGGTTCTCCAGCAGCAGCACGGCCTCATAGGAGTTGCCGAGGGGGAACGTGGCGGGCTCGTGGTACCAGCGGATCGTGTGCCCGGTCCCAAACCAGGTCACCGCCCGCCAGGGGTACTGCCCCAGCCACAGGAACACCCGCGCCGCCTGCGGGGTGGGCAGCGTGGTCGCCAGGGCCAGTTCGACCCGGGAGTAGGGGCCAGGGTCTTCCATCGCCTGCTCCACCGCGGGCATCCGCTGGCAGCACATGCCCAGGGTGGACAGGACCGAGTAGGGCCGCTCACGTGTGGGCGGGCGCTCTGACACGCCCACCATGGGCTGCTTGCCACCTGCGACGTCCCAGTAGCGTCCCCCTGGCCCGAGCCGCCCGAGCAGGTGGCCGAGCATGGACTGCTGGAAGGTGCTCCAGGAGTCATCCCGCTGACGCCACCGCCAGAACGCGCTCGCACGGTCCGCCCTGGCCCCCAGGCCTTCCATAGCGTCATCCAGTGACCAGGCAAAGGGGGTCTGGCCCAGGGCATCCCGGCTGTAGCCAGGCATGCCCCGTGACATGTCCGACCAGCCCGGGATCACCGCGAGGAGCTGCCCGCCCTCCAGGACCGCTACGCCGTCCCCCTCTTCGAACCACAGTGCCCGCAGCGCCCGCGGGTCGAGCGCTGGGGTGCCGCCTGGGTGCTTGGTGTGGCCGGCTGGCATGAGCGGGGCCTGTCCTGCTGCCACCTGGGACCATTCCAGGCCTGCTGGGGCGGGCGCGTGGTTGGCGACCCACGCGCTCCCCACGATGGTCTCGGCGTTGTGCAGCGACGCCGTGGACGTGACTCCGTCGGAGGTGACGACGAGCCTGCGGCTCTCGTACGGGCTCTTGCTGTCCAGCAGCACGGCAGGCTGGTCTGACGGCACGCCCAGGCGCGTCGCCCGCCCACTCCTGCGCAATGAGGACATGCACGAAATCTAGTACGCCGAAGCCGGTGCCAGACGCGGTCTCGGTGGCTGTGGGGCAGGCGTGACTGGCGTGTGTGGGCTTGCCTGCCGGCCAAACAGGCGCCAGCACAGTGGCACTGGGCGGGTAGCGTGGTCGGTCATGTTGACCAGGAAGGACGCCTTGCCGCGTCAGCCCCGGCTGGCGGGGTGGCAGGACGTGCGCCAGCGGGTCGCGTGGCGGACGGTGCACCGGCTCTGGGGAGCCGCGCAACGTGCCGGCGTGATCACCGCCACAACCCCTGCCGGGCGTGGGTTCGCCGCGTTCGGCCCCGGGTCCTTCATCGGCTTCCCGCCAGGTGTCCTCTTCGGCCAGAAGTGGATTGAAATTGGTGCGGACACTATGGTGGGCCCGAATGTCAGCCTGAGCGCGGGTATGGTGCCCGGGCAGGACCTGGGAGAGCGGCCGTTGCTGAGAATCGGTGACCGATGCGTGATCGGGGCCGGCAGCCATGTGGTCGCACACGACTCGATCATGATCGGGGACGACGTCTACACCGGTCCCAACGTCTACATCACAGACCAGAACCACGGCTACACCGACCCTGACGTGCCGATCGGCCTGCAGTGGCCGGTCAATACCGCGGTCCGCATAGGGGCCGGGACCTGGCTCGGCACCGGGGCCATTGTGCTGCCCGGCGCAACTATCGGGCGTAACGTCGTGGTGGCCGCCGGGTCGGTGGTCCGTGGCGAGGTACCCGACCGCTGCGTGGTCGCTGGCGTCCCCGCCAGGGTGGTGCGTGAATACGTCGCGGGGAACGGCTGGGCACGCCCCCCATTGACAGTTGGCAATCGTCAGTGATCTGCCAGGAAACGCATGCGGAGTCTGTCACGATGGAGGTCAGCACCGGGATAGCTCCGAGAGGGCACGTGGGCAGCAAGGATCTTGTCGCGACTGCGGCATATCAGCCTGAGCCGACGGCCGCCGCTGCCGCACGACGGTTCGTCCGCGACACACTGCAATCGTGGGTGGTGGCGGGCGCCGCTGCGGACGGTCACGGCCTGGTCGACGACGCGGTCCTGCTGACCAGCGAGCTTGTCACCAATGCCGTGGTGCACGCGGGGACATCGGTGCGTGTCACCTGCAAGCTGTCCGCCAGTGCGGTCGAGGTGGTGGTGAGCGACAGCCACCCGGCACGGCTGGTGCCCGAGATGGCCGTCAGCCGCCGTGCCCCGGCCGAACACACCAGCGGGCGCGGGTTGCTCCTGCCCGCGGCGCTGGCTTCTTCCTGGGGAGTCACCTACGGCCGGTCCGCCAAGGCCGTGTGGTTCCGGCTCGGCCTGCAGGGCTCGGTCCTGGATGCTGGCGCCGCTGAGGGTGCCGATGAGGGTCCAGCGGTGGCGGACAGCATGACCGACCAGGATGTCAGCCTTACCTCCCTGCTCAGCGCGGACGCGCTCGGCCCGGTGCTGGCGCCCGCCCTGGTCTTCGACCAGCAGCCCGCACCCGACCTGGAGCGGCTGTCAGACGCGGACCAGGCGCCGTCCGGTGATCCGGGCTACCAGCGGCTGCTGGCCAAGGCGGTGGCCTCGGCCAAGGCCGAGCTGGGCGCGGACGCCGCAGTCGCACTCGTGCTGGACGAAGAGGGTGACCTGCGGTTGCGGGCGGTTGCGGGCAGCATGCCATCACTGCCCGGTGACCAGCCTGGCGGCCCTGGCGGTGCCGGGGTCAGCGAAGACCTGCTCGTGTCCTTGCCGGCCTCGGGGCCCGCCGCGCCATCCGTGGTGACCGTCCCCTTCATCGTTGACGGCCGGGTCACCGGCCTGCTCGCGGCGGTGTCCGCTGGCAGCAGCCGGTTCACCGAAGCCGACAACCACCGGCTGCAGGCCCTGGCCGATGAGTGCGGGCCCGTCCTGTACCGCGCGTGGCTGACAGAGATGGAGCGGGTGAGGCGAGGGAGGATGGCGGCTCTCGCCGAGGCCAGCGGTCTGCTCGGCCACGGGCTGGATGAGGCGGACATCCTGGCTCTCGCCGGGCGGGTCACCGTGCCCCGGCTGGCGCCGTGGTGTGCCGTGCTGCTCGGTGATGACGCGGGTGGGCTGCGGCCCGCGCTCGTCCGTCACGCGCAGGCCGGCCGCAGAGACGCCCTTGCCTGGCTGCTCGGCCGGCTCTGTGAGACCGGCGCGTGGGGTGTGCCACTGCCGGAGGCGGCCTCCGGCCAGGGCTGGCGACGGCCCCTGTCGCTGGCTGGCCAGAACGGGGTCCCGGCAGGCGTGGACGCGTTCGCCGCGGAGGTGGCCTGGTGTTTCCCGCTCAGCTCACCCAAGGAAGGCGGGGGCATGCTCGTCGTGGGCAGTGCCAGCAGCCCGCGGCTGCCGCGTGAGGTCGCGGCGCTTGCCGCCGACCTTGCGTGCCGCATTGGCATCGCCCTGGACGCTGCGCGATTGGTCGGCCAGGGCAGTTGAGGTTGTGCCGGTAGCTGTTGCTGTATCGCCCTGGACGCTGCGCGATTGGTCGGCCACGGCAGCTGAGCCGGGCGGGGTAGCTGAGTCTGAGACTGTTAAGCCGTGCCGCACTGGCCGCCGGGGGGCCTCAGCGTGCAACCGCGGCGTGAATTCCTCGCCGCGCAATGCCCTTGCCAGGAGCTCCACCGCCTGGGCGGTGTTGACCAGGCGGCGGCCCTCGGTGCGGTAGGCGGCGAGTACTGACCCGAGCGCGTGGGCGGGCAGCGCCTCGCCCAGCTCGGTCCGGGCACTCCGGTAGCCCTGCCGTGCCCCCTCTACACAGGCGCGCACGTGGTGGCTGGCCAGCGTGGCCAGGGCGACCGGGTGGCGCCGCAGTACCCCGTACAGCCGGTAGTCCGGCGGGACCACGTCGAGCAGCCAGGCAACGGCGGTCCGCTCGAACCCCTCGCTGCCAGGCGGGTGGACTCCAGTCGGCCATCCCGGCGGTACATAAGAAGCCACGGTCCCCACCATAGCAGGATATCGAAAATATATTCTAAACATAAGTCGCCCGGCTGGTCATACCCTCAGCGAAGGGCGAGCAACCGCCCAGGCGTCTCATAGACTCAGCAGTGCGGCCGCTCGCCGCGCCCCACCCCACTGACACTGAAGGTTCTGTGATGTCCGAAAGCCCCGCCGTCCTCGCCACCCGGGACGACATACGCAACGTCGCCATCGTGGCGCATGTCGACCATGGCAAGACGACGCTGGTGGATGCCATGCTCTGGCAGTCCGGGGCGTTCCGCTCGGGCGAGCGGGTGGCCGAGCGGGTCCTCGACTCGGGCGAGCTCGAGCGGGAAAAGGGCATCACGATCCTCGCCAAGAACACCGCTGTCCGCCATGACGGTCTGACCATCAACATCGTGGACACACCGGGGCATGCCGACTTCGGCGGGGAGGTGGAGCGGGGCCTGTCCATGGTGGACGGGGTCTTGCTGCTGGTGGACGCCGGTGAAGGGCCGCTGCCCCAGACCCGGTTCGTGCTGCGCAAGACGCTGGAGGCGAACCTGCCGGTCATCCTTGTGATCAACAAGGTGGACCGGGCTGACGCCCGCATCGCCGAGGTCATCGACGCGTGTTACGAGCTGTTCCTGGACCTCGATGCCACCGAAGAGCAGATCGAGTTCCCCATCGTGTACGCCTCGGCCCGGGCCGGCCGGGCTTCGCTGAAGCGCCCGGCCGACGGCGAACTGCCGGACTCACCCGACCTGGAGCCCTTGTTCGCCGTGCTGCGCGAAACGGTCCCGCCGCCCACCTACGCCGAAGGTGCGCCGCTGCAGGCCCACGTGACCAACCTGGACGCCTCGGCCTACCTGGGCAGGATCGCGCTGTGCCGGGTCCACAACGGCACTATCCGCCGTGGCCAGCAGGCCGCCTGGTGCCGCAGGGACGGCTCGGTCGAGCGGGTCAAGGTCAGCGAGCTCTACCTCACCGAGGCGCTGGAGCGGGTGCCGGCTGAGCAGGCGGGCCCGGGCGACATCATCGCGGTGGCTGGCATCAGCGACATCATGATCGGCGAGACCCTGGCAGACCCGGATGACCCGCGCCCGCTGCCGCTCATCACGGTGGACGAGCCCGCGGTGTCGGTGACGGTGGGTGTGAACACCTCACCACTGGCTGGCCGCGAGAAAGGCACCAAGGTCACCGCCCGGCTGGTGCGCGACCGGCTTGACCGGGAGATGGTCGGCAACGTGTCCCTGCGGGTCCTGCCCACCGAACGCCCCGACACCTGGGAGGTGCAGGGCCGTGGCGAGCTCGCCCTGGCCGTGCTGGTGGAGACCATGCGCCGGGAGGGCTATGAGCTGACCGTGGGCAGACCCACCGTGGTGACCAGAGAGGTCGAGGGCATCATCTGTGAGCCGGTCGAGCGGCTCACCGTGGACGTGCCCGAGGAGTACCTGGGGGCCGTGACCGGGCTGACCGCGGGACGCAAGGGCCGTCTGGAGAACATGACCAACCACGGCACCGGGTGGGTCCGGCTGGACTACACGGTGCCCGCGCGTGGGCTGATCGGCTTCCGCACCGAGTTCCTCACCGACACCCGGGGGACAGGCATAGCCCACCACGTGTTCGAGGGTTACGAGCCGTGGTTCGGGGCCATGCGTGTGCGCCCCACCGGCTCGCTGGTGGCCGACCGGTACGGGAACGTCACCAGCTACGCCTGCTTCTCCCTGCAGGAGCGTGGGTCACTGTTCGTGGGGCCCGGCACCGAGGTGTACGAGGGGATGGTCGTCGGCGAGAACTCCAGGCCCGACGACATGGACGTCAACATCACCCGCGAGCGCAAGCTCACCAACGTCCGCTCGTCGACCGCGGAGGAACTGGAGCGGCTGGTGCCGCCCCGGCTGCTCAGCCTGGAGCAGGCGCTGGAGTATTGCGCCGACGGCGAGTGTGCCGAGGTCACCCCCACGGCCGTACGGCTGCGCAAGACCATCCTGGATGGCAAGGAACGGTCACGTCAGCGTGCCCGCCGTTCCCGCGGCGAGTGAAACGATCAGAAAACGCCCGCCGAGGAAGGCGGTTGGTCAGGCTGACGATCTTTGCCGGCACAGGTGTGAGTGGCCGGCCCGGCCGTCTATCTGATGAGGCCGAGGTAGATGGTGCTGCCGACGCCGACGACGAGGCAGTAGACCGCGAACGGGGTCAGCGTGCGGGTCTTCGCGAAGTAGCGGGTCAGGAACCGCACCGAGACGTAGGCGCCGACACCCGACAGCACACTGCCGAAGAGCACCTGGCCGCGGATGCCATTGCCAAGAGGGCCCATCAGGTCGGGGATCTTGAGCGCGCCCGCGGCCAGGATCACCGGCGTGGCCAGCAGGAACGCGAACCGGGCCGCGTCAGCCCGGGACAGCCCGCGGAACATCCCGGCGACCATCGTGACGCCGTCGCGGCTGATGCCGGCGAGCAGGGCGAGGATCTGGGCGCAGCCGATGATGATGGCTTCGCCGTAGCCCATCTGGGACAGGCGCCGGTCCGCGGCCGCCGCTTCCGCTAGCTCGGCATCGCGCACGGCCCGCTGACTGGATTCGGGGGCATGGTGCCCCCTGCTCACGTGGCTCGCTGGCTCCGCGATGTCGGTGGGCCCCGCGAGCACGAGTTCGCGCTCGGCGGCCACCTGCTCGTCTGCCTGGATGGAGGACTTCCGCCGGAAGCGTTCCCCCGCGTAGAGGATCACCCCGTTGACAGTGAGGAACACGGCAGCGGCGATCGGCTTGCCGAAGATCACCCGGAACTCGTGCTCGAAGAGCACTCCGACCAGGCCGACCGGGATGGTGGCGAGGATGACCAACCAGGCCATGCGCTCCTCGACGGTCCGGAACTCAAAGCGGTCCTCCCCGGGTGGCGGGGAGGCCATGTGCTTCAGCGACCGGAAGAACCCGCCGATGATCCGCACCCAGTCGCGCCAGAAGTAGATCAGCAGTGCGATCGCGGTTGCCACGTGAAGACCCACGATGAACGCCAGATAGGGCGACTCCGGGCCGGCCACGTTCAGGTCCTGCTGCCACTGCCCACCGATGAGCGCCGGAATGAGCACGTTGTGACCGAGGCTGGACACGGGAAACAGCTCCGTGACCCCTTGGATGAGGCCGACGACGCCAGCCTCCAGGAACGTCAGGTGGTTCGCGGCCATGTGGGCCGTGGCCACCACCAGTGGGCTGCCAGCGTCCAGGATGCTCACGTTCGTCATGCCAACTGCCTTTCACCAAGGGGTGCTGCAGACCACCCGGTGATCCCCCAGGCAGCAACCCTACTGTCAGGGACTCTGCAGGCGTAGCCTCCAAGGCGTGGACCGGGAGGTGTCGGCATGAAGGTGAAGCTGCGCTGGTCCTTGGTGGCTGCGGCCGGGGCTGCGCTCCTAGGCCCGGTCGCAGGACTGGTCCCCGCCCAAGCCGCTACATCCACCTGGCGGGTGGTCCAGGTCTTTGGCGACACAGCACTCAACAGCGTTGCCGCCACCGCCGCAGGTAATGCTGTCGCAGCGGAGGTGCACTGCACGAACCGTTCCTAGTCGCCTAGCAGGAGCGAGTCTTGCTTGGCGGGCGGTCCCGAACGGTCTTGGGCCGCCTGGTCGCCTGCCGTGGTCCGTCTGGGCCTTCCGGTCTTGGTGCCTGTCGGCTGCCGGGGGTCCGTGTGGGTGGCGGGTCTCCTGGTCGTGGTCCCTGCCTTCGGGTCAGTCTGGCGGCGTGCCTGGGTTGACCTGGCCGCATCCTCTGGTGCGGGTGGGTTCCCTGACGCACGCCGGCGAGCCCGCAGGCCGAGTCCGCGTCTGCCGATCACCAGCGCCGCGGCGTGGTGGCCGGTGAGCTTGGGGTGGTGCTGTCGCAGGGGGGCGAGCCAGTGCTGCGCTGCCCAGCGGGAGGTGTAGGCGGGGTCCACGGCGATGACGGCGATGCCGGTGCTGGCGGCCATGTGGGTGAGCCGGTCCCGGAACCGGGCGGTGGGGATACCGACTATCTGGCGGCGGAAGGCGCGTCCCCGGCGTCCCCGCAATGGCCGGTTTCCGGTGCGTTCGCGGCCTTGGTGGCGAGCGTCGCTGAAGTGTAGGGTCGGCTGCCCCGTGTCCGGGGCAGCCTCCCTCCAAACCCGGCGGGCGCCTTTCGGAGCACCGGGCTTTCCAGTGACTTACGCCGCGTGCGTGACGGGGTTCGCGTGGATCAGGTCATGACAGGGGGCGCAGACGATGAGCGTTTTGCGCCGCATCTTTGTCATGAGGGCGGCCCACGCGGGCTGGCCCGGTCCTGGCTGCCCGAGCGCTTTGAGGTCGGCGACTTGGTGGACTGCCACCGTGGTGCCGGTCTCGCAGAGTTCGCATCTCCGCGTGCGGAGCCGGGAGACCAGCTCCTTGCGGGGGTGGGCGGCCGGGGCGGGCCGGGGGTCGCGGATTTCCGCGCGCCGGTCGCGCCGCAGGACGATCCCGCCGGATCGTGCTACCAGGTCCTTCTTGCCCTGCCGTTTCCTCGTGGCGGTGAAGCAGGTCCTAAGCCCGTTCCTGGTCTTGACTTTGGCCTTGTTGCGGGCCGCCGTCTTGGTAACGGTGCTGTGGTGCTTGGCCGCCAGGGTTTTCAGCATGGACGTCACGGAGTGCCACCACAGGGTGTTCAGCTTCCAGACGTCCTGGGCGAGGAGGTAGTAGTTGACGACGCCCTGGTACTCGGCTCCGTAGAGGCGGACGATGTCGTAGTCGTCGTTGTTCTGGAGCTCCTGGCGGCCTGCCGGTTTACCGTGCCGCCGGTAGCGGGCGCACTGGGCCTTGATCACGTCTGGGGGCACTTTCAGCGCGATCTTCCCGTTGGCCTCTCTCTTGCCGCCGGTGAGCCGCGCGTTGCAGTGCTGGACGGTGATGTCGTAGCCGAGGAACCGCGCCCGCCGGGTGCGGGCGTGGGTGATCAGGGTCTTGGCCTCGCCGAGTTCCAGTCCGAGGGTCTCCCGGAGGAACACCGCGATCCGTGCCTTGATTTCCTCTGCTTCGGCCTTCGGCCCGTTGAACCCCAGCAAGGTGTCATCGGCGTACCTTACGTACCTGATGCGCCGGTAACCGGGGTCTGCGGGGTCGTGGGAGGGGAGTCCGAGGGCTTTCTTTTCCAGGTCGCGGGCTGCCGCCCGGTCCCCGTTCTTTCGCGCCCTGCTCAGCCGCTTCCACGTCCTGTCATACTCAGGGTTGTATCTGCGGCTGGTTCCCTTGGTGTACTGCGGGATCAGTTCCTGCTCGATGAATTCGTCGAGCTTGTGCAGGTAGATGTTGCTGAGGATTGGTGATACGACACCGCCCTGGGGGCAGCCGCTGAGTGTCTCGCGGTATTCCCAGTCTTCGAGGTACCCGGCTTTGAGCATGTTGCGGATAAGCCGGAGGAAACGGTTGTCGTGGATTTTCTCCGCTAGTATCCTGAGAAGGGTCTCATGGTCAAGGCTGCCGAAACAGTCGGTGACATCGCCCTCTATGAACCAGGCGGTCCCGGTCCAGGCGGTGTCGATGTGCCGCAGCGCGGTGTGACATCCCCTGCCTCTCCGGAACCCGTGAGAGTTGTCCGAGAACTGCGGATCGTAGAATGCATCCAGCAGTATCCGCACGACTTCCCCGACTAGCTTATCTGACCAGGACGGCATGCCGAGGGGGCGGAGCTTTCCATTCTTCTTGGGAATGTAGGTGCGGCGGGCAGGCGAGAAACGGTACCTTTCCCGCCGCATCAGCTCTATGATCTGTTCGATCTTCGCCTCGGACATCCCGTCCGCTGTTTCCCCACTGGCCCCGGGGGTCATCGCCCCCTGGTTGGAGTAGATGTTCCCGTAGGCCGTCAGGTACAAGTCCTTGTTGAACATCTGCCTGTAAAGCTGCTCGCACGGCAGTTTCCTTTCGCCGCGCTCACGGAGAACGCCAAGCACCACTTCGGCTTTCTGCATTACGCATACCTCGTGGTTTCTTCTCGTTCAGTCACCTGTGCCCCTTCACCCTGTGGTCCGTCATTAGCGGTCTCCAGATTGGGCGGACGTTACCCCGCCGATTACTACGGGCACTCCGTCGCCGTAGGGCTCTCGCCCCTTAGGCAATCCCATGTTCACACTGCTACATGCTCTAGCGTGGTTTAGGCGCCCCGTCCGTCTCCTTTAATACCCTCGCTGGGCATCGCTCCTGCGCCCCGGGAGGATTGCAGCGCGCACCTAGACATCACGCCGCAGGGGCCGGCACCGGTTTCAGGTGCATTTCCGGTGGGTGTCGAGTTTCACCTTCTGGAGACTGGGGTTCAGGCAATCAGGCTTTCACCATGTCACGCGGATCTCCCGGCGCACCGTTCCTTGCACCTGGACACGGCCATCGGTTTCCTGGCATGCTGTTTTCCCTTATTGTGCTTTCGCACTCCGGTCAGCCATCAGATCCAGAGATAACTCCTCCCGTCTCTGCCCGCTGCGCGGGCTCTATAGCAGTGCGCCTCATGGCGCACCCAGGTTCTCGATCACGACGGCGGTCGCGTAGTGCTCGCGGGCGGTGCCGAGGATGCGGCTGATCGCGGCCCGGAGGTGCCCGTCCCTGGTTGTTGAGGCAAGCCCGGCCAGCGGGAGGCTGATGGTGTGCGGGACGCCTATCTGGTTGCCGTGCGGGTCCAGCACTGCCACCGCGAGATGACCTGCGTTGAGGTCCACCGAGACGACATTCCCCATCCGGGCCTGATCCAGCGTCACTGGCTCGATGGCCGGAGTCTTCCAGGAGGCGTCGAGGTACCAGCGTCCGCGGGCCGGGTCAAGGCTGATGTCGTAGCGGATGGCCCCGGTAGCGGCTTGCGCAGCTACGTCGCCGCCCCGGTAGGTGAACTCAACTGGGCATGAGAGCCGGTAGCGCCCGTTGGGCCGGTTGGCCAGACGCAGCAACGGGGCGGGCAGCCTGATCTCCAGCCAGTGCTGGTCAGGGTTCCAGCGGATCGTCTCGTTGCCCCAGGTCTTGTCTTTCTCCCCGTCGGCGGTGAGGAACAGCCGGGCGGCGGTCCACTGCCCGCGCCACCGGGCCTGGGTGAGACCGGCATCTGCGAGGTTGTGCCGTTTGCGCAGCAGGGACTTCCCGCCCCGGCACACGCTCACACGGCCGGTATCGAGTTGCTGCCCCACCTCGGCCAGCCTGGTGCGCAGTGCCTGGATGCGGACCGTCTTGGCGTGCCGTTCGGCGCGGGTCGGGTAGCCAGGCACGCGCCCGGCACGCGTGCCGACCGGAACGGCCGACCGGGTCTCGATCCACTTGATCCGGGCCAGCAGGCAGTGGCGCTCGGCTAGCAGGTTGCGGTAGGCGAGCTGGTAGGCGTCCTCGCTCGTGCGGGTCAGCGCACCGGCCCACCGGGATGACGATCTCGCGGTAAGCGCCTGCTTGCGCACCTGCCGGGACCTGGCCCTGCCCTCGGCGTCCAGCTTTCCCTCCGCACACCGGGCAGCCAGGTCGGCCGACGCTAGCGAACCCAGGTGCTCACCCACCTCACGCAGCACGGCAGCATCGGCGTCAGGCACGCGAAGCCGGGTCCGCACACGGGCACCCGCCGCTGGTGCAGCCACGAACGGTACCGCGATCGCCCGCAGCGCGCTCACACGCCACCACCGCAGGCCTGCAGCTTCACCGCTTGCGGGCCGATGTCCTGCTGCGCGCACCCGAGAGCCTTCAACGCCCGGTTCCGCGCCGACCGCCGACCATAAAGCCGGGCACAGAACGAAGTCAATACCTCCACCATGTCCGGCACCAAGTCGTCGGTGACTTCGGAATCATCCAGCACCACCAGGCGACGCCCATGCGCGGACAGGGCAGCCTCCACCAGTTCGGTGTTCACCCGCCCAAGCCTGTCCCGGTGCTCGGCAACCACGACAGTCACCGCAGGGTCGGCAAGCAGCCTGCGCACCTTCGCGCGGGAGCCGTCCATGCCCGACCCGACCTCAGCCTCCACCCGCACCACAGGCAGGCCAGCCTTTGCCGCCCACGCGGACAGCCGCGCCACCTGCCCATCCAGATCGGACTTCTGCTCGCGTGAGGACACCCGCGCGTACAGGCCAGCGCCATCAGCCTTACGCGCCGCCCCGGCTGCAGCCTCTGGGGACACCAGGATCAACCGCCCGACCTTCTGCACCGGGACAGGCAGCTTCCCCTCCCGGTACCAGCGATAGGCAGTCTGCACATGGATGCCCTGCGCATGCGCCCACTCGGTCAGATTCACACTTACATTTTGCTACCTAGAACATATGTACGCTAGCCAAAACTCACTTCAGCCAGAGCAGTTCGCAACCCCTGCGGCACGCAGAGCCTGGTGGTCGAGCAGTGGAATGGCAGCGCGTGGCAGCGGACTACCTCACCGCCGGGGTTCGGCAAGGACGTCAACAACGCGGTCACCGCCGCGAGTTCAGCCACGACGAGTGGGTCTTCGCCAATGCCACCACGGCCAACGGCATCACCGACTACTCGGTCCCCTTGCACTGGGACGGCCCCGCGTGGGCTGCCAGCCCCCGGATCACTGGGCTGGCAACGACCGCTGCGGTGGCCCCGAGCCCGGGTGACGCGTGGCTCTTCGGCCTGGTCATCTCCACTCCAGCCGAGTACATCGCGCACTTCAACGGCACCGTCTGGACCTGGGTGAAACTGCCGATCATCCCCACCGCGGCCAGCGCCTCCTCTGCCAGCGACGTCTGGGTGGTGGGCAGCAGCTCCCTCACAACCGGAGGCCAGGCCACCATGCACTGGGACGGGAGCAAGTGGGCCAGAGTCCCGCTGCCCCCGATCTCCCTGCCGCCGGGCGAGGCTTATCAGTTCGCGGGCATCACAGACATCGCGCCGGGCAACGTCTGGGCCGATGCGGTAGTGACCAAGGGCATGGGGCTCGCGCCAGGCAACGTCCTGCTGCACTGGGACGGGACGGCGTGGGCACGGGTCAGAGTTCCCGTTGCGCTCTCCGAGCCGGGGCCCCATCACGGCAGACGGACACGGCGGGATCTGGCTGGCCGGCTTCAAGGGCATGGCCGCCACGGCGTCCTTCTACCACGACGGTGGTGGCCGCTGGGGCGTCACGCCGGTGCCGAGCACTTCCGGTCACGTGACCCAGCCGACGTCGCTGTCCGCATCCCGGGCACCCGGTCCGTGTGGGCCGTCGGCTCGATCCTCCCGCCAGGCGGCGGCCCAGGGCTCGGCCAGGGCGGCATCCTCAAGTTCGGTCCCTGACCAGCACCCCTAATTTGGGGATGGTGGTAGGGGTCTCGAGAACAGAGAATGGTCCTCGGTTTACCCAAACCATCGCATCGGGGGATGCGCCCCTGGTGCGTGAGCCGAGGAGGGCGTGAGGGTGAAACGGGGATTAGCCGCACTGGCAATGCTCGGCAGCGCAGCGTTGGCGCTGGCCGCTGGCCTGACACCGGCCCAGGCCAGTGCCCTAGGCTGGCGTGTCGTCCAGGTCTATGACGAGACGGAGTTCGACAGCCTGTCGGCCACATCAGTGAGCAGTGCGATCGCAGCAGGCGAGCAGTGCGGCCACCCATGCGGGGTCGAAAGTCTGTTGGTGCGCCAGTGGAACGGCAGCACATGGCAGCGGATCGCCTCACCGCCAGGGTCCAGGATCAACGTTTTCAAATCGGTGACTGCTGCGAGTTCCCCGTCTGACGAGTGGGTCTTCACCGACGCTACCAAGGTCAACAGCAATATGTACTACTCAGCCCCCTTGCACTGGAATGGCATGGCGTGGACTGTCAGCCCACGTCTCATAGGAGTACAGGCCAACGCGGCCGTGGCTCCCAGTGCAGGCGACGCGTGGGTCTTCGGCCTGGTAATTTCTCCCCAAGTCGGCTATGTCGCGCACTACAACGGCACCGCTTGGTCACACATGCCATTTCCCATCGAAACGGCTGCAGCGAGTGCGTCTTCAGCCAGCGATATCTGGGCAGTGGGCAATACCCTCACTTCGGACACCCCGGTCACCATGCATTGGAACGGGAGCACATGGGCCACGGTTCCGCTCCCGCATATCCACTTGCCACCAGGTCAGACCTACGTGTTCGCTGGGGTCACCGACATCACACCCGACAACGTCTGGACAGACGCATACCCCTGGACAGGTTTTGGCGTGGCACCAGGGAACGTCCTGCTGCACTGGAACGGGACAGCCTGGGCGCGGGTCAAGGTTCCTCTGCCTCTCAACCAGCCCGAGGCCATCACTGCCGATGGTCATGGCGGCATCTGGATGTTCGGTTACAAGAGTGCGACCTCCGCAAGGTCCGCATCCTTCTACCACAACAGAGGGGGCCGCTGGAGCCGCACGCTCGTTCCGAGCACCAGCAAGCACATCACGCAGTTGAACTCGCTTTCGCTCGTCCCTGGGACGCAATCAGTCTGGGCAGCCGGGTCGATTCTTCTGCCTGGTGTACAACAGGGCATTGGCCAGGGCGGGATCCTCAAGTTCGGCCCCTGAACTGCTCAGCCCTTCGTGTTGGGGACCGCGGGGGTGTCCTGGCGGGGGCGGCGGGTGATCTTGGAGCCAAGCCAGACCAGGGGGTCGTACTTGCGGCCCACCACGCGTTCCTTCATCGGGATCAATGCGTTGTCAGTGATCTTGATGTGCTCGGGGCAGACCTCGGTGCAGCACTTGGTGATGTTGCAGAAGCCAAGCCCGAAGTCGTCCTGGGCGATCTCACGCCGGTCCGCGGTGTCGGCTGGGTGCATCTCCAGTTCGGCGACCCGCATCAGGAAACGCGGGCCGGCGAACGCGGGCTCGTTCTCCGGGTGGTCGCGCAGCACGTGACAGACGTTCTGGCACAGGAAGCACTCGATGCACTTGCGGAATTCCTGGGACCGCTGCACGTCGACCTGCTGCATGCGGAACTCGCCGAGCTTGGTCGAGGCATCCGGCGTGAACGACGGGATCTCACGGGCCTTCGCGTAGTTGAACGACACGTCCGTGACCAGGTCCCTGATCACCGGGAACGTGCGCACGGGTGTGAGCGTGATCGGCTCGCCGGGCTCGAACACCGACATCCGGGTCATGCACGCCAGCCGGGGCCGCCCGTTGATCTCCATCGAGCACGACCCGCACTTGCCGGCCTTGCAGTTCCAGCGGACCGCCAGGTCACCCGCCTGGGTCGCCTGCAGGCGGTGCAGGATGTCCAGCACGACCTCGCCCTCGTTGGCCTCGACCTGGTACTCGGCAAGCTGCCCCTGCCCGGCGTCGCCCCGCCAGACTCGCAGTGTGACCACGGTGCTCATCAGGCCTTCTCCTCCGCCGCGGGCAGTTCGTCATCAGTGAAGTACTTCGCCAGCTCGTCCCGCTCAAACAGCGACATCAGGTCATCACGCATCGGTGCCATGGGCTGGCGCCTCAGGCTGACCTGGTCGCCGTCCAGCGAGCAGACCAGGTTGACCTGCCGCCACTGCGGCGACATCTTCGGGAAGTCGTCGCGAGTGTGGCCGCCGCGGCTCTCCTGCCGCTCCAGGGCCGCCTGCGCTACGCACTCCGCGATCAGCATCATGTTGCGCAGGTCCAGGGCGAGGTGCCAGCCGGGGTTGTAGGCCCGGCCACCGTCGGCGCTGACCTTGCCAGCCCGCACCCGCAGCCCACCGAGTTCGGTGAGCGCGGTCTTGACCTCGTCTTCCCGCCGGATGATGCCGACCAGCGTGCTCATGGTCTGTTGCAGGTCGGCATGGACCGTGTACGGGTTCTCGCCGTCGGCCCGCTCCAGCGGCGCGACCGCCTCGGCCTCAGCCTCAGCCAGTGCCGCATCGCTCACGCTCGGCCGGTCCGGACCCAGGGAGTCCAGGTACGCTGCCGCGCCTTCGCCCGCACGCCGACCGAACACCAGCAGGTCGGACAGGGAGTTGCCGCCGAGCCGGTTCGACCCATGCATGCCGCCGGAGACCTCACCGGCCGCGAACAGGCCGGGCACCACCGATGCCGCGCTGTCAGGATCGACCTCTACACCACCCATCACGTAGTGCTGGGCGGGCCCGACCTCCATGGGTTCCTTGGTGATGTCCACGTCAGCGAGTTCTTTGAACTGGTGGTGCATGGAAGGCAGCCGCCGCAGGATCTCCTCGGCGGGCCGCCTGGAGGCGATGTCGAGGAACACGCCGCCGTGCGGTGAGCCGCGCCCGGCCTTGACCTCCGCATTGATAGCGCGGGCCACCTCGTCGCGGGGCAGCAGTTCCGGTGGGCGGCGGTTGTGGTCCGGGTCGGTGTACCAGCGGTCGGCTTCTTCTTCGGTTTCCGCGTACTGGGGCCTGAACACGTCGGGGACATAGCCGAACATGAACCGCTTGCCCTCGGAGTTCCGGAGCACCCCGCCGTCGCCCCGCACCGACTCGGTGACCAGGAGCCCGCGCACTGACAGGGGCCAGACCATGTGGGTCGGGTGGAACTGGACGAACTCCATGTTGAGCAGGGTGGCGCCCGCGAGCAGTGCCAGTGCGTGACCGTCGCCGGTGTACTCCCAGGAGTTCGAGGAGTACTGGAAGGTCTTGCCGATCCCGCCGGTGGCCAGCACCACGGCGGGTGCCTCGAACAGGGCGAACTGCCCTGTGTCGCGGAAGTAGCCGAACGCGCCAGCGACCCGCCCCCCGTCGAGGACCAGCCGCGTGACGGTGGTCTCCGCGAAGACCTTGATCATGGCCTCGGGGTCACCGAGCTGCCGGGCGTCGTCCTGCTGCAGGGCCACGACCTTCTGCTGCAGGGTGCGGATCATCTCCAGGCCGGTCCGGTCGCCCACGTGGGCGAGCCGGGGGTACTGGTGGCCGCCGAAGTTGCGCTGGCTGATCTTCCCCTCGGGGGTGCGGTCGAACAGCGCCCCCCACGCTTCGAGTTCCCAGACCCGGTCCGGAGACTCCTTGGCGTGCAGTTCCGCCATCCGCCAGTTATTGAGGAACTTGCCCCCGCGCATGGTGTCCCTGAAGTGGACCTGCCAGTTGTCATTGGGGTTCACGTTGCCCATCGCGGCGGCGCAGCCACCTTCGGCCATGACCGTGTGCGCCTTGCCGAACAGGGACTTGGAGATGACCGCTGTCTTCTTGCCCGCCAGCCGGGCCTCGATCGCCGCGCGCAGCCCCGAACCGCCCGCTCCGATGACAACGACGTCATACGGCAGCTTCTGGATGTCACTCATCTAAAAGAACCTCGGGTCGGAGATGGCGCCGCTGGCCACCAGCCGGATGTAAAGGTCGGTGAACAGTACCCAGAACAGGGACACCCAGGCGAACTCCATGTGCCGGGCGTTGAGCTTGGAGACCTGGGTCCACAGCCAGTACCTGACCGGGTGCTTCGAGAAGTGCTTGAGCCGGCCGCCGGTGATGTGGCGGCAGGCGTGGCACGACAGCGAGTAGAGCCAGAGCAGGGCCGCGTTGACCACCAGCACGAGCGTGCCCAGGCCCATGTGCCCCCAGGCCCCGCTGTGGTCGCGGAACGCTATCACCGCGTCGGCCGTGAGGACCACGTTGAACGCCAGTGCAATCCAGAAGAAGTACCTGTGCACGTTCTGCAGGATCAGCGGGAACCGGGTCTCCCCGGTGTACTTGGCGTGGGGCTCACGCACGGCGCAGGAGGCTGGTGCCCGCCAGAAGGCCCGGTAGTAGGCCTTGCGGTAGTAGTAGCAGGTGAACCGGAACCCCATGGGCCCGCCGATGATGATGATCGCCGGGGTCAGCGCGGACAGCCACGGTATCCAGTGGAAACCCGCGCCCGGCGTGCATGTGGTGGCCAGGCACGGCGAGTACAGGGGGGAGATGTAGGGCTTCCAGAAGTAGTCCGCGTTGACCAGGGAGGCCCAGGTCAGGTAGACGACCACCACAGCCAGCGCAGCCCCGTTCACGGCTGGCTGCCGCCACCAGGGGTCTTTGCGCAGGGTGCGGTCAGGGATCGCTGCCCTGGACCTGGTGGGTGCGGTTGGTGCCTGTGTCATTCCCTCTACATATCACCGCGTAGCCCGGCCTGGGTGGCCATGGGGTGTGACTCTTGCTACACAGTGTCGTGCATCACGGGGCCGGCCAGCCCGAGCGCCCGCCGCAAGAAGTCCACCTGCAGCAGGAGCAGGTTCTCGGCGACGTCCTCCTGCGAGGCCATGTGGGTCACTCCGGTCAGCGGCAGCACCGTGTGCGGGTACCCGGCAGCCAGCAGCACAGAGGACAGCCGCAAGGTGTGGGCGACGACCACATTGTCGTCGGCCAGCCCGTGGATGAGCATCAGCGGCCGGTGGGTGTAACTGCCGGGCGGCCGGCCCACGAGCGCTTGCGCGTCAGTGACCACGGAGCAGTTGCTGTAGGCATCCGGGTTGTCGCCGGGGTGTCCCAGGTAGCGCTCGGTGTAGTGGGTGTCGTAGAGCCGGGAGTCCGTGACTGGTGCCCCGGCGACGGCGGCGTGGAACACCTCGGGTCTGCGCAGCGCCGCCAGGGCGGCCAGGTCGCCGCCGAACGACCACCCCCGGATGGCGACCCGGTCCAGGTCGAGGTCGGCGCACCGCCGGGCGGCCGCTGTCAATGCCTCGACCTGGTCTTCCAGCACCGGGTCAGCGAGGTTTCCGGCGACCGCGCGCTCCCACGCGGGCCCGCGTCCGGGCGTGCCCCTGCCGTCCGCGACCACCACCGCGAAGCCCTGTTCCGCGAACCACTGCGAGGTCCAGAACATGTTCTGAGAGGCCAGGACCCGCTGGGCGTGAGGGCCGCCGTACGGGTCGAGCAGCACCGGGAGCTTGCCCGAGCCCGGCTTGTGCCAGGAAGGCAGCAGCAGGGCTGTGCGGATCCCGGTCGGCCCGGCGGGGAAGATGTCGGGGGCCGGAGCGGGCAGGTTGGGTTCGGCCGCCAGGGACGCGATGTGGCAGGCCTCACTGGTGCCGTCCGGACCCTCGGTCAACACCGTGATAGCTGGGCCAGGCTCGGCTAGGCAGTGGCTGACCACCACGGTGGTGCCCCCGGCCCGGCGCCCCATGTGCACGCCTGGGGCCGCTGCCACCGGCACGGTGCCCTCGGGCCCCCAGGACCACAGCCCGGCCTCGGTTGGCTCGTCGCCGGAGGCGCTGAACAGCACCGTGTCGCCGTCGGTGTCGAGTACCGCCCGGACCTGCAGCCCCGGTGGGGTGACCGGTTCCGCGCTGCCGTCGGCCAGGCTGGCCGCGCTCGCGACCAGCAGCCGTTTGGCACCACCGGAATCGGCGGCCCACACGATCCGGCCATCGCCGGTGTGTGCCGGGACGCCGGCGACGATGTCCACCCAGTGGGGGTCGGTGTCCTCCCGCACGACCTCGGTGGTGCCGTGCGCGGGGTCGGCCGACAGCAGGCGCATGCGCCGCTGGTCACGGGTCTGCACCACGATCAGCGGGACATCGGCCCCCCACTCCACCGCCGCCAGGTAGGGGAACTCGTCACGGTCCCATTCCACTGGCCGCTGCGCTCCGTCGAGACCGACCGTCAGCAGCGACACGTCGGCGTTGGCTGTGCCAGCCGCCGGGTAGGCCACTTCCCGCGGGGCATGCCAAGGGTTGGCGGGGTCCGCGATGTACCACCGGGTGACGGGGGTGTCGTCCACCCTGGCCACGAGCAGTGAGGAGCCGTCCGGTGCCCACCAGAACCCGCGCATCCGGCCCATCTCCTCCGCGGCGATGAACTCCGCGAGGCCGAACGTCACCCCGGGGGCACCGCCCGGCCCAGCAAGCTCGCGGTCCTCTCCGGTGACCAGGTCGCTGACGCGCAGCGCACCGTCGCATACATAGGCGATGTACCGCCCGCCAGGGTCCAGTCGCGGGTCGAAGGCCGGGGCGGTGCTGGGAGTCCGGTGTACCGGGGGACCGCCGTCGCTGCCGGAGGTCAGCCGCGCCACGTACACCTCGCCCGCCAGAGCGAAGGTGGCCAGCGTGACCGCCCTGTTGGTGGCATAGGAGGTGATGCCGGAGGCCCGCTCGCGCTTTCGTTCCCGCAGCGCCCGCTCCTCCTCGGTGAGACCGTCACCACCACCTCCGAGCGTGGCCGGGTCAGCGGCCAGCCACTCCTGGCCGGTGCCCACGTCAGCCACCCACAGGCAGGTCAGCGGATCCTCGCCGCCCTTGCTGCGGAGGAACGCAACCCGGCTGCCGTCCGGGGCGACCTGGAACGAACGGGGGACACCCAGCGTGAAGCCCTGGGTCTTGGCCTGCTGGCGTGGGAAGCTCTCGGTCATCCCTTGATCGTGCCAGGCGTGCGGAGTCCTTTGGCTACCATCTCCCGCGTGTCAGCCATACACCGGCTGCTCTTCGTCCACGCACACCCCGACGACGAGTCGATCGAGACCGGCGCGACTATCGCGAAGTATGCGGCGCAGGGCGCCCAGGTAACGCTGGTCACCTGCACACTGGGGGAACTGGGTGAGGTCATCCCGCCAGGGCTCGCGCACCTCGCGGCCGGCCAGGAGGACCGCCTCGGCCCGTACCGGGTGGGCGAGCTCACGGCGGCATGCGCCGCACTGGGAGTCAGCGACCACCGGTTTCTGGGCGGCCCGGGCCGCTGGCGCGACTCGGGCATGATGGGCCTGCCCAGCAACAATGCACCGGGCTGCTTCTGGCAGGCCGATGTGGCGGAGGCAGCGGCGGGACTCGCCGCGGTGGTCGATGAGGTCCGCCCGCAGGTGGTGGTCACCTATGACGCACGTGGCTACTACGGCCACCCCGACCACATCCAGGCGCACCGGGTGACCATGCGGGCGGTACAGCTTGCGCAGTGGCGGGTCGCCAAGGTGTACGCCACCGCGATGCCCAGGTCGGTGCTGGCACAGGCGGTGACGCTGACCACCGGTGAAGGCCGCGCCGCCAGCGGTTTCCGGGAGGTCGCCGCGGTGTCGGACCTGCCGTTCGGTGTCCCCGACGACCAGGTCACGACCGAGGTAGACGCGACCCCCTACCTGGCCGCGAAGACCGCGGCACTGCGGGCTCATGCGACCCAGGTCGCGGTGGACGGTGAGTTTTTCGCCCTGTCTGACATGGTCGGGCGCAGGATCCTCGGCCGGGAGTACTACACCCTGCTCACCGGCGGGCTGGGCCAGGGCAGCGGGCCGCGCCGCTACGAGCAGGACCTGTTCGCATGAGGCACCGTTCTTAATGAGCTAGCAGGACATGGTCCTGGCTGGCCCGGCGGCCCCGAACGGTCCTGGGTCGCCTGGTCGGGCGGGCGTGTCCGTTTGGCCGTTGCGGTCTTGCGCCACGGGGGTGGCTGCCGCTGGGCCTCGCGGGGCCTGCCGTCCCTGTCCGCTTGCCTGGCCACGGGTGCTCGGGGGGCAGCTCCCCGGCGGCTGGTCCGCTGGCCGCCGCCGGTCACGCCTGCCTTTCGCCGCGCCCGGTGGCCGAGCGCACGCCTGCCGATCACCACGGCGGCCGCGTGATGGCCGGTGGCGGTCGGGGAAACCTGGTGTTGCAGGGGGGCGAGCCAGTGCTCGCGGCCCCACCGCGACGTGTGCGCCGGGTCGGCCGCGACCACCGCCAGGCCCGCGTTGGCGGCCATCTGGACCAGCCGGTCCCGGAACCTGCCGGTGGGGATGCCCGAGACCAGGCGCCGAAAGCCCCGCCCGCGCCGGCCACGCGACGGCCGTCCACCGTGCCGCTCCCGTCCCTGCTCGCGGGCATCAGCGAAGTGTAGGGTCGGCTGCCCCGTGTCCGGGGCAGCCTCCCTCCAAACCCGGCGGGCGCCTTTCGGAGCACCGGGCTTTCCAGTGACTTACGCCGCG
>DASYYE010000166.1:0-14422 GCA_035946955.1 Streptosporangiaceae bacterium | reverse complement strand
CGGGGTCGTGGCATAGCGGCTCATGACGTCGAGGGTGACCTGTGGTGTCGGCGCCTGGCCGGCCGCGGCCGCCTCATGCAGGTCCCGGAAGTACTGCACGTACAGGTCCGGGGTGAACGTGTTGAGTATGACGACCGGCTGGTCACCCGGGTTCGCGAAGGTGTGCGGGGCGCCGGGCGGGACCATCACCAGCGTCCCGGGGGGCGCGTCGTAGCCGGTCTCCCCCACCGTGAACCTGGCCGTTCCGGAGACCACGTAGAAGCCTTCGTCATGCAGGGCATGGCGGTGCTGTGGCGGGCCAGCGCTGTGTGGGGCGAGCGTGATCTCCGCGATCCCGAGCCGGTGTGCGGTGGTGCCGCCGTCCTCCAGGATGCGCAGCCGGGCCGGGCCCAGTTCGATCACCTCTCCGCCACCCGGAGCGACAACGGAAACGTCGTCCATGACCAACCCTCCGTCCATGATCAACCACTTTGCAAGAGTACACTCTCATGAACATAGAAGACTTGCATGAATCTGTGCAAGTAGTCTCTCATTATGGGAGTAAGCTCGTCTAACGAACCCGGGGAGGAGCAGACCGATGGCGTCAGCCGGCGCGGCGGGCCGCACCAACCAGAAGCTACGGACACGCACGGCCATCGTGGCGGCCGCAGCCGACCTGAGCCGTACCGGCCGCGAAGTGACCATGCCGGAAGTCGCCAAGGCGGCGCTCGTCTCCGAGGCCACGGCCTACCGCTACTTCCCTGACCTGGCCAGCCTGCTGCAAGAGGCCATCGCCGGGCAACTGCCCACCGCGGCCGAGGTACTCGAAGCGGTCGTCAGCTCCGACGACCCGGTGGCACGCGTCGCGGCCGCGACCGAGTTCCTGCTCCGCCACGTCCTGGCACGTGCGGGCGTGGTCCGCGCCGTGATCGCGGCCACCATCACCCGGCCTGCTGCTGCCGCGCACCGTCCGGGCCTGCGTTTCCCGCTGATCGACTACGCGCTGTCCCCGGTGGCCGGCACGCCCGGCGCACCTGACCCCGCCGCGCTAGAGCAGCTCAGGCGCGACCTTGCGGTGGTGGTCAGCGCAGAGGCGCTGTTCAGCCTTACCGACCTGTACGGGCTGGACGCCGAGGCAGCCGTCACCAGCATCGTGCACACGGCGACGACCCTCACCCGGGCCGCCCTGGGTGACCGCCAGGGGTAACACCGCCAGCCAGCACCGGGCACCATACCCGTGTGCTGTCTGAACAGTTGCTGGCCACCTGGTGCGTCCGCCGCCTCGGGGCTCCCCCGGGCCGCTTCCTGTTCCGGACGGGGTACCTCTCCGAAGTGGTGGCCGTCGAACTCACCGACGGACGCTGCGTGGTCGTGAAAGCACGGCCATTTGACCAGCGGCTGGCCGGCTGCGTGGCGGTACAGGCGGCGCTGGCCAAGGCCGGCTTCCCGTGCCCTGCCCCGCTCACCGGCCTCCTCAGGGAGGGCGGCCTCGCTGTCACCGCCGAGACTCTCGTCCACGGCGGTGAGCAGCTCAGCCCGGCTGGCGGCGCGGAACCTTTCGCGGCGCTGCTGGCCGAGTTGGTCCGCCTGGCCCCCGCCGTGACGGCCGTGCCCTCCTTGGCTCCCTCACTGGCCTGGGCAGGCTGGGGCCATCCCGGGCCGGGGCTCTGGCCCGACCATGATGACCAGGGCCGCAACCTGAATGAGGTCGCCGGGCCAGCCTGGGTTGATGATGCGGCGCGGCGGGTCAGGCAGCAGATGCGCAGCTGTGACGGGCCGCACCGGATCGGCCATGGCGACTGGGAGTCACAGAACATCCGGTGGCAGGGCGGGCAACCACTCGCCGTGCACGACTGGGACAGTGTGATCGCACAGCCAGAGGTAGCTGTCGCTGGGCTCGCCGCCGCGGTATGGCCGGCCGCGGGAGGCCCCGGTGAGGCGGCATCCATCGAGCAGACCGCCGGCTTCCTCAGCGCCTACCAAACCGCCGCTGGCACCAGCTGGACCGCCCGCCAGGTGCAACTCGCCTGGGCAGCCGGGCTCTGGGTCAGGCTGTTCAATGCCAAGAAGGACGCGGCTCAGGGCGGCGGTCCCCAACTCGGCCGGCTCGCCGCCGAAATAGCACCACGCCTGGCCCTAGCAGGACTGTGAGTCAGTCGGCTCCCAGCCTCGGCCACCAGGGGCGTCAGCCACCTCCCGGGCCGCCATTGCACGTGCCCGCGCGCGGACGCTTGCCAGCGCCGGTCCTCTGGCCACCAGGACGACACCAGCTACGAGCGCGGCCAGGCCCACCACCTGGACGGCTATCACCCCCACAGAGGTGGACAGCCGGTCACCGAACACCACGATCCCCAGGCCGATGCCGACCAGCGGCTCTCCGGCGGTGATCGCGGGCAGTGACGCGTGCAGCGGGGCGGCGCTGAACGCGCTCTCCATCAGCCAGATCCCGGCTGCTCCCACGATGAACAGCACGTAGGCGGGCCAGCTCACCAGCAGCCCGGCCACCCCGTGGGCCCCCAGGTCCTGCACCGCACTGCGCGTGACCGCGTCCTGCAGCCCGAACACCACCCCCGCGCTCACCCCGGTCAAGATGGCTCGCAGATCACCGGTGCGCCGTCGTCCCCAGACAGCGAAACCCCAGGCGACCAGCCCGGCCGCGACCGCCGCGGGGCGCCAGTTCGCGGACGAGCCAAAGGCCAGCTCCGGGGAACGGATAGTCCGCGCGAGCGACAGAGCGGTGACCCCCGCCACCAACGTCAGCGCCCCGATGACCTCCGACCTGGTCAGTGGCTGGCCGGACAGCGGCCACGCCAGTAGCAGCGCGAAGAGGAGGTTCGCCGAGAGCAGGGGCTCCGCGACCGACAGCACGAGGTGCCCGATGACCCAGGCGGCCAGGATCTGCCCGGCCACCATCGTGACCAGTCCCGCGAGCCACCGCGGGTAACGGACAAGGCGGGCGAGCAGGCGCAGCCGCAGGAAGTACTTAGCCGACACCTGCTGGGCAACGCCTTGCTGGAGGACGAACCCCGCCCCCATCAACACCGCGGACACCACGCCGAGGAAGTAGGTCACCGCGACCGCCGGCCGGCCCTGGTGCGCTCGCCGCTGCTGTCCGTGGACGGGCTGCTGGCGGCGGCCCCGTCGGTCTCGCTGCTCTCCTGGGGACCGGTGATGGCGGGGGAACGGGCCAGGACGAACGCCCCTGCGCTCATCGCGACGCCGCACACGGCCGCCGCAGCGGCCCACAGGCCGCCGCGCATGGGCTCGTGGAACACGGCCGCGCCCCAGGCGACCGAGACATAAGGATCGGCCAAGGTCACTCCAGGCTGGGCAGCAGCGAGACTGCCCGCGTTGATCGCGTTCTGGTCCAGCCAGAAGGCGAAGACCCCCGCCACTCCCGCCGCATACAACTGCCAGGACGTCAGGACGCCGATGATGCCCCCGGTAGCGAACTGGACGGTCATGCCCTTGGTCATGGCCGTGGCAAGACCGAAGCCCATCCCGGCCCCCACGCCGAGCAGGGCAGCCCTGCGCCCGGGCGACGACGACCGGTACCCCAGCCAGAACATGGCCGCGATCGGGACCACCGTGGCGAGGCCGGCCAGAAACCACAGCGTCCATCCAATACCCGCGTCCCGTCCGCTGCGAGGGCCGAGGAACGCGATAAGCCCGAAAGTCCCTGCGGTCATCATGGCGATGGCCGCCCGCTCCGTCCAGTCGAGCCGACTGCCGAGGCAGCCAAGGGCGAATGCGACGATGTACACCAGAGCGTCACCAGGGACCACAAAGAACGGCGCCCACAGTCGTGGACGCCGTTACCGGCTCCGCGCCGGGGCGGACACTCACCCCCATGGACTCTGCTGCCGGGAGATGGCGCCCCTGGGGGGCCTAGAGCCACGCTTCCTGCTGATGAGCACGTGGCAGGCGGCGTACGCCCGCTGTAGGGCCCGGGCCACGGCACGCGCCGCGCGGACCGTCAGCCTGGCCAGCGCGGCAGCCACGGCCGCTATCGCGCAGACAGCAAGGACCGGGAACGCCCGCCGAGGCGGGAACTGCTCCCGCTGCGGCAGTGATTCGCCGGTGGTGAGGTCGGCAAAGACGCTGAACATGGCCACCAAGCGGGGGTCAGCGGCGCACAGGGCCCGCTCTGCCTTGCGCAGCCGCCGCCGCTCACCATAGGGCATCGACATGCGGTCACCTCCAATCCCGAATCGCTGACCAGCCGGGCTGATGGACACCATCGGCGCAGCGGCCGTCACCCGGCCCCGGCGTGGTCATGACCCGCAGCTACCCGCTCTCCCCCGCCTACCCGCTTTCCGCGCCCGATGAGTGGTGCGCCACCCGTGCCGCATGTCATACCCACTGACGCGGTGGCGAAGGGTGGGGCCGGCGCCGCGGGGACGAAGGGTGTGCCGCCCGTGGGGGAGGACTACGCGGGCGTACGGCTGGTGTCTCAGGAGGGGCCGGGGGCGAACCGGCGCAGCCGCAGGCTGTTGGTGACGACGAACACCGAACTGAACGCCATCGCGGCGGCGGCGACCAGCGGGTTGAGGAATCCCAGGGCGGCGAGCGGGATCGCGGCGGTGTTGTAGCCGAATGCCCAGTACAGGTTGCCCCTGATGGTGCGCAGGGTCCGTCGCGACAGGGCGATCGCGTCGGGGACGGCGAGGAGGTCGCCGCGGACCAGGGTCAGGTCGGAGGCCTCGATCGCGGCATCGGTCCCAGTGCCCATGGCCAGGCCGAGGTCAGCCTGGGCGAGGGCCGCGGCGTCGTTGACGCCGTCCCCGGCCATAGCCACCACTCTGCCCGCGTGCTGCAGTTGCTGGACAGCGGCGACCTTGCCATCGGGCAGCACCCCGGCGACCACCTCGCTGATGCCGACTTCGGCCGCGACGGCGCGGGCGGCACGCTCGTTGTCGCCGGTGAGCAGCACCGGCCGCAGGCCCATGGCGCGCAGCCGGGCGACCGCCTGGGCGGAGGTGGGCTTGACGGTGTCGGCGGCCGCGAGCAGCCCGCGGGCCTTCCCGTCCCACCCGGCGAACACCACAGTCTGCCCGGCCTGCTCTGCCTGCCCGGCGCGGGCGGCAAGCTCCGCCGGGACCGGTAGCGCCCACTCCGACTCGAGCCAGGCCGCCCGGCCGACCACGACGGCATGGCCCTCGACCACACCAGTGACCCCGCGCCCGCGGTGGCTGGAGAAGTCCGCCACCGCGGGCAGGCCAGCGCCAAGGCGCGCCCGCGCACCCACGGCGACCGCTGCCGCGACCGGGTGCTCTGAGGCGTCTTCCACGGCCCCTGCCAGCCGCAGCACATCGGCCTCGTCCTCACCGTGCGCGGCGGCCACGGCTGCCAGGCTCAGCTTCCCGGTGGTGACCGTGCCGGTCTTGTCCAGCACGATGGTGTCGATCGTCCGGGTGGCCTCCAGCGCCTGCGGCCCCTTGACCAGGATGCCGAGCTGTGCGCCACGGCCCGTGCCGACCAGGATGGCGGTGGGCGTGGCCAGGCCCATCGCGCATGGGCAGGCGATGATCAGCACCGCGACCGCCGCGGTGAACGCAGCCCCCGCGCCCTGCCCGGCAGCGAGCCACCCGGCCAGCGTCACGGCCGCGACCACGAAGACGGCCGGGACGAACACGGCCGAGACCCGGTCCGCCAGCCGCTGCACCGGCGCCTTGCCAGCCTGGGCCGCGGTGACGAGCCGCGTCATCTGCGCGAGCTGGGTGTCAGCGCCGACCCTGGTGGCGCGGACCACCAGCCGTCCCCCGACGTTCACGCACCCGCCGACCAGGTGGTCGCCGGGGCCGGCCTCGGCGGGGACCGGTTCCCCCGTGAGCATCGAGGTGTCCACCGCAGAACTGCCCGAGACCACGACCCCGTCGGTGGCGATCTTCTCCCCCGGCCGGACCACGAACTCCTGGCCCACCGCGAGCTGCCCGACCGGTACTCGTTCCTCCCTGCCGTCGCGGAGCACGGCGACGTCCTTGGCCCCCAGCGCCAGCAGGGCCCGCAGCGCCACACCCGAGCGCCGCCTGGCCCGCGCCTCGAAGTAGCGGCCGAGCAGGACCAGCGCTGTCACCCCGGACGCCACATCCAGGTAGATGGCACCCGCTGCGCTGCCATGGGCTAGCCAGGAGAAGCTCATGCGCATGCCCGCCCGGCCTGCCGGGCCGAAGAACAGCGCGTACAGCGACCACAGGTAGGCGGTGGCAACCCCGACCGAGACCAGTGTGTCCATGGTCGCTGCGCCGTGCCTGGCATTGACCAGGGCCGCGCGGTGGAATGGCCACGCCCCCCACACCGCGACCGGCGAGGCCAGCGCGAGGCAGGCCCACTGCCAGTTGCGGAACTCCAGCACCGGGGCCATCGACAGCACCACTACCGGGACCGCGAGTGCCAGCGACACGACCAGCCGCTGCCGCAGCGCGGCCGCTTCGGCGTCCCCGTCCCCATCCGCGGCCGCTGGCCTGGCAGGCCCATATTCCTGGGCGATGGGCAGGACGGCCGTGTAGCCGGCCTGCTCGACCACCTTGATCAGGTCGCCGGTGCTGACCGAGACGGGGAAGGTCACATGTGCGGTCTCGGTGGCGAAGTTGACCGTGGCGGTCACGCCGTCCAGTTTGTTGAGCTTCTTCTCGACCCTGGCCGCGCACGAGGCACACGTCATCCCGCCGATTGCCAGCTCCGCGCTGCGTGCCGGGCTGCCGACCCCGGCTGGCACGGCCACCGGCGTCCTCAGCCCATGGCGAGGTGGTAGTCGCCAGCCTCGTCCAGGGCGGCCGCAACGGCCTCGTCGGTCAGCCGGGCGTCGCTGGACACCGTCACCACGGAGTGGCCGCCGGGCACGAGGTCCACGCTCACCTCGTCGACGCCACCAATCTCCATGAGCTCCTGGGTGACCGCGTTCACGCAGTGTTCGCAGGTCATCCCCGTGACCGTATAGCTCGCTGATGCCATCTCCACTGCCCTTCTGACGTCAGGACCGGACCAGGCGGGCGATCGCCTCGGATGCCTCACGGACCTTGGCGGCTGCGACGTCGCCCCCCTCAGCCGCGGCCTCGGTCAAGCAGTGACCCATATGGTCTTCGACCAGGCCCAGCGCCACCGACTGCAGGGCCCGGGTCGCCGCCGCGACCTGGGTCAGGATGTCGATGCAGTACTTGTCTTCCTCGACCATCCGCTGCAGGCCCCGCACCTGGCCCTCGATACGGCGCAGCCGCTTGAGGTAATCCTGCTTGTTCGGGGTGTACCCGTGCACGTCACCCTCCGTCCGCGCGCCCCCACCGGAGCGCCGCTGGCGAATTTACCATACCCAGGCATGGTATATCAGCCGGGCGCTTCGTGCCCACGGCGTCAGCGGCCCTGGTTCAGGAGCTGGCGCCCGCTGCTTCCTGCTCGACGATGCTGGCCCTGACCTCGTCCATGTCGAGCTCGCGGACCTTGGCTATGAGCTGCTCGAGCGCGGCCTCTGGCAGTGCACCGGCCTGTGCATACAGCACCACGCCGTCACGGGCCACCATCAGCGTGGGGATCGACGAGATACCGAACGCGCCCGCGAGTTCCGGCTGTGCCTCCGTGTCCACCTTGCCGAACACGGCGTCCGCGTGCTTCTCCGAAGCCCGCTCGAACACCGGGCCGAACATGCGGCACGGCCCACACCACGAGGCCCAGAAGTCCACCAGCACCAAGCCCTCGCCGCTGACCACCGACTCGAAGTTCTCCGAGGTCAACTCGACCGTCGCCATGGGTACCCTCCCTGTCTACATGCGAACGTCCATATACCCCGGGGGGTAACAAGGGTGCAAGGTCCGTCATTCCCGGGGGTGGCGCGCACCTGTGTCAGGCGAGGGTGAGGAACAGCTTCTCCATCTGCTCCTCGGTCATCACGGTGCCACCCTCCCCGGTAAGGCACTGGCGCATCCCACTGGCGAGGATCTTGTAGCCGGCTCGGTCCAGCGCACGTGACACCGCTGCCAGCTGTGTCACCACGTCCTGACAGTCCCGCCCCTCCTCGACCATGGCGATCACCCCGGCGAGCTGGCCCTGCGCCCGGCGCAGCCGGTTGAGCACGGCCCCCGCCGCCCGGTCGTCGATCTTCACAGCGCCTCCCTCCTGCCTAGGCGAGCATACCCCACGGGGTATAAGCCGACCGTCATGGGCCGACGATGCGGGTTGGCGGGAGTTCGCCAGAGCCTCGCTGGACGAGCCTGGTGCCGACATTGATGTGTTCGGCCGGGCCACAGTGCCCGGCCAGCCGCCGGAAGAGGAGTTCTGCTGCTACCCGGCCGAGCCTCGCGACGTCCTGGGCCACCACGGTGATGCCGGGGCGGAGCAGGTCGGCCAGTTCGAAGTCGTCGAAACCCACGAACGCCAGGCTGATACCTGACGCCCCCAGCTCGCGCAGCGCCAGCACGGAGACCCGGTTGTTGCCGCAGAACAGTGCGGTAATGGGCGCTGGCCCAGTGAGCATCTGGCACAACGCCAGCCGGACGGCCTTATCGGTCGGAGACGACAGCGCGACCCATGTGTCGTCTACGCCCAGCCTGGCGGCGGCCATGGCCTCCCGGTAGCCGCGGAGGCGAGCCACCGCGGTGGCAACCCGCGGGGAGTCGCCGATGAACCCGACCCGCTGGTGGCCATGGCGGATCAGGTGGTCAACGGCTTCCCGGGCGCCACCAACATTGTCGCTGAGCACCGTGTCGGCCTCGATCAAACAGGCTGGGCGGTCCACGAAGACCATGGCGGTGCCCGCCGAGATCTCGGGGAGCAGGTAGGTGTGGTCGTGGGAGGTGGGGATGACGATGAGCCCATCGACCCGGCGGGCGCAGAACGAGAGGGCCAGCTCGCGCTCGCGCACCGGGTCCTCGTCGCTCGACCCGGTGAACAGCAGGTGGCCGTGCTCACGCGCCACGTCCTCCACTGCGCGTGAGAGCGCCGAGTAGAACGGGTTGCCGATGTCCTCCATGATCAGGCCGATTGATGCGGTCTGGCCCTTGCGCAGGACACGGGCACTGTCATTGCGCCTGAAGCCAAGCTGGTCGATAGCAGCGTGCACCCGTTCGGCCGTACGTTGCGTCACCCCGGGCTCACCATTGACCACGCGTGAGACGGTCTTGAGGGCGACCCCCGCATGCGCGGCCACGTCCTCCATCCTGGGGCGGCTACGGCCCCCTGGGCCGCGCCCCGCGCCGTTGGGCGCGGCCTGGTCCACCCCGGGCTGCTCATCGGTGGGCATCTGTCTCCCGTTCCGGGTTCGGCGGGCGCACGGCCCGGCCGGCCGTCAACCGTGGGCCGTGCCAGGTCTGCGTGGTTGTGGTGGCTGCGCCCCGCGGTCCAAGCACGGGCAGTGGCCTGTGGGTCAGAAGGTGAACGGCTGGCGCTTGCTCGGCCAAGCGCCAGCCGTTCGTCTCTAGCCCGGGCTCATCCCTGCCCGATAGCGAAGTCGTGCACGCCCGACGTCTCCTCTGCCCGGGGTGAGGGCCCACAATTTTGACAACGTTGTCATGGCGATTCTGAGGCCACTGTCCTAGTTGCGTCAAGTTG
Source organism: Streptosporangiaceae bacterium (assembly GCA_035946955.1). Classification (GTDB taxonomy): domain Bacteria; phylum Actinomycetota; class Actinomycetes; order Streptosporangiales; family Streptosporangiaceae; genus DASYYE01. Next base: position 4,903 of record DASYYE010000166.1, on the reverse strand, counting down.
TGCCAATGGTCTCGGCCGGCTTGGTCCCACTGGCACAGCGCTACCCAGCCACCACACCCCACCCACTCCGGGCCGCCTGGAACACCCGCCCACAGGCCACGACCAGGCACCCGGGCTGCGAGCGGGCTCGTGCGACAACTTCAACGACCATGCCGGGATCTGTTTCCTCCCCTACTAAGGCCGGGCACACCGCCGAACCCCCGGGCTGCGCGTTGGGTTCGCCCGGCATTGTGCGGTCCATGCCAAGTCTTGGGATTCCAGCGACATGTGAGTCGCGCGCCGATAGGCTCGCGCGAGTCATCCGCCCAACGGGGCCAACCCCTCAACACACCCGCGACGTTGACTAGGGGCACCGAGATGCACAGAGGCACCGCCATGCACGTGGGCGCGATGCGCCGCAGGCGGCACACTCGAAAGCACCTGTGGGGAGAGGCCGGGGCAGTCGCCGCCCTGCTCACCCTGGGGCTGGTCACAGCAAGCCTCACCGGGGTCACCCGGCCCGCCAGCGCCGCCTCGGCCCCGCACCACCCCACCAAATGCTGCCACGGCAGACCCGGTGTCCGCTCATCCCGCGCCGGGCACGCCGGAGCTTCCCAAGACCCCGACCAGTAGCAGGTACCTCATCCGCTAGCTGGTACACAGTCCACAGCCGCTGCCAATGCATGGGCTGGGCCAATATCATTAGCCCTGGTGAGCCGGGAAGTCTGGTCGGCATGCGGACTCGTGGACAGGGGGGCTCACCATGGCGCGCATTGCCTGGCCATCGGGGCTCAGCTACCACTGGCGCAGGGAAGTGCTGCGGACCAGCCTCTGGTTCGTGCCAGGCGTCGAGGTCATCGCCGCGATCTGCCTGTTCGCGGGGACGCTCACGGTTGACCGTGCCGCCTACAACCGCAGCATCACCCTGCCCACGTGGGTGGTCGGCGGGTCCGCCGACGCCGCCAGCCTGATCCTCACGACCATCGCCGCAGCCGTCATCACGGTCGTGGGCGTCGTGTTCTCGATCATCCTGGTGACCCTGACACTGGCCACGACCCAGTTCGGCCCGCGCATGCTGCGCAACTTCATCCGCGACCGGGGCACACAGCTCACCCTCGGCACGTTCGTGGGGACGTTCGTCTACGCGGTGCTGGTGCTCGTCTCGATCAGTCCCGGCCCACGCGGCATCTTCGTCCCCCACCTGGGGGTCACGGTCTCGATCGCGCTCATGGTGGCCGACCTGGGCATCCTCATCTACTTCATCCACCACACCGCCACGTCGATCCAGCTCCCCCAGGTGGTCGCGAGCATCGCCCGTGACCTCACCGAGGCGATCCAGACCCAGGGGGGCGACGGCCAGGCCGCACGGCTCGCTGACTCAGGCATGCAGGGCCCATCAGTGACCGAACTGCTGGCCGCCATGGAGTCCAACGGCGGCGTCATCCGCGCCCCGGCCAGCGGCTACCTGCAGTTCATCAAGCACAACGTGCTGGTCGCGATGGCCACCGAGGCAGGCGCGGTGATCAGCATCGACTACCGGCCGGGCCACTTCTTGGTGCAGGGACACCCACTGGGCCAGGTATTGCCGCCGGAGGCCGTGCCCGCTGTGGCGACGGCACTCGGCCGCGCCCATGTCACGGGGCCCTACCGCACACTCACCCAGGACGTGTCGTTCGGCATCGACCAGCTCGTGGAGATCTGCCTCCGCGCGCTCTCCCCTGCTGTCAATGACACGTTCACCGCCCTGACGTGCATCGACTGGCTCGGCGAGAACCTCTGCAAGATCGCGAAACACTGGCATCCCGCCCGCGTCCACCGTGACCAGCAAGGGTTCATCCGGGTCATCGCCACCCAGCCGCCCTACGAGCGCCTGGTCCAGCGGTCGTTCGAGAAGGTCCGCCAGTCCGGGGAGGGCATGCCGGCCGTGATGATCCGTCAGCTCGACAGCATCACGAAGATCATCGCTGACACTTCCGGCCCGGCCCAGCGCAGAGTCCTGCTCGAACAGGCGGAGATGATCGCACGCTCAGCGGACCGGACCGTCCATGAAGCAGGCGACCGGGCCGATGTCCGCCGCTATTTCGAAGCCGTCGTGACAGCCGACGCCGAGATGGCCAAACGTGACGCCGACGACGGCCGCCAGGCAGAGGCCCGCTAGGACTGGCCTGAGCGCACCGACGAGAGTGCCCCCCACTGACCTAGTGGGGGGCACTCTGCTGCCGGACGAACGTGCCGCGGCCCTGGATACGCTCCACCAGCCCATCACTCTCCAGCGAGTCCAGGGCCTTGACCACCGTGCCGCGCGCCAGCCCGTAGCGCTGGGTCAGCGTGGCCTCGCTGGGCATGACGCGGCCCACTGGCAGTTCCCCAGAGGCGATCTGGTCTCGCAGGAGGTCTGCCAACTGCCGCCACAGTGGGGTAGCCGCGTCAGGGTCGATAGTCACGCTCAGCACTGTGGATGATCGTTCCCGGCCAGAGGTGACTGGAATCGACCTTAGCCGACTCTGGTCAACCGTGACCAAGCTGTCGTAAGGTGGGCAGGGGCGCCTGCCTGTCTCGGCTGTCGGGCAGCCTGCCACCGTGCTAGCCACTGGCACGCCGCACGAGCACCCAGGGCGGGCAGGAGCCACCTGCAAGGGCCGGGGCGGTCTGTCTGGACGCTGGCCGCTCCCGGCCCCCGGGCTAAGAAGAGTGGACGCTCGCCAGGAACTCCCGCCACTCGGCAGGCGCGAATTGCAGCGCCGGGCCGTCTGCGTCCTTGGAATCACGAACGGCGATAGTGCCCGGAACGTTGCGGGCCACTTCCACACAGTTCCCGGTGTTGGCACTGTATGAAGACTTGACCCATTTCATTTCCATGTCTGTGCTACTTCCTCTATCAATTGGTGCGATTGTCTTTGCGGCAAGGCCTCAGCGCGCAGCGCTTCCCAGCGCTTGATTATGCGCGCCACTTGTTCCGGCTGGTCTACGGTCTGGCCAGAAAGCGCGGTCTCCAAATAGGCCATATCGCCATCCGGAGTCTCCGCGACGACAAACGAGCCAGCGAGCCCCGCATACTCGCCAGTGCCCGAAGGCACTACCTGGATAATGATGTGGGGCAGGTTCGACACATTCAGGAGGTGGTCAAGCTGCTTTCTCATGATGGCAGCCCCGCCCACTGGCCGACGAAGCACCCCCTCATCCATGACCGCCACCAGCATCGGTGGTTCGTCCTTGGACAGGACTTGCTGGCGCTCTGCCCTAGCCGTGACAGCCTGCTCTGTTGCCTCGTCCTGGCCAAGATCCCATGACCGCACCAGTGCCCGGGTGTACTCCGGCACCTGCAGCAGGCCATAAACCACCAGCGGCTCAAACGAACGCAGGGAGACCGCCTCGCGCTCGATGTCTATCCACGGCCAAAACCACTCCGGCGCCCCATCGCGCGCTATCAGTTCCGTCAGCAGCCGGGTAAGGAGCCCTCCAGTGGACAGCGCCCGGTCGCATGCCTCCGTAAAGTCCTTCTTGGGCATCCGGTCGGCGCTCTCCACCATTGACACAAAGGAAGGCGCGTAATTCACCGTGTCGGCTAGCTGAGCCTGGCTCATTCCCGCAGCTTCACGGGCGCGACGCAGTTCCCGTCCCAGGAACACCAGGTTTGGCATTGACTTAATTGTCTTCACAGCGCCTTCACATCCTTTCACGGATGGCATGTGATGGATCACGGAATGCAGTCATCACTAGCGCGCCATACCAGCCTACCGATACATGTCAATACAGGCGATCCGATAACCACGAGGGCGTAAACGATGATCATCCGGGCAGTCCAGCCCGAGAACGGCAGGGCCGGTTCCGTGCCTGGGTTCGTCCAGGCCCACGACCACCACAACGACGACCCTGAGCGCAGCTCCGGAACCGGCCCTGCAACCAACTGGCTGGCAGCCCACCTGGTGACCTACCTGGAACTGGCGCCACTGCCCCCCGCAGTGGGCTGCGCCCGTGGCCACGCCAAGGCGGTGCTGTGGGAGTGGGGCCTGTCCCCATTAGCGGAGACTGTGACCTTGCTGGTGTCGGAGCTTGTCACCAACGCGATTGCCGCGACCGCGCTGGAAGGGCTCAGTGGGCACTGGTTCGAAGGGAAGCACTGCCCCGGGCAGCCCCCGGTGCGGCTGTGGCTCCGCAGTGATGGTGAGTGCGTCGTCATCGAATGCTGGGACGGCTCCGAGTCCGAGCCCACTCTGCAGGAGCCAGACGCCGACGTCGATAGCGGCCGAGGGCTGATGCTCGTGGCGGCGCTGGCCGCGTACTGGGGCGTGGACAAGCTGGCCCAGGCATCGGGGAAAGTGACCTGGGCCATCGTGACGGGTTCCTCGTGAGCCACAGCACTGCCATGGCCGACCAAGTCGCGGCCCTGCGCCACCTCTACGGCGACCGCTGGGAGTTCTGGACTGTGCCGCGCATAGTGCCTGTCGGAGTGCTGTGGTGTGCCCGCTCACGCGCTGACCGGAGGGTGCTTCAGGCCCACAGCGCCGCAGCGCTCGCCAAGGCAGTCCAGGACTGGGAAGCGGTGACTCGCTCACGGCGGCGGCGCCCACGGTAAGCCGTTGGTGCGTTTGATCCTGTCAGCGATTGCATCGCTGCCATGTGGGATTTGTCAGTGGGCGGTGACAGCGTGTCCCGGTGAGTTCGCTCAGCCGACATGTGCTAGGTGTTAGGAAGACGTACTCAGTCACACTGTTCCTGTTAGGAGTCTGTTATGGCCCATGGTCGACGGGCCAGCGCGACGGTTGACTCCAGACAGAGGATGCGATGACCAGCGAGGATTTCAACGGGCTTGGCGCGGAACTGATGGCCAGTGACGCCTTCACCGCACTGGGCACCGACCTGATGGCCGCCGACGAGGCCGCCGACCCAAGGCGGCTCGCGGACCTCGCATGGCAGCTGTACA
>DASYYE010000165.1:0-23519 GCA_035946955.1 Streptosporangiaceae bacterium | reverse complement strand
ACTTGGTGGCGGGTGGGGTGGGGAGTTGCTGGGTGTGCCAGGGGTCGCCGACCGCGGCCAGGTAGGTTTCCTGCACGGTGTGGCTGGTGGCGTTGATGGTGTAGACGCTGGTGAAGTCAAGGATCCCGGTGTGGTCGGGGTGGACCAGAGCCACGACTGGGGTGCTGGCCGCGGCCGCCGGGGTGCCATAGCTCGCGGACAGGCTCTGGGTGTGCCAGGGCCCCCCGTTGACTGGCAGGTAGGTTTCCTCCAGCGTGCGCGTGGTGGCGTTGAGGGTGTACACGCTGGTGTAGCCGGTGTGGTACAGCGGGGTCGAGGTGGTGCCCGCCGCCACAGGTGGGGTCGGGAGCTGCTGGGTGTGCCACGGGTCGCCGATGGCTGCCAGGTAGGTTTCCTGCACGGTGAGGCCGGTCGCGTTGATGGTGTAGACGCTGGTGAAGTTCAGCACGCCGGCCGAACTGGTGTGCACCACGGGGGCAGGACTGGTGCCTGCCGCGATCGGCGGGGTGCCGTAGCTGGCGGACAGGTTCTGCGTGTGCCATGGCTGCCCGATGGCTGACAAGTAGGTCTCCTGCAGCGTGTGGTCAGCTGCATTCACCGTGTACACGCTGGTGTAGCCGGTATGGAACACGCCCGCGGGGCTGGTGCCTGCCGCGATCGGCGGGGTGCCGTGGCTGGTGGACAGGTTCTGGGTGTGCCATGGCTGGCCGATGGCTGACAGGTAGGTCTCCTGCAGCGTGTGGTCGGCGGCGTTGACGGTGTACACGCTGACGTACCCACCGTGGTACACGACCGCAGGGGTGGTGCCTGCCGCGATCGGCGGGGTGCCGTAGCTGGTGGACAGGTCCTGGGTGTGCCATGGCTGGCCGATGGCCGTCAGGTACGTCTCCTGCAGCGTGTGGTCAGTGGCGTTGACGGTGTACACGCTGGTGTAGCCGTCATGGAACAACCCCACCGGGACGGTGCCCTTCGCCACTGACGGGGTGCCATAGTTCGCTGACAGGCTCTGGGTGTACCACGGCCCCCCATTGACCGGCAGGTACGTCTCCTGCAACGACTGGCCAGCCGTGTCCACCGTGAACACACTCGTATAGGCACCATGCACCACCGCTGCCCCACCCGAAGGGTCATCGCTCGCCAGCGGCGGGCCGGTGCTGCGGCATTGGTAGTCGAAGTCGCGGCCGAGGATCGCTGGTGGCTGGTTGGTCTGGTACCACGCCGCGCTGTAGTCGCCCCACATGTACTGGACCGCCTGGAGTGGGCCCCCAGTGATGCCGGGCTGGCCGCAGGCCGACTGAGCCCATTTCAGGACGGACGGTATGTCGTAGGGATTCTGCCCGCTGTTGTTGTACACGGTGACATAGGGGCTGGTGTTGTAAGTATCAGGGTTCCATGCCGGGATGTTCGCGAACTGCGTGGTGTTGGAGTTGGTGATCCGGTCCCAGTCGTAGGGGTCTGTGTAGATGCCCACGGTCACGCCCCGCGAGTGCAGGTAGTCGACCGCGCCCTGGACCACGGCCAGGTTGGTCTGCCAGTCGGCGGGGATCCAGCCCGAGCACTGGGTCGCCTCGATGTCGAGCCACCACATGCCGTTTCCGACCGGGAGGCCACCGGCCAGCGCCGACTGGTAGATCAGCTGAGCCTGGTCCCAGCCCGCTGTGTGACCGTCAGCGGGAGAGGTCGCGTAGTCACACGCCGAATCGGGGTTGTCGTAGGGGACCGGGAACATGATGAACTGAAGCTGCTGACCCGGGTCGTTCTGCGCGTACCACTGAGCTTGCGCGGCATAACACGGATCGGCCCGCGACACCGGGTACCAGCCCCACCCATTGAGCTGGATCGCGTCGAAGCCCAGGTTCGCGGCACCGCTCAGCCCTTGCGGCGCGGCCCCGGCAGCGAATGACGTCCCGTTGCAGCCGTTGGCGTTCACGTCGAACCCCCAACTGCCCGCCGCTATCGTGGCGGGCGCGCCGGGTGCGGGCCGGGGCAGGTGGGCACGTGGGACAGGCCCGCGCTGGGGCGGCGCCGGCCGGCAGGCCGCAGGGCACAGCGGGCGATGACGGCCCTGACCGGCGGTGAGTGCACGGCCAGCGGCTGGCCGTGCGGCAGCGGTGCCGGCAAATGCCGGGGCGCCAGTAGTTGCCACCAGCGCGGCCACAACGGCCAGCGCTCCGCCAACGGCGATGACCCGAATACCCATCGTTCCTCCTCGATCACGGCCGTTTCCCGCGTCCGCTTCCCGGCACTGGTCGCCAAAATTGTGGTTGTCCGGGCAACCGCACCACAACCGCGGAAACACCCCCGCCGGATCCGTACAAATACCCAGCACGTATCTCACTCTTGCGGGGGAGGGGGTTCACAGTGCAGGGGGAGGTGGCGCCCAGGGGCTGGACGGCATCGTCGGTGGCATGACGAATCCCGCTCAGGCCCAAGCCACAGACAGTGCCGCCGCCGTCCCGGCGGGGCGGAAGAAGCTCCGCGTGGCCAGGTACACGGCCGGGGCGCTGGCCGCTGCCGCCACGCTCCCGTACCTGGCCCTGAAGATCGCCTGGCTGTCCGGGAGCAGCGTCGGCGTCGCCAACCGGGCCGTCCTGCGCAGCGCCTCGCTGGCAGCGCTGAACGCGCTCACGGCTGGCATGAACATAGTGGCGATCGCCCTGGTGCTGGTGTTCACCCTGCGCTGGGGGGGCCGTGTCCCTGGCTGGCTGGTGTTGCTCCCCATGTGGGTGGGCGCCGGCTTCCTCGCTCCGATCGGACTGCTCGGCCCGGTGGATGCCTTGTACTCGGCCGTGTCGGGCACCGGCGTGGTGCCTGCCCGCAGCTTGGTGGACCCATGGGTTTATCACCTGGTCTATACGGGCTTCGCCGGCGAGGCGGTCTTCCTGCTCGCCGCGTTCGCGCTGTACGCGGTGGACCGGTGGCCCGGGGCGCTGTCCGGCCCTCGGGCCGGCCATGGTACGCCGAGGCCGTGGCCGCAGGCAGCACTCGCCCTGGTCGCCGCCGTGCTCGCGACCGCGGCCGGGCTCGCGTACCTCGCGTGGGCTTTTGGCGCGACGGCCGGGCTGCCAGGCAATGAGGCAGAGGAGGGTTTCAGCGGCCACATGACACAGGCAGGGTTCGGTGTCATGGCCCTGCTCGGGGCAGCAGGCATCATCATGCTCGCGCGCGCCGATGGCATGTGGACGGGCCGCCAGCGGCGGCAGCGCCCCGCGGCTGTGCTGATGACCTGGGTGGGCACGGGATCGATGTTCGCCTGGGGCTCCTGGGCGACCCTCAACACGCTGGGCCAGACGCCGCTGTCGCAGGCTGGTGCCACCGGTGCTGGCGTGGCCAGCCTGGTAGGTCTCGCGGAGATGCTCGCCGGGCTGCTTGGCGGCGTGCTGCTGTCCTGCTGGCTCGCTGAAAGCACCACGAGGCAGGACGAGCTCAACTGAAGACCGTTCTGGGACGATCTGGCTATGCACGTCAACCGGGCGGAGCTGAGCCGGATCCCAGCGGCCCTCGCTGGCCGCCGGGCCAGGCTCCGCTGGGTGTATGTCGTGCTGGGCGGCGCCCTGTTCATGCCGTACTACTTGGTCTCGCTGTGGCTCATACAGGTCGCAGGCCTGCCACGGCACACCGGATCGCAAGTGGTTGTCGAGTTCGCGGCCTACTTCGGTGCGCTGCCCCTCGCCGCCCTCACGGCACCTGTGAGGTTCCTCAGGCCGTTCGAGGTTGCCGCTGCCCAGGCCCTGCTGGGCGGCGGGACGCACTCGTTGCCCGGCGGCCCGGCCAGGTCATGGCGCAGCCGGGGGAGGGCCGGCCTGTACTACTTCCTCCATGTGGCCGGTGGGGCAGTGCTGAGCGGGCTGTCGTTTGCCGCGGTACCGCTCGCCGGCGTGCTGATCGTCCTCCCCGCGCTCGGTGCGCTGCCAAGGCCGCTCGTACCGATATGGCCCGCGGGCGTGAGCGCCGGATGGGCGCCCGCGGCAGGGCTGGTCATGCTGCTGGCACTGCTGTGCCTGCTCGCCGCCGCGGGTGCGGGTGCCACACGGCTGGCCACGGTCCTGCTGGGGCCCACGCCAGCTGAGCGGCTCGCCGAGGTGGAGCGCAGGGCCGCGGCACTCGCGGAACGTGGCCGGCTGGCCCGGGAGCTGCACGACTCGGTCGGTCACGCGCTCAGCATCGTCGCGATCCAGGCGAACGCCGCGCTCCGCGTTGCGGACCACGATGGTGAGTTCGTGAAGCAGGCCCTGACCGCTATCGGTGACACGGCCAAGGCCGCGGTGGATGAGCTCGACCATGTGCTGGGCCTGCTGCGGGAGGAGCCCGCTGGCACCGCGCCGCAACCGACCCTCGCGGACCTGGACCGGCTGATCGGCAACGCCCGCCAGGCGGGCGCGAAGATCACCGCGAGCGTGACCGGCGACATCGCGTCCATGCCAGCTATGACCTCCCGCGAGGCATACCGGGTCGTCCAGGAGAGCCTGACCAATGCGCTGCGGCACGCGGGCAAGTCCCCGGTGGAGGTGTCGGTGGTGCGCGCCCCGGCCGAGCTCACGATCACCGTCGCCAACCCGATCCAGGAACCGCCGGATGGGCGGGGCGCGGGGCCGGGTGGCTGGGATGCGGGTCCGGGTGGCTGGGATGCGGGTCCGGGTGGCACCGGCGCGGCGCCGAGCGGCGGGCGGGGCCTGTCCGGCATGCGGGAGCGGGTCGCGATGCTCGGCGGCCAGGCCGAGTGCGGCCCGCAGGAGGGCGACTGGCTCGTGCGGGTGGCGATCCCGCTATGACGACCACCGTGCTCATCGCCGATGATGACCAGCTTGTCCGCAGCGGCTTGCGCGTCATCATCGACAGTGAGCCGGACCTGTCCGTCGTTGGCCTCGCCGCTACTGGCGCCGAGGCGATCGGCCTGGCCCGCTCCCTGCGCCCGGACGTGGTCCTGATGGATGTGCGCATGCCCGAGCTCGACGGCATCCAGGCGACCCGGCGGCTGCTGGCCAATCCCGGGCCGCCCAAAGTCCTCGTCGTCACCACGTTCGAGAACGACGGATACGTCTACGACGCCCTGCGCGCGGGCGCCGCAGGGTTCCTGCTGAAACGCGCGAGCCCGGCAGAGATGCTGCAGGCCATCAGGACCGTGGCGGGCGGTGACTCGCTGCTGTACCCGGCGGCCATCCGCGCGCTCGCACACCGGCATGCGGCCCAGGCTGAGGCCGGGCGGCTGAGGGCGCTGCTGACCGCCCGCGAAGGCGAGATCCTGCGGCTGGTGGCGGAGGGGCTGTCCAATGCGGAGATCGCCGGCCGGCTCTACCTGGGTGTGGAGACCGTCAAGACCCACGTCGGTGCCATCCTGGCAAAGCTCGGAGCCCGGGACCGCACGCAGGCCGTCATCGCGGCCTACGAGTCGGGGTTCATCACGCCAGGCGGGCCACGCTGAGGCCGAGAGTCCCCCGCGCGGCCCTCACGAGGGACTCTCGGGTCCTTGGATGGTTGGTTTTTTAGAATCTTTTGTCGAAACTAACCATCCATGCGGACTGGGGCTGCCAGCGGCTCACCCACGGCCCGCTGGGCTAGCTGCCTCCGGAGCCGCCGCTGCCTGGCTGGGTCACGCAGGCGTTGTCGGCATTGGACCAAAGGCCCTGCACGTCGAACGTCCCGGTCGTGAGGGTCTCGGTGCCGTCCAGTTGGACGCATTCGTCGCCGATCTCCGAGCCACTGGATGCGGTCCACCCGTTCGGCGGGACCGGGTCGGTGACGGTCTCGGCGTACTCGTGTGTCTCGGTCGAGAAGTAGCCGTCGAGCTGGCTCGGGTTCGGCAGCGTCGTGCAGCCGCCCGCGCCGAGGTCGGGGATGTAGGGCAGGTTGGTGAAGGCCACCTGGCCTACGCCACTGGCTGAGGTGTTGGAGTGGTAGGCGCAGAAGCCACTGTTCGGGAACCCGTCCGGGTGGGTGCCACTGGCTGAGGCGATGACATACTGCGCGTTCACGTCAGTGCTGGCGGACGAGCCGAAGTGCCGTGCCGCGCGCACCGCTTCAGCCGCGATCTGGCCGGCGCTGGCCCGGTTGGGCGCGCGCCTGGAGTTGTCGGTGAACACGCCGGCGAGCGGGGAGGACGTCGGGTGGACGACGGGTATGCCGCCGCCCGCGCAGTTGGTGGTGCCCGCGGGCACACCCTCGCAGTACTGGTCGAGGATGGTGCCCCAGGTGTCGTCGGAGCCGAACAGTCCCTGGAAGAACGCCTGCAGCGCGGACTGCGCACCCGCGGGGTCGTTTGACCACTGGCTGCCCCAGAAGACCAGGAACACCTGCGGGTTGGGGGTCACCACCTCGGTTGAGGCGCCCGAACCCACGGCCAGCGTGTTGCCGCTGGCGGCATGGACGGCTCGCGTGCCGGGATGGATGGGTTTGATACCAGCGGGCTGGCCGAGCCTCAAATGGTAGGTGAGGCCATCGAGATGGGTTACGACTGCTCGCATGGGCGCCGCTCGGTGGTGGCGCACCAGGGTCGTGTGCCCGCTGCTGGCCAGGGCTGCGCCTGCGATGGGCCCGGCACTGACCGCCGCGGCCAGGGTCATGCCTGCGGTTACCCCCATGACAGCCAGTCGGCGTCCATTGGTGCGTAAGGGCTGGTGCACGGTGCCTCCTGCTACCTCACCCATGGCCGTGTGTCAGCGGGATCTGCCACGGATTATCCGGTTATGGGTGGGTTGATCTGAGGATCCTCCTCAGGCAACGTCGCAACAAGGTACTTCTTACATTTTTCAGTTGATACTAGTAAAGATTATGTAAAATATGTATATCAGTGACTCATGGGGTAAATGTGGTGCTATTGACACAGCCGAGACTGCGGATGCGGCCTGACCATCTGGTGCGGGAGGCCGCCCTCACCAGGCTCCGCATTGCCGCAGGCGTCAATGGCATCCAGCCGCCGATGGTCCTCACCTACGAGATTGAGGACACAGCGCCAGATCTAGCGCTGTCTGTGCGCCTTCGCTTGAAAGCTGGTGCCGACCGGTGATCAGCGTCTCGGGTTTCGGTGCACGCCGCGCGTGCCGCTGCGCAAGCCTGCTGCGGCGTCCGCGTCCTGGCATTGGCCGCCAAAATTGTGGTCGGCCGGGCAACCGCGCACCACTGCGGAAACACCCCTGCCGGACCCCGTGCAAATACCCACATCGGCCGCGTGGAGCAGCGGGAGTACGGCCTCTGAGGCCGGGCCGTACTGATGAAGCCGTACTGATGAAGCCGTACTGATGAAAGGGCCGCTGCGGCCAAGAAATGCCCGCAGCGGCCCCCGATCAGACGCCGTACCCTGTGTTGCCGGTCGTTCCTGTGGCCCCTGTGCACCCAGTGCTGCCGGTGCTACCAGTACTACCGGTGCTGCCGCTACTACCCGTCCCACCGGTACTACCCGCCCCACCGGTACTACCCGCCCCGCCGGTACTACCCGCCCCGCCGGAGGCCCCCGTTCGATGCGTTCTGTGGTTGGTCCCAGTCCTCCCGGTGTTGCGGGAGGGGTTTCCCCGTCCGCCGCGTAGCCGGGTCACACAGGCGTCTTCGGCGTTGGACCACAGGCCCTGCACGTCGAACCTGCCGGTGCTGAGTGTGTCGGTGCCGTCCAACTGGATGCATTCCCGGCCGATCTCCGAACCGCTGGATGCGGTCCACCCGTTCGGCGGGACCGGGTCGGTGACGGTCTCGGCGTACTGGCCGCTCTCAGTTGAGAAGTAGCCATCGAGCAGCGTCGGGTTCGCCAAGGTGGTGCACTTGCCCGCGCCGAGGTCGGGGATGTAGGGCAGGTTGGTGAAGGCCACCTGGCCCACGCCACTGGCTGAGGTGCTGGCGTGGTAGGCGCAGAAGCCACTGTTCGGGAACCCGTCCGGGTGGGTGCCGCTGGCTGAGGCGATGACGTACTGGGCGTTCACGTCAGGGCCGGGGGATGAGCCGAAGTGCCGCGCCGCGCGCACCGCCTCGGCCGCGATCTGCGTCGCGGTGGCGTTCGTGGGGGCTGGGCTCGAGTTGTCCATGAACACACCGGCAAGCGGCGAAGACGCCGGGTGGACGAGTACGCCGCGACCCACTGTGCCGTGACCCGTGCAGGTGGTGGTGCCTGCGGGCACATCTTCGCAGTACTGGCCGAGAATTCTCCCCCAGGTGTCGCCGGGGCCGGACAGTCCCCGGAAGAACGCCTGCAATGCGGGCTCGGCCTTCGCGGGGTCGTTGGACCACTGGCTGCCCCAGAACACCAGGAACACCCTGGGGTTCGGGGTCACCACCCCGGTCGAGGCGGTGGACCCCACCGCCAGCGTGTTGCGGCTGGCGGCATGGACAGTGGCCCCTGCAGGGGCGTGGATTGGCTTGATGCCAGCAGGCTGCCCGACCGTCATCTCGTACGTATGGCCGTCTAGCCGTACCACAGCTGTGTGCATGGCAGCCGTCAGGTGGTGGCGCGTTGGGGCCAGATTCCCATGGCTGGCCAGGGCCGCGCCAGCAATGAGCCCGCCGCCGATCGAGATGGCCAGGATCGGCCCGGTCGTTACGCCGCCCGTGACGGCCCGACGGCGGCGCCCGTGGGCGCGTATTGGGTTGCGCACGGTGCCTCCTCGACCTCGCCCACAGCCGTGCGCCAGTTGCAGAGCTCGCGCGGATTATCCGGTTATGGGTGGGTCATTACCAGGATCCACTCAGGACAAGCCGTCCTCTTGCATAATCCGCGCTGTTTTAGCAGATAGCTCGTATTACTGTTCCGTCAGACGGAAATCACTACCCACGGTAATTGGGCCAGAGTTGTGGGTAACCGCTGGACATGGTGCTTGGTCAGGTCTGGCAGCGCGGGCACCAGAACGTCACGCGCTCGCCGGTCTCCCCGCCGCCCTGCCCGGCGGCACGCACCAGCGTGCCGCAACGGCGGCAGGGACGCCCCCGGCGCCCGTACACCCACGTCTCCTGACCGCGCTGCCGCACACCTGTGGAGACCTGGCCGAAGCGTTGCTTGTTGGCCTCCAGGAGCTGCCGCGCCACCTCAGCGAGGGCTGCCAGGTCCGCAACTTGCCCCGCTGGCCGCCACGGGTCGACCCCCCGCAGGAACAGTGCCTCCGCCTTGTAGAGGTTGCCGATACCCGCGAGGTTGCGCTGGTCCAGCAGGGCCTCACCGATCGGCCGGGCGGGGTCGGCGCTGAGCCTGCGCGCGGCCTCGGCCGCATCCCAGTCCGGCCCCAGCAGGTCAGGGCCGAGATGGCCGACCACCTTCGCCTCGGCGGAGGTCCGCAGGACTTCGACGATGCCGAGCCGGTACCCGACCGCCTGCCAGGTGTCGTTGGCCAGGAGCAGCCGGATGTGGTGGCTGTTGGTGACGTGGTCGCGGGCCGGGCGCACCTGCCAGGAGCCGTCCATGCGCAGGTGCGTGTGCACGGTGATGCCCCCGCTGGTCCGCACGAGCAAGTGCTTTCCCCGCGAAACCACCTCGGTCACGGTGTGGCCGGTGAGGTCGGTCGTGGCGAACCTGGGCACCCGGACGTCGCAGCGGGTCAGCACCCGCCCGGCCAGTGCCTCATGCAGCCGGCGGGCCGTCAGCCAGACAACGTCGCCCTCCGGCACGCTGCCAGGGTAGCCGCCGTTGGCTCAGAAGAACTTCCGCATCCGTATCAGGTCACCGAAGCTCGCCTGGACCTTGATGCGGCCGGTGAGCCAGGCGCGTGGGAAGATCCCCGGGTCAGCGGCAAAGGCCATCAAGTCGTCGCTGTCGGCAATGAACCGCACCTGGGCGCGTGGCTTGTCGCCAATGACCTGCGTGACCGGGCCAGCGCCATTCGGGCCCAGCTTGGCCATGAATGTGACCCCGAGGTCGGGGATATGACAGCTCACGTCCCGGTCCACCAGGTCCGCCCGGTGGGCCGCGTCCATCTCGGAGAGCCTGCTAGTAAGGCTCTCCAGCGCCTGGCGGCACTCCTCCACAGTTGCCACTGACCATCCCTTCCCCCTCAGTGTCGGTCATTGTAGGGCTGGCCAGGGCAGTTCCGTTGCGACTCGGGTTGCGCACCGACGTGGGAGCCACTGTCTGTCCGGCAGAGACGGTAGTTTTGCAGAGGAAGTACCGCCGGGCACGCCTGGCAGGAGGAGCTAGCCGATGGGACAGCCACCGGGGGACAGCGCTGCGGCCCACGACATGGGGGCCGCCCCCGCCGCGGTGGGGGACGAGCGGGTGGATGAGGCGTTGAGCCGCCTCGCTGACCTGGAGGAGTTGCCGGTCACTGAGCATCCCGAGGTGTTCACCTATGTCCACCAGCGGTTGAGCGAGGCGCTGGGTGACCTCAGTGCCCCTCCCGGCGGTGGGCAGGGCCGTCCTGGTGACGGCCCGCGCGGCCCGCGCGCGCCGGGCCGCTGAATGGCATCGTGGGGCGCGGATGAGCACCCGCCGAAGGCTCGACGCCGAACTGGTCAGGAGGGGGCTTGCCCGTTCCCGTGAGCAGGCCGCCGGCCTGGTGGCCGAAGGCAGGGTCAAGGTCGCGGGCCAGACGGCGGGCAAACCAGCGAGCCAGGTGGCGCCCGGTGACGCGATCCTGGTCACGGCCGACGACGGCAGCCCGGTCTACGTGTCCAGGGGCGGGCGGAAACTGGCGGGTGCCCTGCGTGCCTTCCCCGGACTTGCCGTCGCCGGGCGCGACTGCCTGGACGCGGGGGCTTCCACTGGCGGGTTCACCGACGCGCTGCTGCGTGCCGGCGCCGCGCACGTGGTCGCCGTGGACGTGGGCTACGGGCAGCTGGCCTGGGCGCTGCGCACCGATCCGCGGGTCACGGTCATGGAACGGGTGAACGTGCGTGACCTGCAGCCCGCCGACCTGGACCGTGCGCCGGGCCTCGTCACCGGCGACCTGTCCTTTATCTCGCTTACGCTGGTCCTGCCCGCGCTGGTGCGCTGTGCCAGCCCGGGTGCCGACTTCGTGCTGCTCGTCAAGCCGCAGTTCGAGGTGGGCAAGGGCAAGGTGGGCACTGGCGGGGTGGTCCGCGACCCCGCCCTGCGGGCAGGGGCTGTCAGCGACGTGGCGGCCGGGGCGGCAACACACGGGCTGGGCGTGGCGGGCCTGGTGGCGAGCCCGCTGCCCGGCGCGACCGGCAATGTCGAGTACTTCCTGTGGCTCCGGCAGGGCGCGCCGCCGCTGGACCCCGCCGACCTCACCCTCGCCGTCGCGGAAGGACCGCAGTGAAACGGACCGTGCTCGTGGTGGCCCACGCTGGCCGGCCCGCTGCCATGAAGGGCGCGCGGCTCGTCGCTGACCGTCTCTCGGCCGCTGGCATGACGGTCCGGGTGCTGGCGCCGGAGGCGGCTGAGCTGGCGTGCGCGGGTGGCGAGGTGGTGCCGCCCACCGAGGAGGCCGCGGCCGGCGCCGAGATGGTCCTCGTGCTCGGGGGCGACGGCACACTATTGCGCGCCGCCGAACTCGCCAGGCCCGTGCGGGCGCCGCTGCTGGGCGTCAACCTCGGCCATGTGGGGTTCCTCGCGGAGGCTGAGCCGGAGGACCTCACCGACGTGGTCGCCCGGGTGGTCGACCGCGACTATGCGGTGCGGGAGCGCATGACGATCGATGTGACGGTCCGGCGCAACGGCACCGTCCTCAGCGTGACCTGGGCGCTGAACGAGGCCAGCGTGGAGAAGCTGGCGCGCGAGCGGATGATCGAGGTCGTCACCGAAGTAGATGGCCGCCCGCTGTCCCGCTGGGCAGGTGACGGCGTGGTGTGCGCGACCCCGACCGGGTCCACTGCCTATGCGTTCTCGGCCGGCGGGCCGATCGTCTGGCCAGAGGTGGAGGCACTGGTCATGGTGCCGATCAGTGCCCATGCACTGTTCGCCGGGCCGATGGTCGTCTCGCCCCGGTCGGTGCTCGCCGTCGAGGTGCTCGGTGTGTCGGGCCGGGCGTTCCGCGACCGCACCGAACAGGCCGGCTGGGGCGAATGGGGCGAGTGGGGCCAACGGGGTAATCGGGACGAAGAAGGCGAACAGGCTCGCGCCCAGCACGAGACAGTCGCGGGCGTGCTGTGGTGCGATGGGCGGCGGAGCATCGACCTCCCGCCGGGAGCACGAGTCGAGGTCCGCCGCGGCGCCGAGCCGGTGCTGCTGGCCCGGCTCACGCAGGGTGGCGGTGAGCACGCGGGCGGGGCCGCGTTCACCGACCGGCTCGTGGCCAAGTTCGGCCTCCCGGTCTCCGGCTGGCGCGGCGCGCCAGCCCGGCGGGTCGGCGGGGCCGCAAAGAACGGAGAGGAGCCAGCCTGAAGATGCTTGAGGAAGTCCGCATCACGGGCCTTGGCGTGATCGAGGATGCCACCCTGTCGTTCTCCCCTGGGTTCACGGTCGTGACCGGCGAGACCGGCGCGGGCAAGACCATGGTCGTGACGGGCCTCGGCCTGATGTTCGGCGGCCGTGCCGACCCGGCGCGGGTACGCCCGGGAACGGGCAGGGCGGCCGTGGAGGGCAGGCTGCGCATCGAACCGGACGGCAATGTCGCCAAGCAGGTGGCCGAGGCAGGTGGCGAGCTCGACGACGACGGGCACACGCTGATCATCAGCCGCACGGTGTCGGTGGAGGGCCGCTCACGTGCGTTCGCTGGCGGCCGGTCCGTCCCTGTCTCGCTGCTCACCTACCTGGCCGACGACCTGGTGACCGTCCACGGCCAGTCCGACCAGCAGCAACTCCTGCGCCCTGCCCGGCAGCGGCTGGCACTGGACGCGTTCGCTGGCGAGGGACTGGCCAGGGTCCTCACCGAGTACCAGCGTGTGCACGCCCGGCACCGCGAGGTCCGGGCCGGACTCGACGACCTCACCAGCCGCTCACGTGAGCGGGCGCGCCAGGCCGAAGACCTGCAGCACGCGCTGGGCGACATCGAGCGGGTGGCGCCCACCGAGGGAGAAGACGCCGCACTGGTCGCCGAAGAGGAGCGGCTGGCCCATGCTGACGCGCTGAGCGCCGCCGCGACCGTGGCCCACGAAGCACTGCTCGGTGACGAGAGCGACGGGTCGTTCCGGGCCGCCGACGCGGTGACCCTGCTGGGCGGGGCCCGCCAGGCCCTGGATGGCGTGGCCTCCCACGACCCGGCCCTGGCCGGGCTCGCCAGCCGGCTTGGTGAAGCGGCCTACCTGGTGTCCGACGTCGCTGGCGAGCTCGCCTCATACCTGCAGTCACTGGACACCGACCCGGCGCGGCTGGCCGCCGTCCAGGAGCGCCGCGCCGAGCTGACCAGGCTGGTCAGGGCCTACGGGATGGCCGGGGCGGCCCTGGCCGCCGAGGGGTCGCCAGCCGCCCCGCCGGACCTGGCCAGCGTCCTCGCCTGGGCCAAGCAGGCAGAAGCCCAGCTCACCGAGCTGTCCGGCGACGACGACCGCATCGAGGCGCTGACCGGGGAGGAGGCGGCCCTGGCCGCCACCGTCGCCGACCTCGCCCAGCAGCTGACCGCACTGCGCCAGGAGGCCGCCGGGCGGTTCGGTGCCGAGGTGACGGCCGAGCTCACCGCCTTGGCCATGCCCCATGCGCAGGTCAGCGTCGTCATCACCCAGCAGGCGGAGTACAGCCAGTACGGGGTGGACGAGGTGGACCTCAGGATGGCCGCCCACCCCAGCGCGCCAGCGCTGCCACTGGCCAAGGGGGCGTCCGGCGGTGAGCTGTCACGCGTCATGCTGGCCATCGAGGCCGTGTTCGCGGGCGCGGACCCGGTGCCCACGTTCGTGTTCGACGAGGTGGACGCCGGCGTGGGCGGGAAGGCCGCGGTAGAGCTGGGACGCAGGCTCGCCCGGCTGGCGCGCCACACACAGGTGGTCGTGGTCACGCACCTGCCCCAGGTGGCGGCGTTCGCGGACGCGCACCTGATGGTCGAGAAGACCATGGACGGCTCCGTCACCAGCAGCGGCGTCACCCGTTTGGATCAGGCCGGGCGGGTAAGGGAACTGTCCAGGATGCTGGCCGGGCTCGAGGACTCTGAGTTCGGCCGCGCCCACGCCGAGGAGTTGCTGGCCGCTGCCGAGGCGGACCGGGCGCAGGCCGGGACAGCGGCCCGGGGGGCTTGAGGTGCCACGAGCACTGCGGGGGTCTGGCAGGATGGTTGCGATGCTGGCCCAGCTCCGCAGGCTTCCTCTGTTGCACCGGAACAGGGCCGACGACCTACCCGGTGTGACAGGTACGGCACGCCTTGACCGGCGCACCAAGAACCTCGCGAAGCGGGCCTGCCCAGGAGACATCGCCATCATCGACCACCAGGACCTGGACTGGGTGAGCGCTGACGGGCTCGCTGCCTGCCACGTGGCAGCGGTGGTGAACGCCGCCCCCAGCATCAGCGGCCGTTACCCCAACCACGGGCCGCAGATGCTCGTGGAGGCAGGCATCCCGCTGCTGGACGCGGTGGGCACCGACGTCTTCGACCGGGTCGTCGAGGGGACGGCGGTCCGGCTGGACGGTGAGACCCTCTACATCGGCGACGAGGTGATCGCCAAGGGGCACCTGCAAACGGCTGAGTCGGTCGCCGCCGCCATGGCCAAAGCCAAGGCGGGTGTCGCGACCCAGCTCAAGGCGTTCGTGGCCAACACGCTGGAGTACATGGCCGACGAGGGCGGCATCCTCGTGGACGGGGTCCCCGTGCCGGACCTGCGTACCCGCATCGAGGGCAGGCATGTCCTCGTCGTGGTGCGCGGCTACCACTACCGCGAGGACCTGGTCACGCTGCGGTCCTATATCCGCGAGTTCAGGCCGGTCATGGTGGGTGTGGACGGCGGTGCCGACGCGCTGCTGGAGGCCGGGTACCGGCCGGACATGATCGTGGGTGACATGGACTCGGTTTCCGACAGAGGGCTCACCTCCGGTGCCGAGATCGTGGTCCACGCCTACCCGAACGGCCGGGCCCCTGGGCTCGAACGGGTCATGCGGCTGGGCCTGACCGCTGCCGTGTGCCCGGCCGCGGGCACCAGCGAGGACGTGGCCCTGCTGATCGCGGACCAGGAAGGCGCCAGCCTGATCGTGGCCGTGGGCACGCACTTCACCATGGACGAGTTTCTGGACAAGGGCCGGGCCGGTTACTCCAGCACGCTGCTGACCCGGCTGCGCCTGGGTGGCGGCAAGCTCGTCGACGCCAAGGGTGTGAGCCGGCTGTACCGCTCACGGGTGTCTAGCCGGGCACTGCTACTCCTGGTCGTAGCGGCAGTGGCGACCATGTTCATTGCCATAGGGGTCTCACCCATCCACACCGTCATCCACGATGACCTCGCTGTCGAATGGGATGCTTTCCGGTACTGGCTGGCTGGACTGTTCTCTTGATCGACTTCCGTTATCACCTCGTCTCCATCGTGGCCGTCTTCCTGGCCTTGGGCCTGGGACTGCTGGTCGGCTCGACCGCACTGGAGCCCTGGCTCGCGCAACAACTCAAGGCGCAGTCACGTAACGAAGAGGCCCAGATCCACCAGCAGCACAACCAGATCAACGGGTACCAGAGCCTCATCGGCGCCAATGAGCAGGCCATCGTCAAAGACCTGCTGACCGGCGAACACGTCGTGCTGGTCGAAGCGCCGGGTGCGGACTCCACTGAGATCACCCAGATCATGAGCGGCATCTCGATGGCGGGTGGCAGCGTCACCGGGCAGGTGACCCTCCAGCCCTCGCTCCTCGACACCAGCCGCTCCGGGCAGTCGCAGCTCCACCAGTTCATACAGGGTCTGGCACCGCATCTGGACCCTGTCGGCCAGCCGCTGTCTCCTGGCTCCCCGACCGCCCAGGCGGGACAGGTGCTCGCCGGCGCGCTCCTCACCAAAGACGGTCTGGGCCAGCCGGCTGCGGGCCAGCCGGACTCCACCAGCGCTTCGGTCGTGAACGGGTTCGTGAACAGCAGTCCTCAATACGTGTCCCTGTCCGGGAACCCGCCCGTCTATGCCAACCTCGCGGTCCTGGTGGCACCTGCCTCGCCGCCCACGACCCCCAGCGCGAACCCGTCGCCCAGCGCGAACCCGTCCACCGTCGCGCTGGTCACGCTGGCGCGGCAGTTCGAGCGTGCGGGCCAGGGCACGGTCGTGGCGGGACCGACCTCGGCCTCGGGGCCAGGCAGCTTGATCGACTCTTTGCGTGCGGGCAACGCGAATGGCAGCCCATCCACCGTGGAGAACTACGACAACGTGGCCTTGGCCATCACGGTCGTACAGGTGCTGTGCAAGGAGTTGCGCGGAGACCACGGCGGCGCCTACGGGCTGCTGCCCACCACCAACAACCCTGTCCCGAGCCCCGCACCGACGCCCAGCCCCACACCCACCAACTCACCTACGCAGCCGGTCTCCTCGCCGTCTGACAACCCTAGCCACCCCCACCCGTCCAAGACAGGTCAAGGATGAGCCGACCCATCCGCCCGGCACACGCACTGGGGGCGATGGCAACCGCCGCGCTCGCCAGCGGCGCTGCCTGGGCCACCTACCGTGCATTGCGCCGTCAGCCACCAGGCCGTCCCGGCACCTGGGACCGGACCAACCACCGCGGCGAGCCGGTCACACTGCTCGAAGGCCCGGCGGTCGCCGCGGGCGCCATCCTGGCAGCCGCGGCCAGCCCGAGCCCGGCCCTGCCGCTGCGCGTGCGTGCCGCCCTCGCGGTGGCCGGAGCGGGTGCTGCCGCGTTCGGCGCCTACGACGACCTGGCCGGCAGCGGCGACAAGCGCGGGTTCCGCGGGCACCTCGGGGCACTGGCCAAGGGCGAGGTGACCACCGGTGCGGTCAAAATCGGCGGGATCGGCGCCACCGGGCTGGCAGCGGGCGCACTGCTGGGTGGCTCCCCCGTCGACGTCGCACTGAACGCCGCCCTGACCGCGGGCACTGCGAACCTGCTCAACCTGTTCGACCTGCGCCCTGGCCGCGCCATCAAGGTGGCCGCGGCCAGCGGTGCCCTGATCGCCGCCGCGGGCGGTGAGACGGCCGCAGTGGCGGTGAGCGCCCCGCTCGGTGCGGCCCTTGCCCTGCTCCCCGAAGACCTCGGTGAACGGGCCATGCTCGGCGACTCGGGCGCCAATGCGCTCGGCGCGATGCTGGGCGTGGCGGCGGGCGCGACCATGTCCCGGCCCGCCAGGCTGGCCATGCTGGGCGTGGTCGTCGGCCTGACCGCGGCGAGTGAGAGGGTCAGCTTCACCAAGGTGATCGAGCGGACACCGGCGCTGCGGTGGCTGGACATGCTCGGCCGCCGTCCTCCGGCCAGCGCGGTGCCAGTCCGGCCACAGCCAGCCGCCCGCATCCATGCAGACGGCTCCGGGCAGCCAGAGCACGCGGCGGACGCCGGGCCGGCCACGTCCGGGGGAGGCTCCGCAGGGGGCTCCGGGGCGGCAAAGCCAGGGCCGTGACCAGGCCTTCGGCCCCGGTGACCGAGCCAGGGCCGGCGCGCCAGGCCGGGCGTGCCATTGGGCGGGCTGCCGTGCTGATGGGCGTGATCACGGTGGCCGCCAGGGTCATCGGCTTCGGCCGCCAGCTGGTTTTCGCGCACACGGTCGGCAGCACCTGCCTGGGCACCGCGTACACGACCGCCAACCAGGTGCCGAACGTCATCTACGACATCGTCCTCGGCGGCGCGCTCACCAGCGTGGTGGTGCCCGTCCTGGCCGGGGCGGCGGCCCGGCGCTCGCTCGGCCGCGCACCAGGCACCGGTGACGGCCCGGCACGCACTGGTGCCAGCCGGACAGCGGCTGAGGCGGACACTGAAAACGCTGATAACAGCAACAGTGGCGGGGGTGCGCAGGCGCGTCGGGCAGCGGACGCCGAAGCGGGCCAGACCGCCTCCGCGTTGCTGACCTGGGCCGTGGTCCTCCTCACCCCAGCCAGCCTGGTGATCGCCCTGGTCGCGGGCCCACTCTCCGCGCTGCTCCTGCAGAAGCCGCCGCACTGCCCGGCGTCGGCGACCGCCTCGGTCGCGGCCAGCATGCTCGCGGTGTTCGCTCCGCAGGTGCTGCTCTACGGCCTGGCCGTCGTGCTGTACGGGATCCTGCAGGCGCACCGGCGCTTCACCGCGCCGGTGCTGGCGCCGGTGCTGTCCAGCGTCGTGGTCAGTGCCGCCTACTTCATCTTCGTCCCGCTCGGGCATGGTGACACGCAGGACCTGTCCGTACTGCCCGGCAATGCCCAGCTCGTCCTGTCGGTCGGGACCACGGCGGGTGTCGCGGCACTGGTCCTCACCGCGATCGGCCCCGCGCTGCGGCTCCGGTTGCGGCTGCGGCCCACCCTGCGGTTCCCGCCCGGTGTCGCGCGCCGGGCCGCCGGGCTGGCCGCCGTCGGCGTGGCCACGCTCATTGCCCAGGACGCGTCGGTGATCGCGGTCATCGTGCTGGCCAACAAGCACGGTGGCAGCGGCGCCCTGGTCCAGTACAACTTCGGCTGGCAGGTGTTCTTCCTGCCATACGCGGTGCTGGCGGTACCGGTCGCGACCAGTGTGTTCCCGGTGCTGTCCGCTACGTCGGGCGTGGAGTTCGACCGCCACGCCGCTGCCAGCACCCGGGCCGTCCTCCTGCTGTCATGGCTGGGTGCCGCGCTGCTGGCCGGGGCGGCGGTGCCCACTGCCTGGCTGTTCGCCGCCAGGCACTCGGCCCCGGCCCAGACCCACCAGCTCGCGCTCGCGTTCGCCGCGTTCGCGCCCGGGCTCGTGGGGTACGGGCTCACCGCCGCCCTGTCCCGGGTGCTGTTCGCCTGCCACCGGTCCCGGGTAGTGGCGCTGTCGCTGGTCGGCGGCTGGCTGCTGGTCATCGTCACCGACGTCGTGCTGGTCTCCGTAGTCCAGCCGGACCGGGTCGTACCAGCGCTCGGCCTGGGCAACACCGTGGGCCTGAGCTGCGCGGGCCTGGCAGTGCTCGTTGCGGTCCGGCGCGCCCGGGGTGCTGCGGCGCTGCGTGGCACTGGCCGGGCTGCCGCGGCAGGCCTGGCCGGTGCGGTGGCCGGCGCTGCCGCGGGTGCCGGGGTGTCCGCTGGGCTGCCGGTCAGCGGTTTCCTGCTGAACGCATGCGTCGCCCTGCTCGCCTGCGCCGTGGCGACGGTCGTGTACGGGGCCGTGGTGCTCGCGCTCGACGGCGCGGACCTGCGGTCCGCCGCCACTCAGGTGCTGCGCCGCGGCGGCGGCCAGGCTGGCGCCGCCGCAGACTGACCGCTGGACCACCCGGCCACCTCCCGCACCCGGGCGTTGAAGCAGTCGGCGATCAGGAGGTTCCCGGCGCGGTCGGTGGCCACGCCTCCCGCCGAGGGGAGCGCGGCGCCGACGATGTCCTGGAAGTCCAATTCGGCGCTGGTGGCGGGTCCGCCGTCGCCAGCGAACCCGGGGATGCCGTTGCCGGCGACCGTGTAGATGTCGCCCCTTGTCATCGCCTGGCCATAGAAGGCGCCCGTGCTCGCGGCCACCACCCGGACCCGGAAGTCATTGATGTCGAGGACCGCCAGGTTCCCCGCACTGTCCACAGCGGTGCCGCTCGGGGAGGCGACACCGGCCGCGGTCGCGGGCCCGCCGTCGCCGGAGAACGTCTGCGAGCCGTTGCCGGCGACCGTGTAGATGTCGCCCTTGGTCATCGCCTGGCCGTAGAAGGCGCCCGTGCTGGCCGCGACCACCCGGATGCGGTTGTTCCCATTGTCCGCAACCACCAGGTTCCCCGCGCTGTCCAGCGCCACGGCATCTGGGCTGTTGAGTTCGGCAGCGCTGGCGGGCCCGCCGTCGCCAGCGAACCCGGGGGTGCCGTTGCCGGCGACGGCGTAGATGTCGCCCTTGGTCATCGCCTGGCTGTAGAAGGTTCCGGTGTGGGCGGCCACGACCCGGAGCCAGTTGTTCCCGGTGTCGGTGATCACCAGGTTCCCGGCCAGGTCCGCGGTCACCGCCCCGCTTATGAAGCCGACGCCGCCTTCGGCGAAGTCGAACTCGGCGCTGGTGGCCGGCCCACCGTTTCCCGAGGATCCGCGCAGGCCGTCTCCCGCCACGGTGTAGATGTGCCCGGCCGTCATCGCCTGCCCGTAGAAGGTGCCGTCCTGCGCGGCCACGACCTGGACCTGGGCGCAGTCCGGGAAGACCAGGTTCCCCGAGTTGTCCAGCCCGACCCGGCCGAGGAAGGCGAGGTGGAACCGGGTAGCGGGGCCGCCGTTGGCCCTGGGGCAGGACGAGTTGTCGGCCCCGTCGCCGGCCACGGTGTAGATGTGGCCCTTGATCATCGCCTTGCCGAAGAAGGACCCGGTGCTGCCTGCGACCATCCGCACCTGGTTGAAGTTGCTGTCGCCGTCGCCCACGAACAGGTCACCGGCGCTGTCGGTCGCCATGCTCGTGGGGTGTTCCAGGGTGGCGCTCGTAGCCGGGCCCCCGTCGCCGGTGCCTGTGGGGTCACCGGCGACGGTGTAGATGTCCCCCCGCGTCATCGCCTGACCGTAGAAGGTGCCGGTGCTGGCCGCGACCACGCGCACCCGGAGGTTGCCCTGGTCGGCGACTAGCACGTTCCCGGCACCGTCCACCGCGGCCCCGCTCGGGCCGGACAGTTCAGCGCCGGCGGCCGGCCCGCCGTCGCCGGTGAACCCCGCCGTGCCGTTGCCCGCAATGGTGTAGATGTCACCCTCGGTCATTGCCTGGCCGTAGAACATCCCGGTGCTGCCCGCCACCACCCGGACCCGGTTGTTGTGGATGTCAGCGACCAGCAGGTTGCCCGCGCTGTCGGTCACCACGCCCTGCGGGAAGTTGAGTTCGGCGCTGGTCGCCGGGCCGTCGTCGCCCGCGAACCCGAACGTGCCGTCGCCAGCGACCGTGTAGATGTCACCGGCCGTCATCGCCTGCGCGTAGAACGTCCCGGTCTGTTCCGCGACGACCCGCACCCGGTCGTTCAACTGGTCGGCGACCAGCAGGTTCCCGTGGGCGTCGATGGACAGCGCCTGCAGGTTGTTGAACTGGGCGGCGGTGGCGGGGCCGCCGTCGCCCGCGAACCCGGGGCCATCGGTCCCTGCCACCGTGTAGATGTCACC
This sequence comes from Streptosporangiaceae bacterium, assembly GCA_035946955.1. Classification (GTDB taxonomy): domain Bacteria; phylum Actinomycetota; class Actinomycetes; order Streptosporangiales; family Streptosporangiaceae; genus DASYYE01. The sequence continues at coordinate 2,570 of DASYYE010000165.1, read as the reverse complement.
AATAGTCATCGCCTGGCCGTAGAACGTGCCGGTGTGGGCGGCGACCACCCGGACCCGCCTGTTCAACGAGACGACCACGAGGTTGCCTGCGCCGTCCAGTGCCACCCCGGTGACACGTCCGACCCTGGCGTGGATGGCCGGGCCGCCGTCGCCCGCGAACCCGAGATGGCCGTTGCCAGCCACCGTGTAGATGTTGCCCGCGGTGAACTTGCGCCCGAAGTAGGTGCCTGTCCTGGCCACTGCCATCCGCACCCGGGCGTGGAACTGGTCCCCGATGAGCACGTTGCCGAAGTGGTCCGTCACGACCGAGCAGGCCCCTTCCAGGGAAGCGGCCGCCGCTGGCCCACCGTCACCCAGGGGGCTGACGGGCGCGGCGTTGCCAGCGAGGTTCGTCAGCCAGTCACTCTGTGGGTTCACCTTCCGCACGACTTCGCTGTCCGCGACGTAGACGTTGCCCCCGATGTAGGCGAGCCCGCAGGGGGAGAACAGCGGCACCCTGGTGGCTTTGGCAGGCCCCCCGACGCCGCCTGCGACGGTGGAGATGGTCCCGGCGGCCGCTGTGCGTGGCACGGTACGCTGGACCACGGGGTTGGCCCTGGTGGCTGCCTGCGCGGTAGTTGCCGCGGTCACCAGCAGAACCACCGCACCGGTCAGAGTCCCTGCCCGCCACCGCCGGACTGGCGTGACCGCAGCCCAAACACCGCCCATGTGATCCTCCCAGTGCGGTCCGGCCAACTGCCATGCCAGCCCAGGCCATGGGTCTGCCCGGTAGCGCTGGAACAGCGGCCTTCCTGACAGTAACCCGGTTGGCTGGCAGTTCAGGGTTTTGGACACAAAATGCCGGAAGTCTGCCGGTTGCGCCCACCAGGCAGAAATGGCCGGAACCCGGCCGCGCTACTCAGGGAATGGCAGGAAACGCGCCCCGCCGTGCCGGGGAGAGCGGCACGGCGGGGCGGACGGTGAGGGTCAGGGCAGGTGCCAGGCCTGGTTGGCATTGCCGGTGCAGTCCCAGATCTGGAGTTGCGTGCCCCAGGTCGTGGACCAGTTGGTGTCGTCTAGGCACTTGTTGGACTGTGGGTTGTACAGGGAGCCGTTGGGCTCGGGGATGAACACCTGCGCGGCCGTGTTATTGCAGTCGTAGAGGTCCACAGTCGTGCCGTTGGCAGTGCCGCCGTACTTGATGTCCATGCACTTGCCGAGCACATGGAGGGTGCTGCCTGCCGCCACCACGGTCCACTGCTGGGCGTTGGTGCCGTTGCAGCCCCATATCTGGATCGGGTTGAAGTTGGTGGGGTCGGCGGACCGGTCGTCAACGCAGAGCCCGCCGTAGCCGGTGATCGGCCCGGTCGGGTTGCCGCCACCGCCGCCGCCACCGCCGTTGCCACCCGTCTGGTAGGCGGCGACGTAGGAGACGCTCATGGTGCCGCCGGAACTCGTCGCGCCATTGGGCGTGCCGCACCCGCACTGGCCGTTCGGGTAGTTACCGCCCATGGCGAGGTCGAGGATGATCGACATGTTGTGGTCGAAGGCCTGCTGCCAGGTGGCGGCGCCGACCTGGTTCTCGCTGACCTGGAAGTACTGGTTGCCGTCGAGGTAGAAGGTGATCCTCTCGTCCGAGGCGTTCGTCCGGTCGAGGATCATCGAGTAGGTGTGGTAGCCGCTCTGGCAACCGCCGCAGCCCACCAGGCCGCTGCCGATGCCGTTGCCCTCATTGCAGGGGCCGCCCGGGAACGTGCCGCAGTGGACCGTCCCGGACACCTCGGACAGCGAGTTGACGTCCTCCATGATGTCGATCTCGCCGTTCTCCGGCCACTGGCCCGGGCCGAGCATCCAGAACGCCGGCCAGTAGCCCGGCCCACCGCTGGGCTGCTGGATCAGCGCGGTCACCTCGAGCTCACCGCCGGCCGGGGCACCCACCACCGGGCTGGTCGTCTGGATACGGGCGGACGTCCACGAGCCGCCCTGGTTCAGTGCGGTGATGTCGAGGTTGCCGTTGCCGTCCAGGTGGCCGTTGCTGGTCGAGTTGGTCATGGTCTCGATCTCGCCCGTGCCGAAGCTCGACCCGGGCCCGGTGTCATACATCCACTGGCCCGATGGCGGGCTGCCAGCGGCGCCGCTGAAGTCGTCGCTGAAGACCGTGGTCCAGCCCGGCGGGGGCACCGGCACAGCGCCGCGTGTCACCGTCATGCGCGCGGCCATCGCACCGGGGACCGCTGCCCGTGGGTGCTCGGCGGTGGCACCCGCGGGGGTGACCGCCAGCACGAGGAGTGTGGCCGCCCCGGCAGCGACGGCAACCAGCCGGGCTGTGGTCGGCCGTTTGAGGTGACCTGCCCATCGGGAAACGGTGTGGTCATGCATTAATGGACTCATCGCAGCACCTCGCTTTACCGCTGCTTTACTATTGCTTCCCACCCGGGACGCTACTGGCCCCTCCATTAACAAGCCATTAACATTCCTTTACATACATGAATGTTCCGTGAAGACCAGCCCCCTTGAGCCATTCCTCGGCTATGAGGCCCGCCCGCCCAGAGTCCCCCCGGCGCGTCTGCCCCCTCATGGCGCGCCACCCC
>DASYYE010000164.1:0-4686 GCA_035946955.1 Streptosporangiaceae bacterium | reverse complement strand
TGACCAGGGACGTCCCGCAGGTGAGGTCGACGTCCCCGTTAGTGGTCCGGGCGGCGGTGAGCGCCACCGCCAGTGCCTCCGCTAGGTAGCGGCTCACCCGGACCGGCCTGCCACGGGCGTGGTTGACCCGCCACAGTTCGGCGTCGGGGCGGAACCGGGAACAGGCCGCGTCCACCGCTTCCAGTTCCGCGGTGAGGAAGCCCCATGCCCGCTCCAGTGCGGCCGGGTCGGTAGTCAGCAGGGTCGCGGAGGTGCCGAGGGCGCGGCAGGTCCGCTGTCCCAGCGTGGGTGTTGGGGCTGGCATCACCCTCCTCCGCCGTGCGAGGGACTGGATGTGGTATGCACCGGGGTGGGGCTGGGTGCCGGTGCAGGCGGCGCGGTTGGGGGCGCCAGCGAGGGGGCTGCTGACGGGATCGGGGTGCTGGGGGCCACCGGCGTGGCCACGTGGTGGTGGCGGTGATGGCGCCGGTGGACCTTGGTGGGCGCCGGTGAGGGAGACGGGGCCGGCGTCCTCACCGCGGGTTTGGCTGAGGGTTGACTGGCCACCGTCTGCGTAGGCGCGGTCCGTGCGAACACGGTCGCGAAGCCCACGGTGGCGATCGCACCAAGCTGGGTGGCGCGCCAGGTCAGCTTCGACAGGCGGCGCAGCCCAGCGGAGCGCGCCTGCGCCCCCCGGCCGTCCAGCCCATCGAATCCTTCACCCCGCCATTCGTCCGAAAATGGCCGGTATCTGTCCTGCATGGCAAAGCAGCACATCACCCCATGCGTTAAGCCCTCGTGAAGAACCCTTCAAGAGGCCGCTGTGCCGAATGCCATGATCCTTCGCGTATGCGGGCGCCAGTGCGCCTATAGGGGTTGGGGGAGTCAGAGCGCCGGGAGCGGCCTCCTCAGCCGTGCAGTGTGGCGCGCTGGGCGTAGAGGTCTCTGAGTACGCCGACCTCGGCGCCGTGGTGGACGACTTCGTCGAGCACGTGCAGTGCCAGGTCCACGGTATTCGCCTCGGCGTAGGGCCCCCAGGGTGGGCCGAGTGGCTCAGCCCACTGGGGTTGGCTGAGCCCGGCCAGCCCGGAGCGCCAGTTCTGGTACTGCTCGTCGAGGAATCCGCGGACCGTGCTGGCGTGGGGCGGGAGGTCGGTCCGTGCGCCGGCCTGTTTCCCGTCCCCGAAGCGGCGGGTGGCGAAGTTGGCGAGGACGAGGTCGCCTATGTGGCCGAGCCGCCAGGCGATGGTTGTCACCGGCACCGGGTCCGGCGCTGGGCCGCCGCCTCCGTCGCCGTCGAGCTGCCACCGGCCCTGGGCGTCCTGACGCAGCGACCAGCAGCCGGCCACCGGCTCCCAGAAGTACTCGTCGTCAGTGAGGCCGGTCAGCCGTCCGGTCAGCCGGTCCCAGACATAGTCGAAGGCCGTGATCATTGAGTCCGCGAACCAGTCCATGCCACGATCCAACCGCATCCGTGGCCTTGCCCATCCCCGGTCGCGGGCTGGGCGTGGAGCTGGCGCACCGCGGCCCTGGCACCCCAGACCGGGGTGATTGGGTCATGCAGGGCGTTGACGACGAGGATGGGGACCAGTCATGGGCGGTGACAATGGCCGCCAGCGCTGCCTATGGCAGTGCCCATTCGGGCAACCATTACTGGAGTGCTACTCATCCATAGCCCAGGCTGGCCCGCACATGGACTGGGGCACCTCAGCGGCTGGCTGGCGGGCTGCCGTAGTGGAGCAGGTCACCGGGCTGGCAGCCCAGTGCCTCGCAGATGCTGGCCAGGGTGCTGAAGCGGATCGCCCGGGCGTGGCCGTTCTTGAGGACCGACAGGTTGACGACTGTGACACCGACCCGGTCCGACAGTTCGGTCAGCGTCATCCCGCGGTCGCTGAGCAGGGAGTCCAGGCGGACCTGGATCTGTGCCCCCTCGTCCTCGGACGGCGCCACGCCCCCGTTGGTGGCGCCGTCCCCGCTGCCGCGCCGTGACTTCACACGGTGCCCTTGATCTCGTCGTCCATGGTGGCGCCGAGCCTGGTGATGTTCGCGAGCGTCAGCAGCGCGGCGCCGGCCAGCGCGGGGACGGGCACCAGGCTGCGGACGGCTGCCCAGGCGACAAGGGGGTACTGGCTCGGCCCGTTCAGCATGTCACCCAGGAGCTGGGCGAGGGCGAGGCCGCGCACGGTGGCGGCAGTGACGCTGCCGATGATGATGAACCAGCCGAGCCTGCGCATGGCGGTGGCCACGCCGGGCGTAAAGGGGCCCTCACGGCGCGCGGTCCTGATCATGAGAAAGAGCAGCAGCAGGATGCCACCCCACAGCACCGCGTCCGGGACCTGCGTCAGGACGTACAAGGTGGTCTGGCCGGCGCTCGCGTGGTTGAGGCACGCGCTGACGGTGCCGGCCACGCTGGCTGATGCGCCAGGCCTGACGCCGACCATGCCGTTCAGGCTCCACGCGCTGCTGCCATATGTCGCGTCTGGCTGGGTCACGCAGACCTGCGAGCCGATACCGAGGAACCCGCCGCCCGGCTGGAACAGTGCGAACCCGGCCCCAGCAAGCAGGGCCAGCAGCATGATCACGCCAAAGAAGACCGTCACCGACTCCAGTGGCTGGGTCAGCTCCTCGCGTCCGGTTGTCATCACACTCGCACCTTCCAACCGTGTTGTCTCATATCGATAATCGATAATAACGATAGTCGATATCCTGTCAAGCGCACCTGGTGAGAAGGGTGCCCGGATGGCAATGAAGTTGATAACAGCAAGACGTGGCGGGAGTGGGGACGTGGCGGGAGTGGGGAGAAGGACAAGCCGAGCCCCCGGCGTATGGTGCCGCCGGGGGCTCGTGGTGAAGGTGGCGGGGCCTGGGTCAGGCGTCGCGGCGGAGGAACAGGACGAGCCCGCCCAGTACCGCAGCCGCGGTGTAGGCGCAGAACACGCCGAACCCGACCCAGGGCGAGAAGGGGTTGATGCCCACCATCTGGTCCTGCCAGATATGCCCCCCCGCGAAGAACGGGATCCACTTGTCGATGTCGGCCTGGCCGAACCAGCCGCTCGGCGGGCCGGGCAGGAAGTTGGTCAGGATCGTCAGGACGAACATCAGCCCGATCCCGGTCGCGATCGCGCCCGCCGAGTGCCGCAGCATCGCCCCGATGCCGAACGACAGCAGCCCACAGACCGCCAGGAACAGCCCGCCGCCGACGACCGCGCGCAGCACCCCCGGGTGGCCCAGCGTGGTGTTGACGTTCTGGGTGGACAGGATGGCCTGGCCCACGAAGAACGCCAGGAAGCTGGTGACGAGCCCGGTGACCAGCGCGACCACGCCGAACACCACGCCCTTGGCGGCGTACAGCGTGCCGCGCCGTGGCATGGCGGTCAGCGACGTCCTGATCATCCCGGTCGAGTACTCCGTCGTGATCGACAGGGCACCGAGCACCACGATGACCAGTTGGCCGAGCAGCAGCCCGAACAGGCTGATGGCGGTCGCGGTCGACCTGATCTCCGCCCGGCGGCTGGCCAGTATCTGGGCGATCTGGGCGTGCGGCAGCGGGCGCCCATTGATGGTGGTGCCCTGCGCGATGCTCAGCAGCCGCTCGGTCTGCCCCCAGGAGAACAGCGCGCCGATGCCCACGCAGACGACCACGAGCGCGAACAGCGTCCAGTACGTCGAGCGGACTGAACGGATCTTGGTGAACTCAGAGCTGACGGTCCCGAGGAACCCGGCCCGCCCCGGCGGGTGGTGCGTGACCGCGCCGCCGACCAGGGCCTCATGTGTCGCAACCGAAGCCATGTCAGGCCACCTCTCCCGCGCTGGCCGACCCCGCGCCAGTTCCCGCAGCGGCCGTTTCACGGCCTGATCCCAGTGGAATGCCCGCGTGGAACTCCACGCTCGCGGCGGTGAGCTCCATGAACGCCTGCTCCAGCGAGGCCTGCGCCGGGGCCAGCTCATGCAGCCGGATGTTGTTCTCGAATGCCAGGTCGCCGACCTGCGCGGTGGTCATGCCGAGCAGCACCAGCGTGCCGTCCTCGTCGTCCCGGACGGTGGCGCCGGCGTCGGTCGCGGCCGCCGCGAGCTGGTCGCGCTGCGGGCTCTTGACCCGGACCGACTGCTGGGAATTGGCCGCGATGAAGTCCTGGACCGTGCCATCCGCGATCAGCTTCCCGCGGCCGATCACGATCAGGTGGTCGGCCGTGTTCTCCATCTCCGACATCAGGTGGCTGGACACGAAGACCGTGCGGCCCTGCGCGGCAAGCGCCTTCATCAGGTTGCGGATCCACAGGATGCCCTCGGGGTCCAGCCCGTTGACCGGCTCGTCGAACATCAGGATCGCGGGGTCGCCGAGCAGCGCGGCGGCGATGCCGAGCCGCTGGCCCATGCCGAGGGAGAAGCCCTTGGAGCGCTTCTTGGCCACCTCGGTGAGCCCGACCAGTTCGAGCACCTCGCCGACCCGGTGCCGCTGTTCGGCGCGCGCGAGGTCGGTGTGGATCTGCAGCGGCTCGGCGATGATGTCGCCGACGGTCATTCGCGGATTGAGCGACGCGTACGGATCTTGGAAGATGATCTGCATCTCTTTCCGCTTCGCGCGCATCGCCCGCGCGTCGAGCTTCGTGACGTCCTCGCCGTCGAAGCGGATCGCGCCTTTCGTCGGCTCGAGGAGGCGCAGGATGCAGCGGCCGATCGTCGTCTTGCCCGAGCCCGACTCGCCGA
>DASYYE010000163.1:0-18957 GCA_035946955.1 Streptosporangiaceae bacterium | reverse complement strand
CTCCGTCTTGCTGGCTGAGACGGACAGGCCCGCTCCGCGCAGGTCGGCCGTGGCCTCAGACACTGACAGCTTGCCGACCTTCGGCACGGTCGTGTACTGGCCCGCGAACACCCACCAGCCGAGCAGGGCGACCACCAGCACCGCCGCGACCCCCAGCGCGAGGTAAGCCAGGCTGCGGCTGAACAGCAACTGCTGCAGTCGCGACTCACGAGGCCCGCCGTAAGCGGGCGCGCCCATGCCGTAGGCGTCCGGAACCGCCGATACCACGAGCGTGTGGTTGGCTCCTGGCTCCATGGGTGCGACCCGCTGGGTGGCGGTCAGGCTGGCGCGGCGCGGCTCGAGCGCACGGGGTGGCTGCAGCCCAGGCACCAGGTCGCGGCCAGCGGCGGTGGTGCTCCCAGGTGGACCTGCCCAGGGTGTGCCAGCGTCCATCCCCGGTGGGATGGTCTCGGCGTCGATGCGTGAGGCGACCGCGCTGTGCCTGCCCCGGGTCTGGCGGCCGGGCAGCGACATGCCGCGGCGGACCTCGCTGACAGCACGGAGGAACTGGCCGGCGTCGGCCGGGCGCAGGTCGGGGTCGCGGCTGGTCGCCATCGTGACCAGCATGTCCAGGGCTGGCGGCAGGCCGGGCACGATGCTGGACGGGGGCGGCACGACGTCGTTGACGTGCTTGTAGGCCACTGCCAGCGGAGAGTCAGCCGTGTGCGGCTGGGTGCCGGTGAGCAGTTCGAACAGCATGACGCCTGCGGCGTAGATGTCGGTGCGCGCGTCCGCGCGCCTGCCGGCCACCTGCTCCGGCGCGAGATAGGCGGCCGTCCCGATGATCATGCCGCTCTTGGTGTAGCTCTCCCCGGAGACCAGCGTGGCGAGACCGAAGTCCGCGACCTTGACGGCGCGCGCCCCCAGCAGCACGTTCTCGGGCTTGACGTCGCGGTGCGCCAGTCCGGCGTCATGTGCAGCGGCCAGTCCCGCGAGGACGCCATCCATGATCGTGAGGGCTTCCGCCGGGCCGAGCCTGCCGCGCTCGCTGAGCAGTTCCCGCAGCGTCCGGCCTGGCACGTACTCCATGGCCAGGTACAGCGAGCGGCCGTCCGCGCCCTGGTCGAAGACGGCGACCACATTGGGGTGGGACAGCCGGGCGACCGACTTGGCCTCGGTCACGAACCGCCGGACGAAGTCCTCGTCATCGGCGAACTCCGCATGCATGACCTTCAGCGCGACGGTGCGCTCCAGTCTCGTGTCCATTCCGAGGTACACGGTCGCCATTCCGCCGCGTGCAAGGTAGGACTCAACCCGGTACCGGCCGTCGAGCAACTGGCCGATGGGCGCTCGGGCGAGGGTCATGTCCATCCGGACGATTCTACGAGGGGGCGGATGGGTTCGTTTTGCGAATCACGTTGCCCGTGGGCTGCTGGCAAGCGGTGGCGAGGACGCCTGGGCGTGGAACCGCCGGGGAACCCGGCCCGCAAGGCGGGCCATCCGCCCCGCCTGGACGGCGGCGCGCATGGCGCCGGCCATGAGTTCCGGATCACGTGCGCGGGTGACTGAGGTGGCGAGCAGGACCGCGTCACAGCCTAGCTCCATAGCCAGTGCCGCGTCGCTGGCAGTCCCGATACCAGCGTCGAGGACCACCGGCACACCTGCCGCGGCCACGATCATCTCGATGTTGTGGGGGTTGGCGATGCCGCGCCCGGAGCCGATGGGCGAGCCCAGCGGCATGACCGCAGCACAGCCCGCGAGTTCCAGCCTGCGCGCGAGCACGGGGTCGTCGTTGGTGTAGGGCAGGACGGTGAACCCACCGGCGACGAGCTGCTCTGCTGCGTCGAGGAGTTCCACCGGGTCAGGCAGGAGGGTGTAGTCATCGCCGATCACCTCCAGCTTGACCCAGGAGGTGCCGAGGGCCTCGCGTGCGAGACGGGCGGTGTGCACGGCTTCCGCGGCGGTGAGGCATCCGGCGGTGTTCGGCAGCACCTTGATGCCGTTCGAGGTGATGACGTCCAGCACCGAACTCCCGGCCGTGGCGTCCACCCGGCGCATGGCCACGGTGGTCAGCTCGGTGCCCGAGGCGGTCAGGGCACGCTCCAGCACGTCCAGGCTGGGTGCCCCGCCGGTTCCCATGATGAGCCGGGAGGTGAACGCCTCCCCGGCGATGACGAGCGGGTCGTCCATGTACTTACCCTCCCTGCACGGCCGTGAGGATCTCTATCCGGTCACCCTCGGCCAAGCGGGTGACGGCCCAGGCGCTGCGGGTCAGTACCTCACCGTTCACAGCGGCTGCGACCCCGGTTGCGGGCGCGCCCACGGAGCTGACCGCGTCTGCGACGGTTGCCGCGTGGTGCAGGACCACAGGGGCGCCGTTGATGAGCACATTCATGAAGATGCCAGGCCTGCGAAACGCCCGGGCATGAACGGGGTGGCCAGTGGTGAGAGGTGTTTTGTAGCCAAAAACCCCGCCACGATCTCAGCGGTGACCGGCGCGAGGAGCACACCAGTGCGGAAATGACCGGTCGCGAGGACCAGCCCGGGCAACTCGGAGGGACCGAGGACCGGTTCGTTGTCGGGGGTGCCTGGCCGCAGGCCGGCGCACGCCTCCCCGAAGCTGAGCTCGGTGATGCTGGGGACCACCGCCTGCGCGTCACGCAGCAACTGCCACACCCCACCGGCCGTCACCTGGGTGTCGTGGCCGACCTCCTCCTGGGTCGCGCCCACCACCAGTTCCCCGCTGTCGCGCGGCACCAGGTAGACGCGGGCCCCCCGGACGACCGCCGATATGGTCCGGCGGACGAGCCCGGTGCTGGGGGTGGCCCGCAGGCGCAGGATCTGGCCCTTGACGGGTCTCACCGGGGGCGCGGATCCGGCCGGCAGCCCTGCGACCATGGGTGAGTACGCGCCCGCGGCCAGCACGACCCAGTCAGCCTCCAGTTGGCTGCCATCGGCCAGCAGCACGCCGCTCACCCGGTCGTTGCTTGCTGATATCTCCGCGACCTGCCGCCGGATGACGGTTGCGCCGCAGCGGTCGAGGGCGGCGAGCAGGGCGCGGGTGACCAGCCTGGGATCCACCGACCCGTCGTCGGGGGTGAGCAGTGCGCTGCGTACACCCGGGGCGAGCAGTGGCTCCTGTGCGCGTGCCTCCCGGCCCGTCAGCCACTGCCCGGGTGCCCCGAATGACTCCCGCAGGGCCTGCATCTCCGCCAGCACCGCCTGGTCGCTGCTGTCGTAGGCGACCTGCATGGTGCCTTCCCTGCGCAGGCCGGTCTCCTGGCCGGTCAGTGCGGTCAGTTCGGCCGCGAACCCGGGCCAGCGGGCCATGGACTCGATTCCGAGGGTGAACAGGTCTCGTTCCGCATAGGCGGCTTCGGCGGCGGGGGTGAGCATGCCCGCGGAGGCGTGTGACGCGCCCGACGCGGGCCGCGGGTCGAGCACCGTGACCGCTAGCCCATGGCCAGCGGCGCGCCAGCCCACGCTCAGCCCAATGACCCCACCACCGACGATCACCACGGACGTCACCGTGTGCGCTCCCTTCGCCGGCATGACCCGGATCAGGTTCCTGCGGTCGGAGGCTCTCAGCCTCCCTCTCAGCTCGGTCCGCACCGGGCTCCCGCGGCATGGTCGGAGGGTCGTGCGACACCCTCTGCACCTAGCCTATGTCGTCATGGCAGACGAGCGAGTGGTCGTGGCGGGTGCGGGGCTGGCGGGGCTGCGCACCGTCGAGGAACTGCGGGACCGGGGACACACGGGCCCCATCACCCTGGTCGGTGCCGAGCACCACCCGCCCTATGACCGCCCGCCGCTGACCAAGCTGTTCATGGCGGGGAAGCTGGACGACACCACGCTGCGGGCTGATCTGCCGGCACTGGGTGTGGACCTGCGGATGGGGGAGACAGCGACCGGGCTTGGTGACGGGGTGCTGTACACCGACCAGGGAGAACATGCCTTCGACACGCTCGTGGTGGCCACTGGGGCGGTGCCGGTGCGGCTGCCTGGGCCTGGTCCGCAGCGGGTGCTGCGGACCGTGGACGACGCGCTGGCCCTGCGCACCGCACTGCGCCCTGGGACGCGGCTCGCCATCGTGGGTGCTGGCTGGATCGGCGCGGAGCTCGCCACTACCGCTGCCGGGCGGGGCTGCCTGGTGAGCGTGGTTGAGGCAGGCCCGGCGCCGCTGTCCGCCGTGCTCGGCGCGGAGGTGGGGGCGGTGACGGCCGCGTGGTACGCGGACGCCGGGGTCGAGTTGCTGCTGGGCCAGCCGGTGCAGTCCATCGGCCCAGGTGGGCTGCGGCTGGCCGGTGGTGGGTGGGTAGCCGCCGACGAGGTCGTGACCGCGGTGGGGGTCCGGCCCGCGGTCGGCTGGCTGGAGGGCAGCGGCGTGCGGCTGGACAACGGGGTGGCGGTGGACGAGTGGCTGCGGGCGTCCGTGCCTGGGGTGTACGCGGTGGGGGACTGCGCCGCCTTCGTGTCACGCAGGTACGGGCGCAGGCTGCGGGTGGAGCACTGGGACTCGGCGCTGCATGGCCCCGCGGTGGTGGCCGCCAACATCAGGGGCGGACAGGAGCCCTACGACCCGGTCCCCTACTTCTGGTCAGAGCAGTTCGGCCGGATGGTCCAGTACGCGGGGCACCACACCGGGGCGGACCGGCTGGTCTGGCGCGGTGACGTCGCCGGGCCCACCTGGTCGGCCTGCTGGCTGACCAGCCGGGACGGGGCGGGGGAACGGCTGGTCGCGGTGCTGGCGGTGGGCCGTCCCCGGGACCTGCTGCAGGGACGGCGGCTGGTCGCCGCGGGATCGGCAGTGGACCCCGGGAAGCTCGCCGACCCGGCGGTCCCAATGCGTGAGACGGCCTCCAGTGACCAGTGATGCGAGTATGCCTGGTTTGACCAGGGGCGCGGATGGCAACATCGGGGGTGTGGCACCGAACAACCCTCCAGCCGACGAACTTGTCGGCGACTGGCTCAGCATTCCCGAGGTCGCCAACCGCCTCGGCGTCCCCGTGAGCCGGATGAAGACACTGCTCCGTGACCGCAAGCTCCTGGCGGTGCGCCGCGCGGACGGGGTACTGGCGGTCCCTGCCGCCTTCCTCGATGGCCGCGAGATCGTCAAGGGCCTGCACGGCACCCTGACCCTCCTCTTCGACTGCGGGTTCGAGGAGGTGGAAGCCCTGCGCTGGCTGTTCACCGCGGATGACTCCCTGCCAGGCACGCCGATCCAGGCCATGGCCGCCCACCGCGGGACCGAGGTCAACCGGCGCGCCCAGGCGCTCGCGTTCTGAACGAGCTGCGCCCGCGGCTGGCCGCTGCGCGCCTGTACCTGTGCACTGACGCCAGGGAGCAGCGGGGGGATCTCGCGGCGTTCCTCGACGCCGTGCTCGGCGCGGGCGTGGATATCGTTCAGCTCCGGCGCAAGGGCCTGGAAGCAGCACAGGAAATGGCCTACCTGGAGGTGTTCAGGCAGGCATGCGACAAGCACGGGGCCCTGCTCGCGGTGAACGACCGGGCCGACCTGGCCTATGCGGTGGGCGCGGACGTGCTCCACCTCGGCCAGGACGACCTGCCGGTCGCGGTGGCCCGGGAGATCCTCGGACCCGGGCCGCTGGTCGGGCTGTCCAGCCATGCGCAGGCCCAGACGCGGGCCGCGGCCACGGCCGACGGGGTGGACTACTACTGCGTGGGGCCTGTCTGGCCCACCCCCACCAAGCCGGGCCGCCCAGCCCCCGGACTGCCACTGGTGCGTTACGCGGCTGGCCTGGCAGGGGCACGGCCGTGGTTCGCGATCGGTGGGGTGAGCCTGGACACCCTCGATGAGGTGATGGCGGCGGGGGCGCGGCGGGTGGTGGTGGTCAGGGCGATCACCGACGCGGACGACCCTGGGCGGGCCGCGGCCTCGCTCGCGGCGCGCCTTGGCGCGTCCGGCTGACGGACTGTCCTACCTCCGGCGTAGCGTACGGGAGTATGCCCAGCGCTGGACCCCGGTCGGAGGGGGCGCGGGGTGACTGGACGTGCAGAGGAGACTGCCATGACCGAGGCTGTCCTGCTGATTGGGACGCGCAAGGGGCTGTTCGTGGCGCGCAGCCGAGACGAGCGCCGCAGCTGGGAGCTGAGCCTGCCTCAGTTCGCCATGAACTTCAACAACGCCGTCTACGCGGTGGGCGTGGACGAGCGCGGCGAACGCCCACGGCTGTTCGCGGCGGTCACCAGCGAGCACTGGGGCCCGAGCCTGGCCTGGTCCGACGACTACGGCCAGACATGGACGGAGCCGCCACGCTCGCCGATCGTGTTCCCCGAGTACACCGGGACGTCGCTGGAGCGCGTCTGGCAGATCCAGCCGGGCAACTCGGCCGAGCCCGGTGTGGTCTACGCGGGCACGCAGCCGTCCGCGCTGTTCCGTTCCGAGGACGGCGGGGAGAGCTTCGAGATCGTCCGGCCGTTGTGGGACCACCCGCACCGTCCCGAGTGGGGAGAAGGGTACGGCGGCCAGGCCATCCACACGATCCTCCCGCACCCCACGGACCCCAACCGCGTGCTCGTGGCCATGTCCACCGGTGGTGTCTACCGGACCACTGACCGGGGCGCCACCTGGGCACCGGCCAACCAGGGTGTCAGGGTGCTGTTCTCGCCGGTCGAGTACCCGGAGTTCGGCCAGTGCGTGCACAAGGTCGCCCAGGACGCCACCAACCCGGACCGCCTGTACATGCAGAACCACGGTGGTGTGTACCGCAGCGACGACTGGGGCGGGCACTGGACCTCAATCGCCGAGGGGCTCCCGTCCGACTTCGGCTTCCCGGTGGTCGCCCACCCGCACAGCCCGGACAACGTGTACCTGTTCCCGCTCGAAGCCGACGGGCGCCGCGCACCGGTCGACGGCGTGTGCCGCGTCTACCACAGCGCCGATGCCGGGGCGAACTGGGAGCCGATGGGCAAGGGCCTGCCTGACGGGTTCTGGGTGGGCGTGCTCCGCGACGCCCTGTCAGCCGACCGCGGTAACCCGGCTGGCCTGTACCTGGGCACCCGCGGCGGCGAGGTGTTCGCCAGCCCGGACGAGGGCGAGACCTGGGACCAGGTGGCCGACCACCTGCCCGACGTGCTGTCCGTGCGCGCCCTGGCCCTCAACTGAGCAAGCACGCTGGGCGGGGCACATCGGTGCCCCGCCCAGCGTGTGGTCACTTACGGGCAAGTAGGTGAGGTCGGCCCGTGGCCTGGGATGAACGGGGTCTGCGCGAGCCCGCTTTTCACCAGGTTCTGGGGGAGTGGTGCGTAGTCGGCCTGGGCGGCCTGGCTCTGGCCGTGACAGAGCAGGAAGCGGACAAACGTGGTCAGGGTCTTTCCCTTGCCCGCTGGGCTGGCGAACTCGGCTGGCGGCTTGGGGGTGCGCGGCACGATCAGGTAGCTACTGTAGGACAGCAGGTAGCTCTTGGGGTTCTTGGACGTGTAGAGCGGGTTGAGGTCCACCTGCAGGAAGTCAGGGCTGTGTGGGTTCTCGACGATGAGTGCCTGGGTCAGCGCTGTGGTCACGTTGGTCTCGGTGGGGGCAACGTAAGCGCCGCCCGGGTTGCCCAGCATGGCGACTGGCAACTTCGAGGCCTGGGCGTAGACGGGCTCATCCATGCCGATGGCCCCGTTGCCCCGGCCGGACGCGATGTAGGCAGCGATGTTGTTAGAACCGTTCTCGGCCACGGCGTTCCCGAACCGGGGGTAGAACTCGCTCACGCCACACGGGGGTTTCAGGCCGGGAACCGTCTTCTCGCAGAAGCTGTTCCACTGCGTGGGGAACACGTGTGACAGCCACCGGGTGAAGTAGTAGTTGGACCCGGACCCGCTGGCCTCGGTGTGGATCACCGGCTTGATCGGGAGATCGGGCAGTTGCTGACCGTTGTCGCGAGTGATCTGCGGGTCATCCCAATTGGTGATCTTGCCTGTGAAGATCTCCATGACCGTCTTTTCGGACAGGCGCAGGCTGGTGAACGGGTGGCCGTGCACTGACAGGTGGTAGGGGAACGCCACCGCACCACCGGCATCCGGTACGTAGGAGTAGCTCCAGGGCACGATCTCCGGGCCGGTGTTCCCGAGCTTGTCTCTGCTATGGCGGAATGGCTCGTCCGAGCCGGCGAAGTCGACCTGGTCCTGGATGAAGCTCACCCGTCCCGCTGCCGACCCGAATGGGTTGTAGTTGACCACGATGCCCCGCGGCCGGAGGTCCTGGGCCCACAGGTCAATGGCGACCCCCGTGTACGGCGAGCCTGACCCGCTGATCGGGGTATGGCTCACGGCGGTGCGCGGCGCCGCTGCCGTGGCCGGAGTTGCGGCAGCGGCAGACAGGGCCGTCGCTGTTGTGGCGAGGACGGCAACTGCCGCAGATCTGAAGCGCTTCCCCATAGTTGATGCTCCTGTCTCACGGGCACATCGCATGACGAACCCAGTCGAGGGGCCACACGCACGCTAATTCGCTTGTTTGGCCGCGACAAGAAGCTGTGGCGAAACTGCCAGGAAGCCGCCTGGTTTCCTGGCCCGCACGTGGGTAGCGGGTCAGGGGAGCTGGGTCAGCAGGTTCTTGTTCCACACCAGCACCGTGAAGCGGCCAACGGTGTAGGTGCGGGCCGGGGGGCCGAAGGCATTCTCGACAGCACCGGGCCAGGGGAAAGGGAGCCCGCCGGTCGTGGGGGCCGCCATCACCACAAAGTTCGCGTACGTGTGGGCCGGGTCATACCAGGACGCGTCGGACTCCCATTCGTAGCGGATGAGGGTGTGGTGATAGACGGCCACCGGGGCTACCTGGACGTGATCCCCGCTGGTGAGCGTGACGACGCTGGAGTTCCAGTACCCGGACAGGCCGTGGTGCAGGTTGTGCTGGCTCAGCCAGGTGGTGACCTGCTGCGCCTGGGCGGGTGCGGCCGGGACGGACATCGTGTGCGCGAGGCTCAGGACGTAGCCCGCCAGGACGGTCACGAGCAGTGGCACCAGCCGGGCCGCCACCAGCCGCTGGGCCAGGACGCGTGCCGCCAGTGCCGCGCCGAGCGGCAGCACCGCCACGAACTCCCGCGCGCTGTGTGGGTCGGTGGCCTGCGTACTGAACAGATAGGTGACCAGGTTGACCACAATGGCGGCGGCCAGCAGCTGGTCGACCAGGCCAGCACCTGACCAGAAGCGGCGCAGGACCACGCACACCGCCCAGGCTGCCAGCACGACCCCGGCCAGGTGCAGCAGCAGCAGGGCCGCGATGAACCCCGCATTGTGCCCGAAGAAGCTGGCCCCGTACAGCAGGGGCACCCCTTGCAGGATCGAGGTGAGGTGGGACGGCACCCCAGCGAATGACCCCAGCCCATTGGGTGACGGCCAGACGGTGAAGCCGCCAGCGGCGCTGAGCAGGGCGAGGACCCGGTCCGACAGACTGACCGCCAGCAGTGCCGCCGCGGCCAGTGACAGGTCCAGCCAGTGCGACCGGCTGGACTCGCGTTTGCCGACGATCCCCCGGTAGGCGCGGGCGACGCACACCGCGATGATCGGGAGCACCCCGGTGATGAGGACCATTTTGTCAGCGACCAGTGCCCAGGTGAGGATCAGGCCGACTGCGACGGGCACATACCAGCGCTGCCTGGCCCGGTCCAGCAGCAGCAGGACCAGCAGCACCGGCACGGCCGAGCCCGTGTGGTCCGGCTCCAGCACGAGGTTGTACACCGCGTTGCCCACCTGCGGGGCGAGCATGATCCCACCGGCGATGAGGATCCTGACGACCGCGGCCCTGCCGGTCTCCTTGCCCTTGGCCAGCAGGGCGGTGAGCACGACCAGGAGCGTGTAGGTGAGGGCCCCGCCGACGTGGACGGCATCGGCGCCCAGGCCACGGACCGCCTCGATGAGCATGTACTCGGGCAGCTCGGTGGTGTAGAAGGACACATCCGACAGCCACCAGCCATGCAGCAGCAGGTTCCCGTGCAGCATGTCCCAGGCCTGCAGCGCATTGGCGGCCCCGTCGGAGTTGACCGGTACGGTCCGCGAGACCCGCAGGTAGCACAGGAACAGCACGCACCCCGCGAGCACCCAGCCCAGCGCAGCCAGCCAGGCAGGGGTGCCAGCGGCACGAGGTGGTATCGCGGGCTCGGGCAGCACGGCAGGCCCAGGCCCGTCTGCGTTATCCGGAGCCAGGGCGCCTGACGTGGTGGACTCCACTGCCGGAATTTATCCCATCAGCCCAGCTGGCTGCACCTGGCAGCGGGCGGGCCGGGTGACCCGTCATCCCATCCGTGCCCCCGTAGCCGCAATGTTCAGGCGTCATCCTAAGCTGAGTCGCGTGGCACGCCCCTTTTGTCAGGTCGATGTGTTCACCAAGGTCCGGTACCGGGGGAACCCGGTGGCTGTGGTGCTGGACGGCACGGGCCTGTCCACCGAGGAGATGCAGCGGTTCGCACACTGGATGAACCTGTCCGAGACCACCTTTGTGCTCCCGCCCACGGACAGCGCCGCCGACTACCGGGTGAGGATCTTCACGCCAGTCCTGGAGCTGCCTTTTGCCGGCCATCCCACCCTCGGCACCTGCCATGCCTGGCTGGGAGCTGGCAGCACGCCGCGTGAGCCCGGTGCGGTCGTCCAGGAGTGCGGCGCAGGCCTGGTCAACGTGCGCCAGACGCCGGACGGGCTCGCGTTCGCGGCCCCGCCTGTGCTGCGCGACGGCCTGGTGGAAGAGGCGTTGCTGGGCCGCATCGCCGCCATGCTCGGGATCGGCCGGGCTGACATCGTGGACGCCTCCTGGGCCGACAACGGGCCGGGCTGGGTGGCTGTCCTGCTTGCGGACGCGGCGGCGGTGCTGGCGCTGCGGCCGGGCATGGTCGACCTCGACCTGGGAGTCGTGGGGCCGTACCCGCCCGGCTCATCCGAGGCGTTCGAGGTGCGGGCGTTCTTTCCGGCGAACGGTGCGACGACCGAAGACCCGGTGACCGGGAGCCTGAACGCGGCGATCGCTCCCTGGCTGCTGCGGACCGGCCGGGCGGGGTCGCCGTATGTGGTGAGCCAGGGCACGGCGCTCGGCCGCGCGGGCCGCGTCCACGTAACACTTGACGACGACGGCACGGTCTGGGTGATGGGTGCCACGGTCACCTGTGTAACAGGCCAGGTGGAGTTTTGACTCCCGGGCCCGCCTGGCCTCCCAGGGCATAACGGGCCTATCGTGCGAGTGGAATCAGCATCTCGAGCGGGAAGCGGTCATGGACCCATTGATCAACCTCGTCGACCTCGACACCTACGAGCGCGGCGGCGCGCCCCACGACCAGTTCACGTGGCTGCGGCGCAACGCACCGGTGTACTGGCACGCCAACGGGGGTGGCGAAGACTGGCCCGGGTTCTGGGCGGTGACCAGCCACGCCGAAGTCACGGACGTGTCACGCCACCCGGAGCTGTTCTCCGCGTCCCGGCGGCTCGTGTACTTCTGGGAGCCTGCCGACGAGGAGGTGGACATGGGCCGCCTGATGATGCTGAACATGGACCCGCCGCAGCACACCCGGCAGCGGTCGTTTGTCAACCGGGGCTTCACCCCGCGCATGGTGGGCATGCTGGAGAAGCACATCCGCGACGTTTGCGACCAGCTGATCGACGAGGTGGCGCCGCGCGGGGAGGCGGACTTTGTCACCGACATAGCCGCGCAACTGCCCCTGCACGTGATCTGCGAGCTCGTCGGCGCGCCGACCGAGGACCGGGCCCGGCTCTTCGAGCTGTCCAACCGGCTGATCGGATTTGACGACAGCGAGTTCAACGAGGACGGTGCCGCCAACCTGGAGGCGGCCACAGAGGTCTACATGTATGGGGGGCAGCTCGCTGAACAGCGCCGCGCCAACCCCGCCGACGACATCATCACCCGGCTGCTGCAGCCCGACGACGCGGGCGAGACCCTTACCACCGACGAGTTCAACGCGTTCTTCATCCTGCTGGTCGTCGCGGGCAACGAGACCACCCGCAATGCCGCCTCCGGTGGGATGCTCGCGTTCTTCCAGCACCCGGAGCAGTGGCAGCGGCTGCTGGCCGACCGTGCCCTGGTCCCCACGGCCGCGGAGGAGATCGTGCGCTGGGCCACCCCGGTGAACCAGTTCCGCCGCACCGCCACCGCTGACATGGAACTGGGTGGCCAGCGGATCGCGGAGGGCGACAAGGTCGTCGTGTTCTACGCGTCGGCCAACCGCGACGAGTCGGTGTTCACCGACCCGTTCGCGTTCGACATCGCCCGCGACCCGAACCCGCACGTCGGTTTCGGCGGCGGCGGACCGCACTTCTGCCTTGGCAGGCACTTGGCCGCGCTGGAACTGCGGATCCTGTTCGAGGCACTGGCCGAGCGGATGCCCGGGATCGAACTGGCCGGGGACGTGAGCAGGCTCCGCTCCAACTTCATCAACGGCATCAAGCACATGCCCGTCCGGTTCGCCCCGTCCGCGCCGAAACGCTGAGGAGGTAACGCTCCTCAGTCGTCGCGGACAGTGACAGCGACCGCGAGTTCGGCGAGCGCGTTCTTGGCCTGCTCTGTGATGGGTGCCTCGGTCAGGGCCTTGAGCGCCTCATCGACACGCGCAGTGATGAGGCGTTCGCACTCCTGGACCGCTCCGCTGTCCTGGATGACCGCACGGACCGCGGCGAGTCCTGCCTCGTCCAGGCAGGGGTTCCCTACCTGCCGGTCCAGGACGGTGGCCCCGGCGGTGCTGGCCCGCTCACAGGCCAGCGCCAGCAGGACCGTCTGCTTGCCCTCTCTGAGGTCGTCCCCGGCGGGCTTGCCTGTCCGGGCCGGGTCGCCAAACACGCCCAGCAGGTCATCGCGGAGCTGGAACGCGATCCCAAGTGGGAGGCCGTAGGCGCTGTAGGCGGCCGCCACCGGCTGGCCGGCCGGGTGGCCTGCCAGTGCCGCGCCGAGGTGCAATGGCCGCTCGACCGTGTACTTGGCGGTCTTGAGCTCCACCGCCCGCAGCGCGCTGGCCACCGTGCCGGCGCCGCTGGCCTGGCCCGCCAGGTCGAGGTACTGGCCAGCGCACACCTCCGTGCGCATGAGCCCCAGCACCGGCCGCCCCCGCGCCAGCACGTCCGCGGGCAGCCCGCTGGCGTGGAACAGGTCATCGGTCCAGCACATCAGCAGGTCGCCGAGCAGCAGTGCCGCGCCCATGCCGAACCACGCGGCGGAGCCACGCCACCCGTGTGCCTGGTGCCGCGCCTCGAACTGCTTGTGCAGCGAAGGGCGCCCACGCCGGGTGTTGCTGGCGTCGATGACGTCGTCGTGGACCAGTGCTCCGGCGTGCAGCAACTCCAGCGCCGCCGCGGCGGCAAGGATCTCCGGGCACTCCTGTCCGCCCGCCCCGCGCCACCCCCAGTAGCAGAACGCCGGGCGCAGCCGTTTGCCGTCCGCCAGCAGCCCTGCGACAGCGTCCAACCCAGCGAGCAGGTCGTCGCCCGCGTCAGCCAGTACCGGCCGCTGCCCGGCCAGGAACAGCCGAAGCGCCCGGTCCACCTGCTCACGGATACGGTCAAGCTCCGCCCCGCCCGGTCTCATGAAGGCGAGACTAGGCTGTCCGCCTGACTCCCGGCGACCTCGGATCCACATGGTGACGGGCTGGAGGTGCGGGTGGGTGGCGTAGCGCAGGCATGTGCCCGGTCGTTAGCCTTTGTCACATGCCGTATGGCCCTGTTGCCCGACCGCCGGCCATCCGAGACCTGCTGGCTGGCGGTGGCGAGTCGTTCTCGTTCGAGTTCATGCCACCCAAGACGGAAGCCGCCGAGCAGCAGCTCTGGCGGGCGGTCCGGCGCTTGGAGCCACTGCAGCCGACGTTCGTCTCAGTGACCTACGGGGCTGGTGGCTCCACACGCGACCGCACTGTCCGGGTGACTGGGCGGATCGCCACCCAGACCACACTCACGCCGGCCGGCCACCTCACCGCGGTCAACCACTCGGTGGCAGAACTCCGCCATGTGATCGGGTCGTACGCGGCGGTCGGCGTGCGGAACATGCTGGCCCTGCGTGGCGACCCGCCCGGTGACCCGAACGGTGAGTGGGTGGCCCACCCCGAGGGGCTGAGCTACGCCGATGACCTGGTGCGGCTCATCAAGGCGTCCGGTGACTTCTGCGTCGGGGTGGCGGCGTTCCCCGAGGGGCACCCGCGCGCGGTCGACCCTGACACCGAACTCTCACACTTCGTGAACAAGTGCCGGGCGGGGGCTGACTTCGCGATCACTCAGCTGTTCTTCTACCCCGACGACTACCTGCGGCTGCGGGACCGCGTCATCGCGGCCGGCTGCGAGATTCCCATCATCCCCGGCATCATGCCGGTGACCAGCATCGCGACCCTGGAGCGCATTGTGATGCTGTCAGGTGCGAAGGTGCCGCCAGACCTTGTCGACCGGCTCACCGCCGCGGCCGACGACAAGGAGGCGGTACGCGAGGTCGGGGTCGACTATGCCGCCCGGCTATGTGAGCGCCTGCTCAGCGAACAGGCTCCCGGCCTGCACTTCTGCACCCTGAACGGCTCGCGTGCCACGCTCGGGATCTACGAGCGGCTCGGCCTGCGGGCCCGGGGCACCAGCGGCAGGTCCGTGCCCATGACCTCGTAGGGGTCTACGGCCCCGGGGAAGTAGAACGAGGGCAGCAGCGTCGCAAAGCCCATGCTCAGGTACAGCCGGTGCGCAGGTGTGTCGCCGGTCATGGTGGACAGCACCGCAGTGCGTTCCGGGCGGCCCTCCAGCAGCGTCGTGAGCATGGCCCGGCCGGTCCCCTGGCCCTGGTGGTCGGGGTGGACGTGCACCTCCGCGACCTCGAACGAGTCCGCGAGCCAGCGGTCTGCCACCACGACGCCGTGGCTGCGGGCCAGGGCGTCGTAGACAAGGTCGTGCCACCACTGGCCGGCCCCGCCGTGGAACCCGTAGGCGAAGCCTGTCACCGGCAGGACACCGTGACCCTTACCCCCGCCATTACACGCAGTCGCGACGACGGCGCGGAACAGGCCATAGGTGGCGTGGTGGGCCATGACCGCGCGGCGGGCGGGCAGGTCCTGGGCAGGCATTCTCATCGCCGCGGCGTAGGTATCGGTCAGGACACCCAGGTTCGCCAGGAACTGTGACGTGGTGAGGTTCTGCAGCCGGAGTTCAGGTCGCACCCGCGTTAGCGTATGCCAGCCACCCGCAGTTGCCGCTGCGGCCAAGAGTGTCCGACCCAGTTGCTAGCTTCATCCCATGTCTGAGCCAGTGCCACCCATCTATCGAATGCATGTTGGAGGGGTGGACAGACAGACGAACTTGTGTTCGAATAAGAGCGGGAAGTGCCCTGGCAGGCCCTTGTCTTCGCTGAGCCGGGCCGGGCGTGGTGAGGGGAAGCCGCCTCGCCCGGCCCTCGCTTCCCGGGAAGGAGCGACATGAACACTGTTGTGCCTGTGCAGCAAGGCCGGGCCCGGTGCAGGGTCGCGCCCGCCGCAGTCGCACTGCTTCAGTCGGCACGGGTGGGGCTGGCCGGGGCCGCCGAGGAGACGGGCGCGTGCGCCCGCTACGTGGCCGCCCACCTCGCAGCACTGCGTGCTGCTGCGGCGGTGGTCGCCGCGCAGCCCCCGGCGGAGGCCCCACGCAGGCGGGGCCCACGGAGCGTGTGGGAACTCCTGCCGCGGGTGGAGCCGACCCTGGTGGAATGGGCTGCGTTCTTCGCGGCAGGCGCGCGCAAGCGGGCTGCTGCTGAGGCTGGGCTGCCCCAGGCTGTCTCCGCTCGGGAGGCCGACGACCTGCTCCGTGACGCGGAGACCTTCGTGTCACTGGTCGAGCAGGCACTCGGTGTGCCCGCCCAGCCGTTGCTGCCCCTGCGCAGCGCGGGATGATAGGTGGTAGCGCGGGGTAACGGTCTCAGCTCAGAACGCCTCGACGGCGCTGCGGGCATCGGAGTCCAGCACTCCCCACCCGATGAGCTCCTCCGTGAGGTCCCCCGGCGACTTGTCGTAGATCACCGCGAGTGAGCGCAGATCCTCCTGGCGGATGGACAGTACCCTGCCGTTGTAGTCACCGCGCTGGCTCTGGATCGTCGCCACATACCGGGCAAGCGGACCCGCCTTGTCCTTGGGCAGCTGAGACATGCGCTCCAAGTCAATGACAAGCTTTGGTGAGGGTGCCATCGCCGTGGGCGCGGTGTCGCCGGGCAGCAACTCGGAGACAGGCACGCCGTAGAACTCAGCCAGTTCAGCAAGCTTCTGGACGGTTACAGAGCGGTCACCACGCTCGTATGAGCCCACGACAACCGCTTTCCAGCGGCCGCGAGACTTCTCCTCTACGCCATGCAGCGAGAGGCCCTGCTGGGTGCGAATGGCGCGCAGTCGCGCGCCCAGGGTCTTGGCGTACTCAGTTGGCATGTCGTCGGCCCCCTGGGCAGTCGTCGCTTTGAGTGATGGTTACGGACAGTGACGGTAAGCCCGTAACCGCAACGAGGTCAAGCCGATTGGCAAAAAGTGGGTGAACTTACCCATGACGCCTTGGCCCCGAAAAGGGTCACGCACCGTGGTCAACCGGACGGCAACTGCGGTGACGCCTGTACCGCAAGGCTCTCACCAGGTCTGCTGCGCGCGCGCCACGGTGTGTCTTCGCGCTGGATCGCCACTGTATGTGATATAGATCACTCATGGTGACGTTACGTCGGCTCGGGTCGGCGGACGCGCCACGCCCGTCGGCTGCTCGGGGCCCCATGTTGACTCACTGGTACCTTGTGAGGACCGGCGTCCTTTAAGACCCGTCCTGTGAGGCGGGAAAGGAGCTCTGTTTCATGGCGCGTGCAAGCGAAGAACCGAGTGGCCGCGAACGGCAGGCCACCAAGCGGGTTCTGGAATCCGACGAGATCGACCGGGCCCTGACCAGGGTCGCCCACGAGATCATCGAGCGGGGCAGGGGAGCGGAGTCCCTGGTCCTGCTCGGCATCCCCACCCGGGGCGTCCCGCTAGCGGCCCGGCTGGCAGCCAGGATCGGGCAGGTCGAGGGCCATGACGTCCCCCACGGCTCGCTCGACATCACGATGTACCGGGACGATTTGCGGCTCCGCCCAGCCAGGACGCTGGGGCGGACGCAGGTTCCGCCAGACGGCATCGACGGCAAGACTGTCGTCCTAGTCGACGACGTGCTGTACTCAGGCCGCACGGTGCGGGCGGCCCTGGACGCGCTCAACGACCTGGGCAGGCCCAGGGCGGTCCAGCTTGCGGTGCTGGTGGACCGCGGGCACCGCGAGCTGCCCATCCGCGCTGACTACGTGGGCAAGAACCTGCCCACCTCACACCAGGAGACAGTCCGGGTGCTCCTGTCCGAGGTCGACGGGGAGGACACAGTGCTGCTCGGGCAAGCCGTCAGTGACCGGGGTCTCCGGAACCCGGTCACCGGGATTTCCAGGGGTGCCCGATGAACCGCCACCTGATCTCCGCCGCCGACTTGAGCCGGGCCGACGCCCTGCTCGTGCTGGACACCGCCGATGAGCTGGCCCGGGTCTCCGACCGGCCCATCAAGAAACTGCCCACGCTGCGCGGGCGCACGGTGGTGAACCTGTTCTACGAGGACTCCACCCGGACGCGGATCTCCTTCGAGGCCGCCGCCAAGCGGCTGTCCGCCGATGTGATCAACTTCTCAGCCAAGGGCTCCAGCGTGGCCAAGGGGGAGAGCCTCAAGGACACCGCCTTGACGCTGGAGGCCATGGGCGCCGACGCGGTCGTGGTGCGGCACAGCGCGGCAGGGGCACCGCACCGGCTGGCCGGCTGGCTGCGGGGGAGCGTGGTCAATGCCGGTGACGGCGCACACGAGCACCCCACCCAGGCGCTGCTGGACGCCTTCACCATCCGCCGCAGGTTCGGCCGGGGCAACGGGGCACTCGACGACCTGCGGGTCACCATCGTCGGTGACATCCTGCACAGCCGGGTGGCCCGCTCCAATGTGTGGCTGCTCCACACACTCGGCGCGGAGGTCACGCTCGTCGCCCCGCCCACTCTGCTGCCAGTGGCCGTGGATGCCTGGCCCTGCTCGGTCAGCTACGACCTGGACGCGGCACTGCCCAAGAGCGACGTGGTGATGGTGCTGCGGGTCCAGAGCGAGCGGATGAGCGCCGCGTACTTCCCCAGCGTGCGCGAATACAGCCGACGTTACGGACTGGATGCCGCCCGGCTGGCACAGTTGCCTGAGTGGGCCATCGTGATGCACCCCGGGCCGATGAACCGCGGGGTGGAGATCGCGGCGGACGTGGCGGACTCCCCCCGGGCCACGGTGGTGGAGCAGGTGGGCAACGGAGTCAGCGTGCGGATGGCAGTCCTGTACCTGCTGCTTGGCGGCCTGGGGGACGCACAGTGACTGCCTCATCCAGCGTCGCGCAATCCGGCGCATGGCTGCTGCGCGGAGCGCGGGTGCTGGGCGGCGGGGCCAGCGACATCCACATTGCGGACGGCATGGTCATGGCCGTGGGACAGGGCCTGGACGTGCCGGGTGCGCAGGTGCTCGACGCCGACGGCCTGATCGCCCTGCCCGGCCTGGTTGACCTCCACACCCACCTGCGCGAGCCAGGCCGGGAGGACGCGGAGACGATCGAGAGCGGCACCCGTGCCGCCGCGCTCGGCGGCTTCACCGCGGTGCACGCCATGGCCAACACCACCCCGGTCGCGGACACGGCCGGGGTGGCCGAGCAGGTCTGGCGGCTGGGCCGGCGGGCGGGCTACTGCGACGTCCAGCCGGTCGGGGCGGTCACCGTCGGCCTGGCTGGCACCCAGCTGGCGGAGCTCGGCGCCATGGCCGACTGCGCCGCGCGCGTGCGCATCTTCTCCGACGATGGGCGGTGCGTGTCCGACGCTCAGCTCATGCGCCGGGCCCTGGAGTACGTCAAAGCCTTCGACGGGATCATCGCCCAGCACGCCCAGGAGCCGCGGCTGACCCAGGACGCGCAGATGAACGAGGGTGCGGTGTCGGGCCGGCTGGGACTCACCGGATGGCCCGCGGTCGCGGAGGAGGCCATCGTCGCCC
>DASYYE010000162.1:0-20409 GCA_035946955.1 Streptosporangiaceae bacterium | reverse complement strand
CACGCCCCCTGTCCTACCAGACCCCGCCGACCCCGCCGCGAACCCGCGCCCCGGCGCGATCCCGCGCCCGGTCCCGGAGCCCCCGCCGATCCCGGCTCCCGGGCTTCGTGATCATGAGCTTGGCGGGGGTACCGGCCCCCGGAAGTCATGATCACGGCCACCTTCCCGCTCGCTCCGCGGGAAGGTGGCCGTGATCAACGAGAAGCGGCTAGGCGAATGTCCAGCTCGCCTGGGCCTTCGCGAGTTGCTGGCCGGACGTGGTGTGGACGTAGTCGGTGACGGTGTAGCCGCCGCAACAGCTATAGGGGAAGGACCGGGTCTTGGTGACGGCCTGCCCAGGCGACAGGGTGATGGTCACCTTGGCCTCCTTGGTCGGCCCGGCGATGTGCTGGCGGAGGATAACCGTTTCGGTGACGGTCGCACAGCTTGTTACCGTGCTCTTGATGGTCTCGGGAATCATGGCGGTGTTGAGCTTGGGCGTGGCCTTCACTGTCACGGTGGCGCATTCGGATGCCCGCAGTCCCTGGGGAGCGTGGCTGCCAGCCGCCAGCGCCGTGCCAGCCGCCAGGCCGGGCGCCGCCACAATGGCCGTGACCAATACCGTCCGGCCCACGAATGTCCTTACGCGCATGACTCTGTCCTCTCTGCCGCTGCACCGACAAAAGGCAGTTGGATGGTAGACCACGCAATGCCGGGTGTCCATGCCGCGCCCCGCGCCATGGGTCATCGCGCCACTGACCCCCGCGCCCAAACCCACCAGCGCCTGCTGCCGGCCGTCACCTATCCGCCTGAGCTCCCGGTTAGCCAGCGCAAAGACGAGATCGCGGCCGCGATCCGTGACCACCAGGTGGTCATCGTCGCGGGTGACACCGGCTCGGGCAAGACCACGCAGCTGCCCAAGATCTGCCTGGAGCTGGGCCGCGGCGTCACCGGCCAGATCGGGCACACCCAGCCGCGGCGCATCGCCGCCCGCAGCGTGGCGGAGCGGGTCTCTGATGAACTCGGCACGGAGGTCGGCACGGCCGTCGGGTACAAGGTGCGGTTCACCGACACATCCAGCGACGCCACCGCCATCAAGGTGATGACCGACGGGATCCTGCTGGCCGAGATGGTCCGGGACCGGCAGTTGCGGGCCTACGACACCCTCATCATCGACGAGGCCCACGAGCGCAGCCTGAACATCGACTTCATCCTCGGCTACCTCAAACGGCTGCTGCCCGCCCGGCCCGACCTCAAGGTCGTCATCACTTCAGCCACGATCGATCCCGAACGTTTCAGCAGGCACTTCGCCGGGCCACACAGCGCGGCGCCCATCATCGAGGTATCGGGACGGACCTACCCGGTCGAGGTGCGGTACCGGCCACTGGCTGACCCGGACCGCCCGGGCGAGGAGCCGAAGGACCAGGCGCAGGCTATCTGTGACGGCATCGCTGAACTGCGTGCCGAAGGACCAGGGGACGTGCTGGTCTTCCTCAGCGGTGAACGGGAGATCAGGGACACCGCCGACGCGATCGCGGACTCCGGCGACCTGGTGGGGTGGGAGGTGCTGCCGCTGTTCGCCCGGCTCTCAGCAGCCGAGCAGCACCGTGTATTCGCACCGCATGACCGGCCACGCGTGGTCCTGGCCACGAACATCGCCGAGACGTCACTGACCGTGCCCGGTATCAAGTACGTGGTGGACCCGGGTACCGCCCGGGTGTCCCGCTACAGCCACCGGACCAAGGTGCAGCGGCTGCCCATCGAACCGGTGTCCCAGGCGTCAGCGAACCAGCGCAAGGGCCGGTGCGGCCGGACGTCGGACGGGATCTGCATCCGGCTCTACAGCGAGGACGACTTCGCTTCGCGACCGGAGTTCACCGACCCGGAGGTGCTGCGCACCAACCTCGCCTCGGTCATTCTGCGCACGGCAGACCTCGGCCTGGGAGAGGTCGCGGACTTCCCGTTCATGGACCCACCGGACTCACGCAACATCACCGACGGCTGGCGGCTGCTGGCCGAGCTCGGCGCCATCTCAGGCGAGGTGGGCACCACCCGGCTGACCGGCCTGGGCCGCAAGCTGGCCCGGCTGCCGCTGGACCCGCGCCTGGGCAGGATGATCCTCGAAGCCCGGCACCACGGCTGTGTCCGCGAGGTGCTGGTCATCACCGCCGCCCTGTCCATCCAGGATCCGAGGGAACGGCCCGCGGATGCCCGCGAGGCCGCGGATGCCATGCACGCACGCTTCGCCCAGCCGGGCTCGGACTTCCTCGCTTTCCTCGCGCTGTGGGACTACGTGCGGGACAAGCAGCACGAGCTGTCGTCCTCCGCGTTCCGCCGCCTGTGCCGCCGCGAGTACCTCCACTACCTGCGGGTGCGGGAGTGGCAGGACGTCCACGCGCAACTGAGGGAGGCGGCCCAGGAACTCGGTATCCGCGGCGACCGCCCGGACCGGGGACGCACCAGCCCAGGTGGGAAGCCACAGCGCCAGGCGTCGCCGCCTGAGCGGAGCACGGCAGGTGAGGGGGAGTCCGGAGCGCAGGTTCCGGCGGACCTCGCGGACCGGGTCCACCAGGCGCTGCTGGCCGGCCTGCTGTCACACATCGGGATGCGCGACGCCGAGCAGGGACGCGGCGGGAAACGACGCGGGCCTGTCGAGTTCACGGGCGCGCGAGGTGCTCGCTTCGCCGTCTTCCCCGACTCCGTGCTGGCGAAGAAGCCGCCGCAGTGGCTGGTCGCGGCGGAACTGGTGGAGACGTCACGGCTATGGGCGAGGGTAGCTGCACGCATCGAGCCCGAATGGGCGGAGCCACTGGCGGCGCACCTGACCAAACGCACCTACAGCGAGCCGTACTGGGACGCCGCGCGCGGCGCGGCCATGGCGCGGGAGACAGTGACCCTGTACGGGCTGCCGATCGTGACCGCGCGGCGAGTCGGCTACACGAAGGTCGACCCGAAGGCAGCGCGCGACATGTTCATCTCCCACGCGCTGGTGGCGGGCGACTGGCGGACCCACCACGCGTTCTTCCGCCAAAACCAGCGGCTACTGGAAGAGGCGCGCGAGCTGGAGGACAGAGCCAGGCAACGCGGCCTGGTCGCGGACGACGATGCCCTGTTCGGCTTCTACGACCAGCGCATCCCCCAGGACGTGACATCGGCGCGTCACTTCGACACGTGGTGGAAGAAGAACCGCACGCACTCCCCTGACCTGCTCACGTTCACCCCGGCGGACTTGGCCGGCCCGGCGTCCGGGCAGGTCCGGCCCGCCGACTACCCCAGCCGGTGGGGCGAGGCCGGGCTGTCCTATGAGTTCGCACCCGGCGAGCCGGGTGACGGGGTGACGGCGGACGTCCCGCTGGCCGCCCTCAACCGGGTCAGCGGCGAGGATTTCGGCTGGCAGGTGCCGGGCCGCCGCGAGGAACTCGTGACGGAGCTGATCCGGTCCCTGCCAAAGGAGCTGCGCCGGGCTTTCGTGCCGGTCCCGGACACCGCCCGCGCTGTGACCGCTCGGCTCGGCGAGCCGCGTGGCAACCTGCTGGACGCCCTGGGCGCGGAGCTCACCCGCCTCAGCGGCACCCGGATTCCCCACGACGCATGGGACCTGTCCCGGCTGCCCGGCCATCTGCGGGTCACGTTCCGGGTGACCGACGACGGCTATGAGCTTGCCAGTGGGAAGGACCTGGACGCTCTCCGCCAGCAGTTGGCCCCCCGGCTGCGGGAGAGGCTCAGCGACGCGGCCAGTGGCATCATCCGCACCGGGTTGCGCGACTGGAGCATCGGCACACTGCCCCGGGTGTTCACGCATGGCCAGGTCGTTGCCTACCCGGCGCTGGAAGACACCGGGGACGCGGCTGATGTCCAGTTGTTCGGCACCGAGGCCGAGGCCAGCGCAGCCATGGTGCGGGGCATCCGGCGGCTGGTCATGCTGCAGGCGCCATCCGGGGTGCGTTCCATTGCCGGGCGGCTGCCCGCCGAACAGACACTGGCGATGAGCAGGCACCCCTACCCCAGCGTCCGCGCCTTCCTCGACGACTGCGTCGCGTGCGCCGCTGACCAGGTGATCGAGGACGCGGGTGGCCCCGTCTGGGACGCGGCGGGTTTCGCGCGCCTGGTGGCTGAGGCCCGGCCAGCCCTGCCGCTGGCAACCGCCCGGGTGCTCGACGCTGTCGCCCAGGTCTTGACGGCAGCCCACGAAGCGGAGGCCGCACTGCAGCGCGCCACAGGCAGCCCTGTCCTGGCAGCCGCGGTTGCTGACACGCGCGGCCAGTTCGCGGCACTGGTCTACCCTGGGTTCGTCAGCAAGACCGGGCTGTCCCGGCTGCCCAGCGTGGCCCGCTATCTGCGGGCGATCTACCGGAGGCTGACGGCCGCGGCCGACGACCCCGCCCGCGACGCCGACCGGATGGCCGTGGTATCGCGCGTGCTGGCTGCCTACCAGCAGTCACAGGCGGAGCTGCCAGTCAGCAGACGGTCCGCAGCGGACGTCCAGTCGGTGCGCTGGCTGGTGGAGGAGTTGCGGGTCAGCCTGTTCGCCCAGGTTCTGGGCACGCCGGGCCCAGTGTCGGAGAAGCGGGTCCTCGCCGCACTGAGCCGGCTGACAGATATCAGCTGACCGCCTCGACACCGTGGTCTCTGCCGCCGCTGAGCAGGGCAATGAGCGAATTATGAGCAGCCCTCACCAGCATGAGCGGGGTGGGGTTTGGGGCACGGCCACCAGTTGCGCCCCCGGGACCAGCACAGCTGGCAAGTTGCGTCATATGTGGGAAGTTCCCAGGTGGTTGGCTGCTGGCATGCGCCGGCGTACCGTACCGGGCGAGGCCAGCATTTTTGTGGGGGTTTCTTGTTGGCGCCAGGGCCGGCTCCAGCTCCTATCAGTGTCAGACCCCGATCGAAGGGAACCTTCGGTGAACGATCTCCTGCTCACTGAAGTGGACGCTGGCATGCGCGGTCAGCGGACGCAGTCAATTGATCACAGGATCGCATCAGATGTATTTAGGCGAAGCGGTCGTGCCTCTTTCAGCAAGAAGGCCTCCGCTCGCGGAGGGCTTCTCTCAGCAGCGCCGGGACGCTCCCAGAGTGCCGGCGCTCGCTTCGCCCTTGCAAGGGGGACGGTAAGCAGTGGTGGCATCAGGGGTGAAAGATGAAGCAACTACCCATCCCGATCCGGGTGCGGGCGCAGGATCCCATCTCGGAGAACGGCGTACTCGCACAGCTCCGGTTCCAGCCGGAAGTCGTGGTGGTCGGCGCCGACGCAGTGCCAGCGGTCGTGCTGGCGATCATGGACTGCGCTGACGAAGCCGCACTGGGCTGGCTCAAGGCCCTGCATGCGGACGGTGGCCTGCCGATCGTGCTGGTCATCGGCCAAGTCGACCCCCGTGCGCTGGTCGGCGTCGTCCAGTCCGGCGTCTGCGCGGTGCTGCGCCGCACGGAGGCCACGCCGGAACGCCTGGTGCGCGCGATCCGGTCCGCCGTTGACGGGCAGGGTGACCTGCCGCCAGAACTCGTCCGCGCCCTCATCGACCACATGAGCCAGCTCACCCAGAACCTGCTGAATCCGCGTGGCCTTTCTTTCGCGGGCCTCACCGTCCGTGAGCGTGATGTGCTCCAGCTGGTCGCCAAGGGCCTGTCCACCCGCGAGGTGGCGACCCATCTGGCCTACTCGGAGCGGACGATCAAGAACGTCATCCAGGACTTGACCATCCGGCTGAACGTCCGTAACCGGACCCAGGCCGTTGCCTACGCCGTGCGCAACGGATGGATCTGACAGCTCACCACCGCCCTCAGCCGTGTCCCCGCGAGACGCCGTTACCGTCTCGCGGGGACACTCATGACCCGGCCCCTCACCGGCTATCCCCGGAACAGGAGCTGGTTACCGTTGGAAGGCTGCAACGCCGTCTCCTCGACGAGCGCGTTCGCGGTGGTGAACTGCCCTGCCTGGTTGGCCACGAGCTGCCTGGGGCCGGGGAGGTCGTCCAGCATCACCAGGAAAGTGGTGGTGAAAGTCCCGGCCTTGTCAGGCGTGACAGTCGCAGTCTCGAGCGGGCCACCACCACCGGGGAGCCGCCAGGACAGCAGCACGGACACGCCAGGCGTGAACCTGGTCCCGGTCGCGTTCGTGACCTCGCCCGGTTCGAGCACGTCCGGGTTGATGGTCAGTTTGGGCGGTGGCGGCGCCGTGCATGCGGTGACCGTCAGCGTGGCGCTCGCGTTGACCACCAGAGGTGGCCCTCCCAAGGGTGACACGGTGATCTGCTGGCTCGCCGTCACCTGGTGAGTGCCGCAGGCCAGTCCCTGGGCGGTGATGGGTGCGCTGATCCCTCCGGTGTCGTCGGCGGTCGTCGAGCCGGCCGGCTGGCTGTCGACCAGCAGTGCGACCGGGTTGCCTGACTCGAACAGGCTGCCCGTGACCAGCACCCGGGTGGGCTCGCTGGCGCTGGTGATCGTCGGTGGTGTCAGCGAGATGGTCGGGCACTCGGCGGTCAGCGTCGCCGATCCGAGCACTATGTCCTGAGAGGGTATGTCTCGAAGCGATGCCTGGATCGGGCCGCCGCCAGCGGGCTGGTCTATGGCGGTGACGGTGTTCGCCCCGCAGGTGATGGTGCCTGGCTGGTCCGCGGGCAGATCCGTGACCGTCACGCAGTAGGTGGTTGGCGAGTTGTCGAGGTTCACCCCGTTCTGGGCATTGAACGCACCATTGATGTACACGAGGACCGTGTCTTCGCTGAACGTGTTTACGTTCCCGGCCACCTGGAACGATCCGAGGTCGTAGATCGGCCGCGGGGTCGGGACCATCACGGCACCCGTGATATCGGAATTACCGGAGTTACCCGTACAGAAGCTGTCGGAGGTGCCGGCGGCGCTGGCTAGACCCGCGGCCACGCCGCCGGCGAACGGGGCACCGCCGAGCAGCATGCCGCAGACGGCCAGGCCGGCTGCGGCCGCTGCCACGGCGTTGCGGGTGCGCCTGTTCATTGCGTGCCGTTGATCAGGACCGAGGGCGAGCATGCTGGCTTGCCTGTGCCGTTCGCGCACTGGACAGACACGGAGAAGGACTGACCGGCGGGCACGACGATGGGCGTGATGAAGTGCGGGTCATAGACGCGGAAGTCCGCCAGCCCGAACCTGAGCAGCGGCACACCATTACGCAGGAGCGTTAGCGTGCCCTGGTCGCCCGCAGGGTTCTGCAAAACCATGTCGGTGATTTGCATCGCATGCTTGCTCGGTGCGGTGACGGCCGGGTTGCTGCCCGGGGTGAGCGACTCCGAGAAGGGCACGGGTGCCTTGACCGCGGGCTGCGGCGTGGTCGGGGTTGGCGTGGATGAGCTTGACGGTGACGGTGAGGAGCCTCCGCCTGTAGATGGCTGGCCGCCTAGTGCCTGCTGGACCGCCTGCTTGGCTGCGGTGGTGCCCGCGTTGGCCGCGGCATTGCGCACCACGGGCCGCAGCACGGCGAACCACAGGACCGCGAGAGCGACGGCAGCCGCAGCCGCGAGCGCGACCGCTTTGGGCAGCCAGCTCGGCAGCACCGCCTCTTGCAGCAGCGAGCCATCGCTGCGGATCGGCTCACCTCCATGTGGTATCGCGGTGACCTGGAACCTGTGCGTCACCGCTGGCCCACGCCAGAACCGCCGCCTGCCGCGCACCCGCACGTCGGCCAGGGCCGCGGCCCCGGGAGCGACCTCGAGTTCGGAGGGCTTAACGGTGACTTCCGCGGTGTCAGCCTCATCGCCGCCGACCAGGGTGACCAGCGCTGGGGCATTGCCGTAGTTGTCCACGGCAATGCGGTGCCTGCTTGACGCCATCCCGCGCGCCCGCCCAGTCCGAGGCGACAGGTCCACGACGACCTGTGGCATCTCGCCGATGTCCAGCAGTCCTTCTTCCACCACGGAACCGCGCGGGTCCTCGCTGGAGATGACCCGGACAGCGAACGGCAGCGGCCCGTAAGGAAGGTCCGGGCCTGGTGGCGGCCGGAACATGATCCGGGCTGTGCCGCTCTGACCGGGAAGCAGGGAGATCCCCTGCGGTTCGCAGCGGGCCCAGTTGGCCGCGTCGCCGAGGACGCGCAGCGTGAACCCGTCTACCACACGACCGTTGTTTCTCACCGTGATCTCGGTGTGCGCCTCGCCGCCCGGGGTAACGGTCAAGTGCGCCGGATTGAGCGTCGCTTCTGCTCCCATGCGCCAGAAGGTAGGGATGCGCAGCCGGTCCGGCCAGGCACGGCGGTGCAGTGGACGGGGCACTGGCTGCTGCCCTTTCGGGCAGCCCTTTCGGGCAATACCGGCGGTCCGGATGCGTGCCCTGCTCGCCATTGGCGGCCCGGCCGCTATCACGGATCCTCAGCAGCGTGATTGCAGAAGCTGACCAGGCGCTGGCCGTGCTGCTGAAGACGAAGGTCATCGGGAGCGCTGGCATCGCGATCGCCTTCGACCCGCCGAACCGGCCGTGGATCCAGGCACTCAAGGGCCCTGCGGTCAACGTGTTCCTGTTCGACATCAAAGAGAACGTCCACCGGCGCGACGTCATGTTCGAGAAGGTCACCAACGAAGACGGCGTCGTGGTGGCCAGGCGGTCGCCGCCGCCCCGGTACGACCTGCACTACACGATCACGGCCTGGGCACCGAACGTGCTCGTTGAGCACAAGATCCTGGGCGCCGTGGTGCGGTGTTTCGGGTCCATGACCACGCTGCCGCGGGAGGTGCTGCCCCCGGCGCTCGCCGCGCTGCCCTATGAGGTGCTGGTGAGCACCGGGTCGGGGCCCAAGCGCGGCATGTTCATCAACATGGGCGGGGATCTCAAGGCCGGCCTCGAGCTGACGATCACCGTGCCCGTCCCGGCCCTGCCCGACCTGCCCGCAGCCCCGGCGGTGCAGCAGCAGCCCCAGCTCGCGGTCAAGCCGATGCCTGGCGCGGGGCCTGCGGCGGCGAGCCCGGCTGAAAACCCGGCGTCCCGCCAGCCAGCCCCAGCCCCCGCGCCTGCCCAGGCCCCCGCGTCCGCGAAGTCGGCCCCAGGCCCAGGCCCCGCGCCCGCGAAGTCGGCCCCAGGCCCCGCGCCCGCGAAGTCGGCCCCAGCCCCCGCGCCCGCGCCCGCGCAGTCAGCGCCGGCCTCCGCTGCGGCCCAGGCTGCCAAGAACCCGGCGCCGCCGCAGCCATCCCCCGCCCCTGGGCCAGCCCAGGCTGCCGAGAGCCCTGCGCCTAAGCAGCCACCCGAAGCGTCCGCGCCAGCCCAGGCTGATGCGGCGAAGTAACCATCGCACTACCGAGAAAGGGAACATTCGATGAGCGAAGCAGCGGGGGAGGGTTTCCTCTCCGAGGTCGGCAACGACATCGCGGGCGTGGCCGAGACTGGCCTGCACGCGGCCGAGGCCGTCGGGCAGGCGGTGACCGGCAACTGGGAGGGCGCTGCGGACAGCGCGCAGTCCATGTCGGAGGGTGCGCTCGGCGTCGCCACCGGCGGGATCTCCGAGCTGGCCGAGGCCGGGTGGGACGCGGTGGCGGGCGCCACCGGCCTGCCCTCGGCGCATGAAGCCATCCACGAAGGGCTCCAGGCCGCGGGCAACGCACTCGGCGACGGGCTGGAGAGCCTCGTCGGTGACGAGCACGCACACGCGTCCGCCGTCGACTTCGACGACGGCAACTACCTCGCCGGCATTGGCGAGATGGCCACGGGCGCGGCGGAGACGGTCGGCGGCGCGGTCGAGAGCGGCCTCTCCTCGGTCGGCTCCGCCATCGGTGACATGTTCGGCAGCAACGGTGCACCGAGCGAGGGTGCGGCTGACGCCACGCAGGGCGCCACTGGAGGTGCCGCGGCAGACGACCCGTCGGCCAGCTACGACCCAGGCGCGGACGCTGCCGGGGATGGCAGTTACTGACCCACGGACAACGTGATCGGAAGGACACACGATGCCCACCTATTTGTCACCGGGCGTGTACATCGAGGAGCGCGAAGCGAGCGTCCGTCCCATCGAGGGGGTGGGCACGGCTGTCGCTGCTTTCATCGGGATGGCCTCAGATGGGCCTTTCCACACGCCAACCCTGGTAACCAACTGGACGCAGTTCACCACCACGTTCGGTGAGCCCGTCGAGGGCTCGTACCTGGCGCACGCCGTGTACGGGTACTTCCTGAACGGCGGGGGCCAGGCATACATCGTGCGGGTCGGCGGGGCGGCGGAGGCCAACGGCAACCAGGCCGCCCGCGCCGAGCTGCGCGCCGCCGGTGACCCGGCAGCCGTCGCCTACCGGGTGACAGCGCTGCAGCAGGGCCACGACACGGGCAACATCACCGTCGAGGTCACGAACGCGCCGGAGGGTGCACCGGAAGACAGCTTCCGGGTCGTGGTCAGCGGTGCCGGACGCCAGGAGGTGTTCGAGCCGGTGACCGCACGACGTGGCAAGGCCAACCTGATCGCACAGGTCAATGCCACGTCCACGCTGATCAGGATCGCTGAGGGAGTAGCGCAGCTCACTGACAGGCGCCCGGCGAACGGGGCTGTCACGCTCGCCGCGGCGCCCGCCAGGGACGTCGCGCTGCGGCCGGACGACTACATAGGTGATTCCGCCGACCGGACCGGTGTCGGCGGCCTCGCCGCAGTCGAGGACGTCACCATGGTCTGCATACCAGACCTGATGGCTGCCTACCAGGCCGGGAAGATCGACCGTGACGGGGTCAAGGCCGTGCAGACCGGCATGATCGCCCACTGTGAGCTGATGGGGAACCGGCTGGCCGTCATAGACCCGCTGCCAGACCTCAACCCGCAGCAGGTGCGCGACTGGCGGATGAACGAGACCGGGTACGACTCGAAGTTCGCCGCCCTGTACTGGCCATGGATCAAGGTCTTCGACGCAGGCAGCGGCTCCGCGCAGCTGGTGCCGCCCTGTGGGCACGTGGCCGGTGTGTGGGCACGCAACGACACGTCCCGCGGTGTGCACAAGGCACCGGCGAACGAGGTCATCAGGGGCACGATCGGCATCGCCACCGTGATCACCCGCGGTGAGCACGACCTGCTCAACCCCGTCGGCGTGAACTGCATCAGGTCCTTCCCCGGCCGGGGCACCCGGATCTGGGGCGCGCGGACGCTGTCCAGCGACCCCGCCTGGCGCTACATCAACGTGCGCCGGCTCTACAACTACGTCGAGTCCTCGCTGATGAACGGCACCCAGTGGGTGGTGTTCGAGCCCAACGACAAGGACCTCTGGGAGCGGCTCATCCGCACCATCAGGTCATTCCTGTACCGGGTCTGGCTGGACGGGGCGCTCTTCGGCGACACCGTCGACCAGGCGTACTACGTCAAGTGCGACGACGAGACCAACCCCAGCGAGGTCATCGAAGCAGGCCAGCTGGTCTGCGAGATCGGTCTCGCGGTCGTCAAGCCAGCGGAGTTCGTGGTGTTCCGGCTCGCGCAGTTGCCCACCGGCACATCCGCGATCAACGAGTAACCAAGATCGGAGGAAACCGTCATGGCCGTTATCGACCCGCTGGCTAGTTACAGCTTCGGCGTGGAGATCAGTGGGGTGACCATCGCCCAGTTCAAGGAGGTCAGCGGGCTCGGTATCAGCGTCGGCGTGATCGAGAACCGGGCTCAGCAGCTGGGCGGCCAGCCCCTGCTGCAGAAGCTTCCCGGTTCAGTCCACTACGACGACATCCACCTGTCCCGTGGCAAGGTCGCCGACCCGGCGTTCTGGTCCTGGATCCAGACCGTCCAGGAAGGCAAGATCGACCAGGCGCGCAAGGACGGCTCGATCGTGCTGTTCGACTACGCGCACGGCGAGGTCACCCGCTTCAACTTCTTCGGCGGCTGGCCGTCGCGGGTGGAGATCGGCAAGCTCTCCGCAGGCGCCGACCAGGTGCTGCTCGAGTCAGTGGTCATCGCCGTTGAGCGGCTCGAGGTGAAGTGATGACCGCGCCAGCCCCGGCCGCAATACGTACCGAGTTCGCCTTCACCCTGCCGGTCGGTTACCTGGATGAGCGCGGCACGGTCCACCGCGAGGGCCGGATGCGGCTGGCCACCGCACGGGACGAGATCCTCCCGCTGCGCGACCCCCGCGTACAGGACAACGAGGCATACCTGACCGTCATCCTGCTCAGCCGCGTGATCACCTCACTCGGCTCGCTCGACTCGGTCAACCCCGGTGTGGTCGAGGGCATGTTCGCCGCTGACCTCGCCTTCCTGCAAGACCTGTACCGGCAGGTCAACGCGGAAGGACACAGCCACACCGCGGTCAGCTGCCCCGGTTGCGGCCACGAGTTCGCCGTCGATTTCTCGGCGGCAGCCCGGGGCCGCCCGGGGGGGTCCTGACGTACGGCACCGAACAACTGCTCGAGGAGGTGTCGTACGTGGCCTACCACTTCCACTGGCCGCTGGCGGAGATTCTCGACCTCGAGCACCCCCTGCGGCGGGCCTTCGCCGCCCAGATCGATGTGATTTCTGCGCGCCTGGCCAGCGGGGTCAGTGAGGACGACGACTACTCAAGGACAGGTTGGTGACGAGATGCGGTGGCCGTTGGGCAGGCGACGCGCCCAGCCTGCGGAGGCCGGGCCGGACCCGGTTGCCGAGCGCCCAACCGGCCAGTGGCGTGCGCTGCCGCCTCTGGCCGGCGTGGTCCCGGCGCAGCCGACAGCGGGTAGTCGCGAGTTCGCTCGGACCCTGCCGACCCGGTGGCAGCAGCCGCCGGTGCTGGGGCCCCTCGGCCACCACGTGAGCGCTGACGCGCCAGCCGGGACAGCGTCGGGTCTGGCTGTCCTCACCAGCCTGCCCAGCACAGCCGGGGGCCCCGAGGTGTATCCCGCCAGCCCAACGCCTGAGGTGGCGCTCCCAGCAGTACGTCCTGCCATGCAGGAGGCGGACCACGGGGCTCCTGGCCTGTCATTGCCCCGGGGGCGGCTGGCTGCCGCGCCGAACTTGGGGCGGCGCGGCGCGTCAGCGCCTGCAGCGGGTGAGCCCGCAGAACCTGCTGTCAGTGCCGTGTACCCGGACTGGCAGACACTACAGCCACCGTCGCCGCCCAGCGATGACGCCACCGCACCGGCTGGGCTGGCGTCCTTTTCCGCCTTCGGGACTCCGGCAGCAGCGCGCGCTGCGTCTCCGCTTGCTAGCGGGCCTGTGCAGGGCGGGGGAGTCGCCGGACCGGCGGGCGGGAGTAGCGGCCAACTGAGCGGGGCTGACAGCTCTGCCGGGATATCCCAGCAAGGGGGGGTCAGCCGGGTAGCGCCGGTCCGGCCGGTGCCCGAGAGCAGCGAAGCCCTCCCTGGGGTGGCGCGGCTCGGCGCCGGTCCCGGCAATGCAGACGCCGGTCCGGGCGAAGGCGGGCAGGACAGCGTCCCGTCCGCGCCCACGGCCTTGACGCAGGACGCTGCCTGGTCTCCGCTGCCAGGCCAGTCCGCTGTCCCCGGCGCGGCACCGCAAGTGTCAGTAGAAAGCGGCAGTGTGTCGCTGCCACCAGCGGACGTGACGAGTGGCCAGGTGAGCGGTGGGGCGGACGTTGGCGGCGGCCGGGTGGCTGGCCTGGCACAGGCCGGGACAGTGCCGCCAGGCCAGTCCGTAGTACCCGGACCACCGGGGTTGCGCACCACAGCCGGCGTTCCAGCGCGGGCACGGCTGGGGGTGGGCCGGCCTTTGCCGTCCGGCTCAGAGGCGGCGCCAGTGGCCCCTCCGGCAGGCGTGGCCGGCGCACCAGCGCCGCCGACAGTGCCCGGGACCTCCGTGTCACCGCTGGATGTGGTGACCGCCACCCCCGAGGGATCTGGTGCCCAGGAGCCGGGTGTCAGCACAGGGACCAGTCCGTCGGCAGGCGCCCCAGGCTCGACCGCGACTCAGCCCGGAGCAGGGCTCCGGCGTCGGCGTCTGCGGATTGGCGCGCCACTGGGCGGCGGGTCCGGTCAACCTGGCCAGTCCAGCCAGGCCAGCCAGCCCGGGGAGGGTCCACCACCTCCCCAGCCGTCACCATCGGTCACGATGCCGGTCACACGCGCGACCGTAGCCCCGCCAGTCGTGAGCCCGGCCACCACCACCCCGGTCATGGCAGCGCCCGTCGCGCCGCTCAGCTCGATGCGTTCCCCGATCGGCTCGATCACCCCGGTGACGAGCAGGTTCAGCGTCCCTACCGGGACTGTGACCAGCGGGCCCGGGCCAGGCCAGCCTGGGACCAGCGGTGCCACCCCGCTGGTGTCTGGCCCAGCTCCGGGCCCGCTTCCCCCACTGCCATCTGCTCTCCGCCGTGCCCGGCACGAGACCACGGTCAGCGGCCCGGCCGTCCCGGCGGATGCACCAGCCGGGCCACCGCCACCGGTCACCCCTGGGGGGATCCAGCCCTCATCACCCGGGTTCCCCGCATCCCCGGTTCCCGGTGCTGCGGGCCGGGCGGTCGTTCCGGGCCCAGCCATGCCCGCCCCAGCGGGAGTGGTGGCCGCGCCACTGCCATCGCCGGAGTCCACCGTGGCGGGTCTGGCAGCCTCGGCAGCACCGGACCACGCCATGCTCGACCAGTTGGCACAGCGCCTCTACGGGCGGATCCGGGGCCATCTGGCCGCAGAGCTGCTCGCTGACCGTGAGCGCTCACAACTGCTCACCGACTTCTGACGCTAGCCACCCACGAGCACACCAGGAGGGAACAGTGACCGACTCCAATGCACCGGGGCTGGCGCTCAGCTTCGATGTGCAGATCGACGGCGTATCCGTGGCGACCTTCACCGGCTGCTCCGGGCTCAGCGCGACGTATGAGGCCTTCGAGTGGAAAGAGGGCGGCGACAACGGCACGGTTGTCCGGCTGCCCGGGCGGCTCAGCTACGGCAACGTGAAGCTCACCAGGGCAGTCGACAGCGACAGCGGCAAGCTCGCCGCCTGGTTCAGCCAGCAGCAGCAACAGCCCGCACGCAAGACCGCCGTCATCAAGCTCTACGACGGGAACCGGTCGATGGTGACGAGCTGGACGCTAGAAGGTGCCTGGCCGGTCTGCTACAGCGGTCCCACGCTTACCACCAGCGAAGAGGGCCAGGCCGTCGCGGTGGAGAGCCTGGAACTCTCCCATCAGGGGTTCTCGTCATGAGTAGCGACGCCATCGTCCGCGCGGTCCTCACGGGCTCGGATGGCACCGTGCTTCCGTGCCAGTTCAACCCGACCACTGTCAGCATCAGCAAGACATCCACCTGGTCGCACCAGCCGAGCAGGGGATCCCCCAAAGCGCCGAAACCGCAGTTCGTCGGCACCGGGCCGGAGCAGCTGAGGGCCAAGCTGCTCTTCGACAGCTTCGACACGATGGGGGGCAAAGGCGGCCCGGTGGCCGTAGCGGTCTCACAGCTGCTCGATTGGACCTGCGTCCCCGCGGCCAGTTATGAGTCCGCCACCCCCCAGCCGCCGACCGTCACCTTCCGGTGGGGCACCGCAGTCAACTTCACCGGGTTCCTCAAGCAGGTCCAGGCCGAGTACACGATGTTCTCCCCGGCTGGCCTGCCGGTGCGTGCGACAGCGAACATCGTGATCCAGCGCGTGCCGGACGACCCGCAGGGCACCAACCCCACCTCGGGCGGCATCATCGGCCGGCGCAGCGCCGTGCTCGGTGAGTGCGACTGCCTCGCCACGGTCGCGCAGGCAGAATACGGCGACCCGGGGATGTGGCGGGCGATCGCTGTTGCCAACGGGATCGAGGACCCGGCGCGTGTCCCGGTCGGCACCAGGCTGCTCGTGCCCCCGCGCACGCAGGCCGCGCTGCTGAGCTCGAGTGGGGGTGAGCCCGATGGCAGCAGGTGACCGCTACGGCAGCAGGCCCGAGGTGACCGTGAACGGGTCACCGCTGGCGGCCGAGGTCGTCCCCACGCTCGTCCGGGTCGAGGTGCACGCCCACGTGCACCTGCCGGGAATGGTGGTACTCCACTTCCTGGACGCTGGCAGGGACGTACTCAGCAAAGCCGGCATCACGATCGGCAGCACCATCGCCGTGTCGGCCACCTCCGACGGTGACGGTTCGCTGACCCCTCTGCTGACCGGCGAGGTCACAGCGCTGGAGCAGCAGTCGGACACCACTGGCACGTGGACGGTGGTGCGCGGTTATGACCCGTTGCACCGGCTCTGCCGCGGGCGGCGCACCCGCACGTTCGCCAACACCACCGACGCGGACATCGTGGCCCAGGTCGCCTCCCAGGCGCAGGTCCAGCTCGGTGAGGTGGTCTCGGACGGTCCGGTGTACGAGCACGTCAGCCAGGCCAACCTGACCGACTGGGATTTCCTGCGGGCGCGCGCGCACGAGACCGGGCACGAGCTCGCCGTGACCAACGGCATGCTGAATTGGCGCTCGCCAGGCAACAGCAGCGACGCACCCAGCGGCAACAGCGACCTCGCGACGCCCGCCCAGCCGTACCAGCTCATGCTGGGCGGCAACATGGCGCGGTTCCGGCCCCGAGTGACAGCAGCCGAGCAGGTGAGCGAGGTCCAGGTCCGTGGCTGGGACCCGGTCGCCAAGCAGGCGGTGGTCGGCAGCGCATCCGCGGCGACGACCAGTACGAGCGTGGGGGTCGCCCCGGCCGACATGGCTGCCACGTTCGGTGCCCCGCCGTACGTGGTCGTCGACCGTCCGGTCACCAGCCAGGACGAGGCAGACTCCCTGGCCGGTGCCATTGCCGAGCAGATCGCCTGCG
The DNA here is from genome assembly GCA_035946955.1 of Streptosporangiaceae bacterium. Classification (GTDB taxonomy): domain Bacteria; phylum Actinomycetota; class Actinomycetes; order Streptosporangiales; family Streptosporangiaceae; genus DASYYE01. The sequence continues at coordinate 3,810 of DASYYE010000162.1, read as the reverse complement.
CGCACGCCGAGGCCGAGGGCAGCGCGATCGGCGACCCGCTGCTGCTGCCGGGCGCCGCGGTCCAGGTGTCCTGTGTGGGCTGGCCACACGATGGCAGCTACGTGCTCACGGCCGCGCGGCACTGCTACGACGAGTCCGGGTACCGGACCGACTTCACCGTCAGCGGACGCCAGGAGCGCTCACTGCTCGGCCTCGCCTCGGTCGGAGCCACCAAGGGCAGCCAACGGGCCTCCGGGCCTCAGATCAGCGGCCTGGTCGTCGGTCAGGTCACTGACATCGCTGATCCGGACAACATGTTCCGGGTCAAGGTGTCCTTCCCCTGGCTGTCGGACGACTACGAGTCATGGTGGGCCCGGGTCGCCCAGCCGGGCGCGGGCAGCGAACGCGGCCTGGCCTGGCTCCCCGAGGTAGGCGACGAGGTACTGGTCGCCTTCGGCCACGGCGATGTGCGGGCCCCCTACGTCATCGGCGGCCTCTACAACGGGGTAGACGCGCCGCCCATGGCCGACCAGCTCATCGACACAACCGCCGGGCAGGTGGTCCGCCGGGTGTCGGTGTCGCGCACCGGCCACCGCCTGGTCATGTCCGACGACGACTCAGCCCCCCAGGTGCTGCTGGCCACCGGCGACGACAACCTGAAGATCACCCTGGATGCGTCGCAGACCTCGATCACGATCGACAGTTCGGGGTCGGTGACCATCTCCGGCAGCAGCCAGGTACAGATCACCAGCGACGGTGACGTGAGCATCCAGGCGCAGGGCAGCCTGTCGCTCTCCGGGCAGACCGGGGTGTCGGTCTCCGGGCAGACCGGGGTGACGATCGATGGTGGCCCATCGGTCAGCGTCTCCGGCGACGTGATCCAGCTCAACTGACCACCACGAGATGACAAGGAGCTGAGCACGATGGGCGTCCCAGCGGCAGTGCTTGGCGACCAGGTGACCGGCGTGTGCCCGATCCACCTGATGCCGAACCCAGCGACTGGCATACCGCAACCTGCGCCGCCGCTGCCGTTCGCCGCGCCGATCACGCTCGGTGTGTGCGAGACGGTGCTGATCAACGGCACTCCCGCGGTCGTAGTGGCGGCGACCGGGTACAACACTCCGCCCCATATCGGGCTGCATCCCGCCGACCCCTTCTTCGCCCCGCCCATGCAGCAGGCCATGATCACCGACGGCAGTGCCACGGTGCTCTTCGGCGGGATGCCCGCAGCCCGCACCGGATCACAGGCGACCTGCTGCGAACAGCCGGTGGGCACCCTCACCGGCAGTGCGGCAACGGTCCTGATCGGAGGCTGACGATGCCATCCACGAGCGACTTCACCGGCCGTGGCTGGGCGTTCCCGCTGCGGCTCGACAGCACGGGCTCGTTCGTCCTCTCCGGTGGCGAACAGGAGCTGGAAGAGGCGATCAGGCTCATCCTCGGCACCGCCCCCGGCGAACGGCCGATGCGGCCCGAATACGGCTGCGGCATCCACGACCTGGTCTTCGACACCGTGGACGCCGGCCTTGCCGGGCGTGTCGCGGCCGAGGTGCGCGCCTCACTGACCCGCTGGGAACCGCGTATCGACGTCACCGAGGTCACAGCGGAGCCGCTGCCCGAGCAGCCACACGTCCTCGGCGTCGCGGTCGCCTACCGGGTCAAGGCCACCAACGACCGGCGCAACCTGGTCTTTCCCTTCTACTCGATACCGCAGGAGTGAGCCCGATGCCGCTCCCAGCACCCAACCTGGACGACAGGCGGTTCCAGGACTTCGTCGACGACGCCAAGCGCCTCGTGCAGCGCCGCATCCCCGCGTGGACCGACCACAACGTGCACGACCCGGGCGTCACCCTCATCGAGGCGGTGGCCACCATCGCCGACCAGCTCGGCTACCGGTTCAACCAGGTTCCCGAGCGCCACTACCGCAAGTTCCTCGACCTGCTCGGCATCACGCTGCGGCCACCCGCCGCGGCCCGGTCCGACCTGACCTTCCGGCTGTCCGCGCCACGGCCCGAGCCGGTACTCATACCCGCTGGCACGGCGGTAGCGACCCGCCGACTGCCCGGGGAGGAACAGGTCTCCTTCACCACCTTGAAAGACCTGACCGTCGTGCCGGTCGAACTGTCCGAGCTGCGCACCGCCTCGGTTGCAGCGGGCGATACGCCGAGCCAGCTCACCGACCTCGGGCAAGCCCTCGAGCAGGGCGAGCGCGTGGCCTGCTTCACGCAGACGCCACAGCCGGGTGAGCGGCTCTACGTCGGCCTGTCCGCGCCCGCGCCGTCCTGCCTGGTGCTGCTCCGGACGGACAGCGCCGTCGAGGGCATCGGTGTCAACCCCGACCAGCCGCCGTTGCGGTGGGAGGCGTTCACCGGTTCCGCCTGGACGCAGTGCGAGGTCATGCAGGATACGACGGGTGGCCTGAACAAGCCGGGCGACATCCTGCTCCAGCTGCCTGAGGCCCATGCCGCATCACTGATCAACGGCATCAGGGCGGCCTGGGTGCGCGCTGTGGTGACCGAGCCCGCCCCCGGCCAGCCGGGCTACACCCGTACCCCCATGCTGTCCCGCCTGTCCGCCGCGTCCGTTGGCGGCACTGTGACGGCGATCCACGCCGACCGGATCGTGACCGACCTCCTCGGCGAGGCGGAAGGGTCGCCAGGTCAGCAGTTCCCCGTCTCACGAAAGCCCATGCTCGCCAGCGCGGACACGCCCGTCCTCGAGGTCTCCCAAGGTGAGGGCTGGGAGGAGTGGGCCTGTGTCCCCGACTTCGCCAGCAGCGGCCGCGACGACCCCCACTTCCGGGTCGACTACACCGCCGGGGTAGTCGAACTCGGGCCAGCCGTGCGGCGCGCCGACGGCTCCATGTACTTCTACGGCCGGGTGCCCCCTGAAGGGGCCATGCTCCGGCTGCGCGAGTACTGGAGCGGTGGCGGCTCGGTGGGAAACGTGCCCGCCGGCACGCTGTGTGTGCTGCGCACACCCATCCCCTATGTGAAGTCCGTGACCAACGGCCGCCCAGCCGCGGGTGGCCGCGAAGGCGAAACGGTTGACGAGGCAAAGGTCCGGGCGGGGGCTACCCTGCGCACCTGCGACCGGGCTGTCACCACCGAGGACTACGAGGTGATCGCCAGCGAGGCGGCACACGGTGCCGCGCGTGTCCGGTGTGTCGCCCCCACGGACGCTACCGGGGTCGTGCGGGTGCTCGTCGTCCCTGATGTGGCCGGCTACGGCCCCGGGCGGCTGCCGTTCCCCGCGCTCACCCCGGACCGGCTGGTGCTCCAGCGCATCGCCGGGGCACTGGACAAGCGCCGTCTCGTCGGCACGCGGGTCGCGGTCGAGCCGCCGCACTACCGCGGGGTCACCATCGCGGTCCGGCTGCGGGCCAGGCGTGGGCGCGACTGCGACCGGCTCCGTGAGGACGCGCTGGCGGCCCTGTACCGGTGGCTGCACCCCAGGGACGGCGGCAGCGACGGGTCCGGATGGCCCTTTGGGCGCCCCGTCACGCTGGGTGATGTGCATGCTGCCATGGCCGGGCTGGCCGACCTGGACTACGTGGAGGAGGCGCGCCTGTACCCAGCCGACCCAGCCACCGGTGCACGCAGCGAGGCCGCGTCGCACATCGAAGTCGGCCCGGATGAGCTCCCGTTCTCTTTCGACCACCAGGTGCAGGTGCGGCCATGAGGGGGCCGGTGAGTGACACGGGGCCAGGCCCGGTTGGCACGGCCTACCGGGTCAGCAAGCCAGTGCCCGCGCTGTTCCACGAAGACCCGCTCTTCCTCGAACTGTGCGCCGCCTTCGACGAGCTGATCAGCCCGGTCGTCACCGCACTCG
>DASYYE010000161.1:0-19261 GCA_035946955.1 Streptosporangiaceae bacterium | reverse complement strand
TCCACGACCGCGATCTGCACCGAGGAGATACGGCTGCGGAACTCGTCGGCCACCGACATCTGCAGGATCGTGGCACGCAGCACCGCGGAGATCACATCCGCCCAGCCCGCGACCGCGAGCAGGATGAGCGCCGCCCACAGCACATGGACCAGCCCGAAGGCGGCGACGGCTGCCCCCCACACACAGACCGCGACGACCACGGCCCGTGCCTGCCGCCTGATGCCAGCCAGCCACCCGGTGGTGAGCGCACCGGCGAGGGCGCCTGCTGCCGGGGCGGCGTAGAGATTGCCGAGCGTGCTGGCCCCACCGTGGAACACCGACACGGCCAGTGCCGGGAACAACGCCCTGGGCATGCCAAACACCATGGCGTTGATGTCGATGAGGTACACCCCTTGCAGCACCTGGCGGCCGCGCAGGAACCGCAGCCCTTCGATGACCGAGCCGAGCCCTGGCCGGCTGGCTCCGGGCGCTGGCGGGATCGCTGGGACCCACGCCGCCGTCACTGCGGTGGGCAGGTAGATGACGCCGGTCAGCGCATAGACCGTAGGCAGGTGCACCGCCGTGATCAGCACCCCGGCAAGTGCCGGGCCCGCCACCGTGCCCACCTGGTCGACCACCTGGACGGCGGAGTACGCGGCAACCAGGTGGCCTGGCCCCACCAGAGCGGGGACCGCCGCGGCGCCCGCGGTGGACATCACCCCGCCCAGCCCGGCAGCGGCCGCGCTGACGACGTAGACCACGGCCAGCGAGGGATGCGTGACCGCCGCATTGGCTGCCAGGGCGGCACTGGTGAGCGCCAGCGCCACCGGCGTCACGCCCAGGATGACCCGGCGGTCGAGGGCGTCACCGAGAGAGCCGCCGATCAGCGCCCCGGCGATCAGCGGGACGAGCTGCGCCATACTCACCAGCCCGACCTGCAGGGAGGACCGGCTCAGCGAATACACCTGGAATGGGACCGCCACGGCGGCGAGCTGGCTGCCGAACACCGCCACGAGCTGCCCAGTGAACAGCAGGCGGAACCCGCGGCTCTCCCGCAGCGGGCTGAGATCGATCAGCACCCGGTTCGCCACGGCCACCATGCTGCAGTTCCGGTCGGCGGCGAGGCAACGGAGCCGATGGGGCAGGTGTGCACCCAACTGACCGGTTCAGCCCGAGTATCTGGGCGCCTGCTGTCATGAACGCGGCGGCTACCGAGATCGCGGGTAGCCATCGCTGGATGTTGGTGACATACATTGTCTTGTACAAGACCAACATTACGTGGGGGCGTCATGGCAGTGACTCAGATTGACATCGATCAGGACGCGCTGGACCGTGCCATGGCCCTGTCAAAGGCCAAGACCAAGAAGGAAGCCGTCAACCTCGCTCTCCTGTACTACGCGGAGAAGCAGGAACGTGCCGCGCGCATCAGCCACCACTTCGAGCGTGCGCGCCACTGGAGCGCCGTCGAGGATGCCGAGCGACTGCACCGTGCCGAGAAGGAACAACGGTGATATACCTACTGGACACATCCGGCCTCGTCCGGCTGCTCAGTGACCCCAAGTTGCAGGCCACCTGGTACGACGCGGTCGACGCGGAAGCGATCGGCTCCTGTTACCCACAGCGAACTGAGTTTCTCTACTCCGCTCGGAACGCGACTGAGTATGACGAGATCTCGGACATGTTCGCTGACCTGTATGCCGACGTGCCCGTGCCGAAGAACGCCGGACGCTGGACCGAGGCGGTGCAGCACAAGATGGCCCGTGCAGGCGAGCACCGGAGCGCTTCAGCGGTGGACCTCATGATCGCCGCCACTGCGGCGCACCATGGACTGACAGTCCTGCATGACGATCCTGACTACCGTACGGTCGCTCGGCACGCCCCTGACCTGACTGAACTCAACGTGCAAGACATCCGCTAATGTCCATGGCCGACCCGGACGACCGCGGTAAGCGGCACCGCCAGCGGAAGCTGTTCGACAGCGTTGCTGAGCTGTATGACTCCACCCGGTCCGGCTACCCCGGCGAGATCGTGGCGGCCATGGTTGCCACTTCCGGGGTCCGTGCTGGCAGCCGGGTCCTCGAAGTAGGGTGCGGCACCGGGCAGCTCACCCGCGACCTCGCCACGTACGGGTTCGAACTGACTGCTATCGACCTCGGCGCCGCGATGGTCGGGGCGGCCCGGCGGCATGTGCCCGGGCAGGCGGTGGCGTTCCAGGTGAGTTCCTACGAAGACTTCGAGGCGCCCGACCACACGTTCGACCTCGTCGCCTCGGCCACCGCATTCCATTGGATCGACCCCGAGGTCGCCTGGGCCAAGGCCGTGCGCCTGCTGGTCCCAGGTGGCTGGCTGGCGGTCCTGAGCACCGGCGAACACTACGACGACCCGCTAGGCGCCGCGCTCATGGACATCTGGGTGAGGCATGGCGACGATGGTGGGGCCTGGACGAGGGCGGCCCCGCCAACCGTTGCCGAGAGCATGTCGAGAACCGGCCTCTTTGGCACGCCGGTCGTCCGACTGCACACCGAACGCAGGTCCATACCCGCCGAACGAGTGCTGGGCCTCGAGCAGACGCGAGCCACCAGCCTGAGCTATGACACGCAGACACGTGAGTCGTTCAGGGACGAACTGGCCGCCCTGCTGGGAAGCTCAGTTGACGTCGGGATGGCACAAGAGACCTCACTGACCATGGGACAGTCCGTGGCCTGATCATCCTCAGACGGTGACTGGTGCGGCTTCCCCCACAACGCCAGGGCCATCACAGTGGCCAGCACTGCGCCCGGGGCGACCGTCACGTTGACCAGAGAGCCGGCCCCGCCATTGGCGCCCGAGGCCAGATAGGCGGCGCCGAAGACCGCAGGTGCTGTCGCAAGAACCCTTGCGGCGACTGCGGTCGCTCGGAGCTGGCGTGCTGGTCCTTTCATGGCGATACAAGATTGCCCGGTCCACCCGCTCCTGCGCGTGACAGCCGGACAGGTCCGGACGGAGCCGGACAAGGGCTGATTTAGCCCGCCAGGCAGGCCGTAACGGGTACCGTCCTCGACGTAAGGCGGTCGTGTCACGGGGAGCAAGACATGAACTCAGGGGACGATAACAGCAACAGACTGGAGCAAGCCTTCGGGGCCGTCGGGGACGTAGGAGAGCTTGGTGGGGTGCTCCGTCAGTTACTGCGGCGGGCCCGCGGGTCAACAGGGAAGCGGCTGACCTGCCGTGAGCTGGCAGAGCGGACAGGGTATGGCCGCAGTTCGGTCAGTGACTGGCTGAGTGGGAAGGCGCTCCCCTCGGCGGACCGGCTCGGTGACCTGCTGATCGCCCTGGGGGCGAGCGCCAGCGAGCAGCGGGAGCTCGCTACGGCCCGCGACGGGATCGAGGAACGGCGTCGGCGCCGAGCGGCAACGAGTGGCCAGGCATCGCCTGACCCGCAGGCTCAGCCCGTTTCGCTGCCCTCCTCGCAAGAGGTGAGGTACTCGCTGCCGCCCGACACGGCTGGGTTCACTGGCCGCGACGGAGAGCTTGCGCGCATCGCGGCGGCCATGACTAGCGCTGCCGGGGCTGACGGGATGGCTGCGGTCCACACACTGAGCGGGATGCCCGGGGTCGGTAAGACCACCCTGGCCGTCCACGTCGCCCACCTGCTGCAGCACCGCTTCCCCGGCCGGCGGTTGTTCATTGACCTGCATGCCCACACCCCGGGACACGACCCGGTGCGCCCGGAGGCAGCGCTGGCCGGGTTGCTGGCGGCTACCGGGGTGGACCCTCGCTACCTGCCTACGGACCTGGCGGGCCTGGCCGGGCTGTGGCGGGACCGGATGGCCGGGCAGCGCACCCTGGTCGTCCTGGACAACGCCGCCAGCAGCGCCCAGGTCATCCCACTGCTGCCGGGCAATGCTGACTGCCTGGTGCTCGTCACCAGCCGCCGCCACCTGGGCGACCTGCCGGGGACAGGGGTCACCGTCGCGCTGGAGGCCCTGCCAGAGGACCAGGCGCAGGAGATGTTCGTGCGGCTGGCCCCCCGTGCCGCTGGGCAGAGCGCGGCAGTGGCCGAACTGGCCCTGCTGGCAGGGCACCTGCCGCTGGCGGTCTCCCTGCTGGCGCGGGTCTTTGCCAGGCACCCGACCTGGACCCTGGCCGACCTGGCCCGCGAGACCAGGGCGAGCATGCTCACCCTGGCTGCGGAGCGGGACAGCGTCGCTGCCGCGTTCGAGGTGTCCTACCGCTACCTCGCACCCGGTGAACAGCTCTTCTTCCGCCTCCTGGGCCTGCACCCAGGCACCACCATCGACGCCTATGCCGCGGCGAGCCTCGGTGGCCTGTCCCTCCCCGAAGCCACAGTCCACCTCGACGTCCTGCACCGCGAAGGACTGCTGAGCGAAACCGGATACCGCCGCTACCGGATGCACGACCTCATCCGCGACTACGCACGCCAGCGTGCACCGGCCGACGGCGACGAGGCACTGGAACGCTTGCTGGACTACTTCCAGCACACCGTCGCCCGCGCCCAGGCAACCTACACCCACCTGACCCGTCCCACCACGGCGGCGGCAACCTACACGACACCATCGGCGGTGCCCGGCCTGGATGACCCGGCGCAGGCGCTGGACTGGGCCCGGGCCGAACGCGACAACCTGCTCGCCTGCCTCGACCACGTCACCCGCACCGGCCAGCACGGCCGGGTCGCTGCCCTCACCGCTGGCATGTCCTACCTGTTGCGCCTTGACGGCCCCTGGACCGAGACCATTGCCCGCCAGACCGCCGCCCTGGACGCCGCGCGGCAGGTCGGCAGCTGCCTGGACGAAGCCAGTGCCCTGCGCCACCTCGGGCTCGCCCGGATGCACACAGGGGCCTACCAGCAGGCCACCGAGGCTGCTGAGGCGGCGCGGTGCATCTACCGCGACCTTGGCGACCTGTCCGGCATGGCCAGCGCCCTGAACGACCTCGGCAAGGTACAGGTTCTGACTGGGGATCTCGCTCGGGCGGTCGAGTCCGCGCAGACCGCATTGCGGGTCTTCTGCGACATCGGTTATGAGCTTGGCCAGGCCAACGCGCTGATGACCCTCGGGATCGTACGACGGTGGATCGGGGAGTACGACGGCGCGGCCGAGGCGCTGGAGAAAGCATTGGAGATCCACCGGGGCTTGGGGGGCCAGCAGGGTCAGGCGAACGCGCTGAACTGGCTGGGGATTGTGCGACGGCAGACAGGGGACTACGCAGCGGCGACCCAGGCGCTGGAGGCTGCGCTGCCGCTCTACCGTGAGATCGGCGACCGGATCGGGGAGGCCAATGGCCTCGCTGAGCTGGGGGTTGTCTGGCGGGACACCGGAGACTATGAGCGGGCGGCGCAGGCCCTGGAGACAGCCCTGTCCCTGATCAGCGAACTCGGCGACCGGGGCGGGCAGGCCGAGGGACTCAACGATGTGGGGTCATTGCACCGGGCCCGCGGTGACCTGGGCCGGGCCGTGGCCTACCATCGGCAGGCGCTGGACCTGGCCCGTGCCATCGACAGTCCCGTTGATGAGGCCCATGCGCTGGCGGGGCTGGGCCGCTGTGACTCGGCCGCTGGGCGCGCCAGCGACGCCCATGCTCACCTGAGTCAGGCCCTGGAGATCTTCCAACGCGTAGGTACGGCCGAAGCCACCGAAATCGCCGCCGAGCTGGATGCCCTCACGACCTCCGGCGTGAGCTGAAGTTACACAGCGGCGGGGTAAGTCGAACGCACTGCGGCTCCAGCCTTATCCCATCCGGCTCGTGAACTGGTTCAGGTCGAAATAGTCCCGCCAGGCGCTGATCTTGCCATCGCTGACCTCGAAGGCGCCCATGACCGGCAGCTCGAACGACTTGCCGGGGAGCTTGAAGACGTCCACCCGCTCCGTCATCACGACCGGGCCATTCGCCGCGATGTTGATGACGCGGAAGTCGATGCTCTCGATGCCTGGCGGGCCGGGGCGCAGGACCGTAGCGATCGTGCTGGCGATGCCCTCCCTACCGGTGACCGGCTCCTGCGGGATGTTGTGGTAGACGGCGTCCTCGGTGAAGAACGCGGCCAGCCCGGCTGCTCCCATGTTGTCGGACCACGCGGCGCAGAACCTGCGCACCACCTCGATCGGGCTCTCCATCTGGCTCCTCCTGTGGCCGAGCTTCGGGCGAAGGACAGGGAGTGCGGCTTCTCCGTGGGCGCCCGAGAAGCGCCCTGGCTCAAATTTGTGGTTGCGAGAACGCTTGCGTCGGTCCGATAGCCGCCCGGCCCGGCAGCGGCTCAGACCCTCCCGCTCCAGCCGGTAACAGAGCCGGTCCGCACCCCACCTCGGATGAATGCCCCGCAGCTCCACCAGCCGAACCTCCACCGCCTCCGCGACCGAAAGCCCATCCGCGACCACCGCCAGGACCGCCTGATACCGCTGTTCCGTCACGTTGAGCTTCCTCAGTACCAGCCCTGGGCAGGCAACCATAACCGTGTTGGGCAGTTTGCCGGGTGCCTGGTGAAGCCATAATCGACTCGGGCAGTGCCGACGGCTGCCCGCCCGCGGGGGGAGATGCAGTGGTAACCCGTCGTGCGGTTGAGTCTTTCCCTCAGGGGCGCCCACGACGGCATGCCGAGCGGGCGCTCGGCATGCGAGTGGGCCGTTTGGTCCTGGCGGCAGGGGTGGGTGCCGTTGTCACGTGGGGAGGACCGGCGCCGGTCGCCATGGCGGGCAAGGTGGGGCACGCGTGGATGCGGACGGGCCCGGCAGCGACCAGGCTGGTGGCTGGCCCTTCGGTCTATAACTGGCCGGAGTTGCACGGCAATCCGCAGTTGACAGGCTATGCGGCCAACGGCACCGTGTCGGCGTCGGATGCCAGCACGCTAGGTGTCCGCTGGGCCGTCGACCTGTACTCTGCAGCGCTGGACTCCCCCGTGGTCGCCTACGACCCGTCCCGCAGGCAGACGCTCGCCTACATCGGCACCGACAATGGCGACTTCTTCGCCCTTGACACCGGCACCGGGGCCATCGCCTGGGCGGTCAAGCTCGATGGCCCAGTCCGCGCTTCGCCGCTGGTCAGCGACGGCGCTGTCTGGGTGGGCACATCATTCGGGCAGACGATCTACAAGCTGGACGCTTCGACCGGGGCCATCGAATGCTCGCACGCGACACCCTCGGTGCTGTACTCCAGCCCGGTGGCGGCCACACCACCCGGCGGTACCGCGTCGGTCTACTTCGCCACGGAGCTGGGCTCGGCCGCTGGCCAGGTGCTGTCCGTCTCCGCAACCACCTGCACAGTTCAATGGGGCTTCTCCAGTTACCCCGTCAGGGCCGGAACCTGGGACCCGCTTTCGTACGAGGTCGACGCCACCGGCGAGCCCCTGGTCCTGTTCGGTTCTTCCAATCCCGATGACTCGGCCTACGCCGTGGATGCCCTCACGGGCGCGGAGGTCTGGCGCTTCCAGACAAGCGGCGTTGGTGACTTCGACATCGGTTCGGGGCTGACCGTCTCACCGCCGGGTGTCAACGGCTTCGCCGACGGCGTGGCCTACGTGCCAGGGAAGGATGGTCTCGTCTACGCGCTGGACCTTACGACCGGGGCGCAACTGTGGGTGGCCAGCCTCGGCACCTCCGGGGCTAACGAGAGCCTGTCCACCGCCGCCCTGGACGGAACCAGCCTGGTCGTCGGTGACGCCGTCGGCGTCTGCGACCTCAACGCGGTCACTGGCCGGTTGACATGGAGCTATCAGACCCCCAAGACTACCCGGATCGTCCCGCCCGGGCCGTGGGAGGTGATCTCCTCGCCGGCCATCTCGGGGCCTGTGGGCCACGAGGTGGTGACTTTCGGGGACCTGGGCGGTGTCTTCCGTGTGCTTACGCTGGCCACCGGTAAGCAGCTCTACCATCACCGGACGGGAAGCTGGGTCTCAGGCTCGCCTGCGGTCAGCAATGGGGCGGTCCTGGCCAGCTCGTCCGACGGGTTCCTGTACGACTTCGCTGCGGGCATGGGCAACCAGACGTCTGTCACTGCGATCGACTCGCCGGCCCCCGGCTCGGTAGTGGCCAACCCGGGCGGCAACATCACCGTGAGCGGAACCGCGTCCGGCAGCGCCGGGGTGGCGGCGGTGGTGGCCGCGGTACGCCAGGGAGGCAGCGGCGGCACCTGGTGGGACGCTGCCACGTCAAGCTGGAGCGCCACCCCTGTCAGCCAGCGGGCCACTCTCACCACGCCGGGGGCCACCTCGACCGGCTGGAGCGTGTCCTTCCCAGTTCCTGCGTCTGGAGACGCCTACCGGGTGGACGCATACGCCACATTGGAGAGCGGCCCCAGCGCGGTCCCGGCAGCCAACGACGAGTTCTTCGTTAGTCCAGCACCGGGCGGGCCTGCCCTTACTGTCTCGCATGGTTTTGCTGCGCCAGGCGGGCCCGTGTCGGTCCAAGGCACCGGGTTTGGGCAAGACGAAAAGGTCAGTGTCAGCCTGCTCGGGACCGTGCTCGCCACGGCCACCTCCGGTGCCGACGGATCCCTCCCCGCCACCACCGTGACCCTGCCCGCCACCGCCGGGTTCGGCCCGGCAGCCCTGATAGCCACCGGCGCCACCAGCGGTAAGGCAGCGGCGGCGGGCGTCACTGTGGCCACTGACTGGCCTCAGCTGGGTGGCGGGCCCGGCCGTACAGGCTTCGAGGCCAATGACCCGGTGATCACGAACACGATCGACCCGGGCCAGGACATCCTCCTCTACCCGGCATGGCACTTCGACACCGGTGCCGCACTGACCGCGCCCACGGTCGTGGACCAGGTGGTCTACGTGGGCGACGAGACCGGAACCCTGCACGCGCTGCGGGCCAACGATGGAACGCAGCTATGGAGCTGGCACACCCCGACCGGTGAGGCCATCACCGGCTCCCCAGCGGTCGATCCCGCCGTCGGCCTCGCCTTCGTCGGGGCTGCCGATGGCACGCTGTACGCCGTGCTCACTTCGGGGTCTTCGGCCGGGACACTCGCCTGGTCTGCGAGCGTCGGCGGAGGCGACGTCCGGTCGCCTGTCTTCGGCGGCGCCACAGTGTATGCAGCCTCGGCCAGCGGCACAGTGACCGCCCGCTCCGAAGCGACCGGGGCAGGCCTCTGGTCGGCGGCCCTGGCCAGTGGCGCCGCAACCGCGCCAGCCCTGGACCCCACCGGGCGGACCCTGGTGGTCCCTACCACCAGCAGCGTGACCGCTCTCAACGCCGACACCGGCACCCCGGTGTGGAGCTTCCCGCTCGCTGGGCCAGCACCTCCCGTACTCGCGGCGGGCACCGTGTACATCGGTTCGGCCGACCATGACGTGTACGCGCTATCCGAGGCCACTGGCCGGCAGGTCTGGTCCTTCCGCACCGATGGCGCGGTTCAGGACGCCGGCGCGCTCGGCTCTTTCAGGAGTGGGCCTGCCAGCACACTGTTCATCGGCTCGGCGGACGGCAACCTCTACGCCCTCGACGCGGCCACCGGGGCGCGGCGCTACGTCTATCTCCTGGGAGGGAGCGGGGATGGTGTCGCCATCGCTGGCGACGCCGTCCTCACCACGACCTCCTCCGGACTGGCAGAGGGAGTGCGTGACTACGGCGGCACCCTCGTCTGGGACTACGCCACCGGCAACAGCGCCCTGCGCCCGCCGGCCGTGGTGGACGGAACCTGCTACGCGGCCGGCCTGCAGGGCACCCTTTGGGCGTTCACGCCTTACGGTGCGCCACCACAGTGACCGGCCGTGCCAGCTCGTGACGGCATGCGTCACGAGAAGGCCACGGCGACGCTGCGTCCAGCGGTTGAGGGTTGATGGGTGGGGCGCCTGGGGCTCGAACCCAGAACCCACGGATTAAAAGTCCGCTGCTCTACCATTGAGCTAACGCCCCGTGCGAAAACGCTATCTGACCTGCTTCTATGTTGACTCCTCCCACGCTTCCTGCGCGAGCACAGCGCTCGGCCGTGCAAACGCCACCGCCCGAAGCGTACCGACTCTCACCGACTGGTGTCTGATCGAGGCAGGGCAGGTTATCCGCCTCGACTCGCGGTGCTGCCGTTCGTGTGTGCATCCGGGACTTCTGGCCGCTCGGCGGAACAGGTCGGCGTCGTCGGTGGAGCGATCTTGGGATCTCACGTTGGCCCACTGGTCGGGCTGGTGGAATGCCAAGTCCGCTAAAGTTGCTAGCATTGATAGCATGTCGGGAGGTGATGGCAGTGTCGGCAGTGACTATCCGGAACCTTGATGACCGGGTCAAGGAGCGACTGCGCGTGCGCGCCGCACAGCACGGCCGGTCGATGGAGGCTGAGATGCGAGCCATCTTGACGGAGGCGGTCTGCGAGCCCGGCGAGGAAACCGGCTTGTTTCAAGCCCTCTTGGACAGGTTCGGCAAGCTCGGCGGTGCCGACCTGGACATTCCGGCGCGAGCAGCTCGGCCACGGGCAGCAGACCTCGGCTAGATGATCGTCGTTGACACCAATGTCGCATCGGAATTGATGCGGCCCTCCCCGTCCGAGAAGGTCCGGGCTTGGCTTCGCGGCCAGAGTGCTAAGGATCTGTTTACCACGGCGATTACCGTGGCCGAGATCGGTTACGGCATAGAGCGGCTCCCTGGCGGACGACGCAAGGATGCACTGCGGGCAGCGGCGGACGAGATCTTCGATGTGTTCGAGGAGCAGGTTCTGCCTTTTGATGCCGCAGCCGCAGAGCAGTACGGCTTGGTGGTCAGCCATCGCGACACGTTGGGCTTGCCAATAGAGGGATTCGATGCGCAAATCGCCGCCATCTGCCGTGCCCGAGTGGCAATCTTGGCAACGCGCAATGTAGCGGACTTCCATGAGACAGGGGTCGAGGTGATCAACCCCTGGCAGCCTGACCGCTGACCCTCTGGTGTCAATCAGATGGCTCTAGATCGCGACTGGAAGCCTTCCCGGCAGGCGGTGTTTGCTTTGGCAAGCAGGTCAGCAAGCACAGGAGTTGTTAAAGCGTTGGATTATCCGCACAGCGCTCGCCCACGGCCAGCGTCTCCGCAGGTGAGCACAGCGTTAAGGCTGGCAAGATTAAAAGTCCGCTGCTCTACCATTGAGCTAACGCCCCGTGCGAAAACGCTATCTGACCTGAGGTTTTGCTGACTCCTCGCGCTCCTCGGACGTGAGCACACCACTCGTAGAGACGTGAGCCCGTGGAGCGGCTGGTGACCTAACTGTCTCGCCGCGTCTTGGAAGCTGGCCCTGGAGGGGGGCCGACGGGCCACCCAACACGATCATCTCGATGCTACCTTCGACGGGACGCTATCCCTGGACTGTCGGCACTGACTCTCTCCGGGTGACTGCGGAACTCGGAGAGGTCAAGGTCCACTTGATGCCCATCAGCGAACTGGACGATCACCCTGGCGTGGCCACCAACGGCTTGCAGGTAAGCGTTCAGAGTAGACAGCAGAAGATCGTGAGGTTGTTCGATACGGCTAATGGCAGCCTGGCTTACTCCGAGCTTCCTTGCCAGTTCGACCTGCGTCAGTTCTGCGGCCTGACGCAGCGCGGCCAAGCCCATGGCGTAGGTGCGGTCGGCATCTTCCATGTCTCGGCGTACCCGCGCGACATCTTCAGCCAAATCAGGCCGCTCCGCGAGGCGCTCGATACGGTCGTTCCCGCGGATGAAGGTTATGTCGTCACTCATCAGAGCGACCTCCTTTCTGGCGGAGCCATGCATCGACGAGAGCTTCTCCGCGTACTACTGCACTTGCGTAGAACACATCTCCGATCGTCTTCTTGTCGAAGCCAACGAGAGCGATCACGACGCTTTGTTCGGTGGGGAACCAGCAGATAATGCGGACAGCAAAGTCCGGGTCGAACGGGTGGGCGACTCGCCACAGTTCGTGTCGGCGGGCTTGCCGGACGCGCTTGAAGGTGGCGGACTCCTCGGGCGGCTTGGCTGGCAGGTCCATGAGAGCTTGCAGCAGAGCAACTGTGGTAGCTAAGAGCCGACCGCCTTGCTTCTCGACATGTGTGAACCAGCGATCGAACTCCTCTGGCCAGTCGACAATCACACTCTTATTATGCATTGAAGGTTGTACAACGTCAACCTTATATTCATGGGTGCCTGGTCCGTCCGCTGTGCCGCAATGACAACCTGACAGGTGCTTGCCCTAGCAAGCGCGCTTGCATGCACTGAGGGAGATAGAACACCGGATTTGCTGCACAGCGCTCGCCCAACAGCATGTGTCTTCGCAGGTCAGCACAGCGCTCAGGCTGGCGGGATTAAAAGCCCGCTGCTCTGCCATTGAGCTGACGCCCCGCAGTGCCCGCTGGTGCGAACGCCGCCGCCCGAAGCGTACCGACTCTGGTCGGCCTATTCTGAAGGAGGGAGGCTGTGCCGGGTCAGTGATGGCACGGTTTCCGGTCGTCTACGGCACGTCGCCCGGGAGTAGCCGGAAGGCGTTGTGTGGGGTAAGCGGCCGGATGGCCCGGAAGTGCCGGTGGTCGAAGGTGGCGATGACATCAGTGCGGAACTCGCGCGCCAGCACAACGTTCGTCGCTTCGGCCAGTCCAACGTCTGGGTGATCGTCCAGAACCGCGTGCGCGGCAAGCAGGAGTCCGCCGATCCCAGGTACCTCCCAGCGGCCCGCCGCCACCCGGGTGGCGATGTACCTGAGGGCTGCTTTGGCGGCGGATGGCCCCTGGCGAGTGACGATCAGGTAGTCCAGTTCGGCCATGATGCAAGGTGATAGAACGAGGTGGCCGACCTGAGCGATGCCTTTTCTCACCGCGTCGTGATGCTTGTCGGTTTTGTTGAAGAAGGCGATCAGGGCAGAGGTATCGGCGACAGCTACCGGGAGGGGGTCAGTCATCGTCGCCGAATCCCACAAGCAGATCGCCGGCCTGCTCAGAAAAGCCAGGATCGCCGCTGAACGTGGGGACGTCTTCGTCGACACCCATCGGATCTGTCCGGAACGGGTACACCGCTGGGTCTTGCAGTCCGTAGGGCCGTATCACAGCGACC
This sequence comes from Streptosporangiaceae bacterium, assembly GCA_035946955.1. Lineage (GTDB taxonomy): Bacteria > Actinomycetota > Actinomycetes > Streptosporangiales > Streptosporangiaceae > DASYYE01. Next base: position 6,327 of record DASYYE010000161.1, on the reverse strand, counting down.
GGTAGGCCGTTCTTGGTGACCGTGATGGTCTCACCGGCTTCGACACGTGCCAGAACCTGCGCTGTCTGTTGGTTGAGTTCGCGGGCTGTCGCATCCATGAGCTCATGGTACTACACGTAGTACATGAGTGCATCCTGGGTTAGCGCCCGCCCGTGCGAACGCCATCGCCTGAAGCGTACCGACTCTCCCGGCCTGTTGCCGAGTACGGCCCGGTCATTGCCGACCACGCAATGAGCGACCTCTCATAAGCGCCGGCGGCTCGGTGAAAACTTGTCACTCGTAGAGTCAAAGTTTGCCCCTGACCAGCGCTGGGACACGTTGCCGTAGTCCTATACCGGGCTAGAGTGACACTTGGCGGAGGACAACGCCAGTACGGGACGGGGGCACCCAATGATGCGTAACCTGCGCGTGGCGACCGCGGCAGGGGCAGTTGCGGGGATCGCAGCGCTCACAGTGGGCGCCATGCTGGGCTCGGCCGATGCGGCGCCTCAGGTGCGCCACAGGGCGTTGGTCTCCAGCGGGATCTGCGAATCCGACAGTGCCCATGCCTCGCTGGCGGCCGCCATCTCCCGCCGGGTCCTGCGCTGGGTGCAGAACCGTGCCTCGGTCACCCCCGGTGTGGCGGTACGGGTGGATGACCCTTACCTGCACATCGACTGTTACCTGAATTCCAGCACTCACTTCGACTCGGCCAGCGTGGTCAAGACGATCATCCTGGCCACCCTGCTGAACAAGCGGGAGCGGGAGCACCTCAGCCTGATCTCCCCGCGAGAGGCGCAGCTCGCCACACTGATGATCACCCAGTCGGACAACAATGCGGCGACCGCGCTGTGGAACCTGGATGGCATGAACAACCTCAACTACTTCCTGGGCGCCGCTGGGTTGAATGAGACACAGCTCAACCCGGCATGGGGGCTGACCCAGATCACCGCGCAGGACGAGACGAAGCTGCTCCGCAATATCTTGTTGCGCCCTAACACGGTCCTCAACACCCAGGCGCAGAGCTACGAGCTCAACCTGATGGCGCAGGTCATCCCATCGCAGCGCTGGGGCGTGTCCGCCAGTACACCGCGCGCGTTCACTCTCCACATCAAGAACGGCTGGGCACCCCTGCCGTTCGTCAACTCCCCATGGTGGGTCAACAGCACGGGCGCGTTCACCAACCCCAACCCCGCAAGGGACTACACCATCGTGGTCCTCACGCGAGGCAACGCGAATGCGGCCACCGGCATCACGACCATCGAGGACGTCGCCGGCCCGATCAACCGCGCACTCGCGGGTGCTGGTGCGAAGTTCGGCCCGGCACACACCAAGCCGTTCCAGTCCTGGAACATCCCGGACGAGCCGGTCCCAGCCGTTCCGGCCCGGTAGCCCGGCTAAGCCGGCCCGCGGGTCAGTCTGCGGAGCGCCGGTGATTGAACTGGTGGTCGCGGACGATCAGCCGTTGCAGCTCGACGACCTGAGCCTTGCCCAGGACGGCCGGGGAGTCATTGAGGAGCTTGACAAGGCGCTTGGTGGAGGTCGCCACCAGGTCGACGGTGACGTTGCGGTGGTGTCCCAGGGTGGACCTGGGATGGGTGAGGATGACCACGCGCTGCGCCCGGACCGGGTGGCTGCGGCTGTGGAGGAACCGTTCCAGTTCGGCGGTGGACTCGTTGAGCTGGACGCTCGGGGAACGCCCCCGCTGGTCGGTGATCCACCCTTGCTCGACCATGTTTCCGTAGCGGTCGTACTTGTTGAACCGCCACTGGTCGCCATCGACGTGCACGGTGGCGTTGCGGTGCTTGACCTCGATCGTGAAAATCCCGCGTGGCCCGAGGAGGATGTGGTCGATCTCCCCGCGGCGGTTGCGGTAGCCGCGCAGTAATACCCAGTCGTCCCCCAGGGCCGCCCCCAGTTCGGCCGCAACCGTCTGCTCACCCGTCACCCCGGCGGCCAGGATCTCCTCCTGGTCGGTGGTCTCGTGCGGCATCGCAGGTGGGACGGGTGGCCGGTGGGTCCGGCGCGGACGGACAGCGGGCGGCTGGGGACGCCGTAGCCGGGTGCGCCAGACCAGGACGCAGGACCGCAGCCACGCCCACCAGCGGTGCTGAGCGCGAGCGCGTTCCCGTTCCCGGCGCAACTTGTTCAGCCGTGCGGTGCGCTTGGCCAGCACTTTCTCGTGCCTGGCGCGCGCCTGCTCCTGCTGTGCCCGCACCTGCTGCTCGTGCCGCGCAACTGCTTTGCGGTGCTCCGCCCGCGCCTTCTGTTCGGCGGCCTGGCGGCGAGCGTGGATGTCTTCCAGCATCACGCCTGGGTGGTCCGACAGTTCGACGACTTTCACCTGCTAGTCCCGCTCGCCTTCCGGGGCGCCCTGAGGTGCCGCCTTCCCTCGTCGCTCCTTCGCTCGCTGCGCTCGCTCCTCGCTCCTCAGTCCAGGCGGCACCGCGCCCCTCCGGCTCGCTCCCTGCTAGTCCTCGCTCGCCTCCGGGGCGCTTTGAGGCGCTGTCTTCCCTCCTCGCTCCTGCGCTCGCTGCGCTCGCTTCTCGCTCGTCAGTCCAGACAGCGCCGCGCCCCTCCGGCTCGCTCGGTGCGGCCGAGACCTAACGGAAGGCGGAGATCCCGGTGATGGCCTGCCCGAGCGTCAGCGCGTGGATCTCTTCGGTGCCTTCGTAGGTGAGGACAGACTCCAGGTTCTGCATGTGACGGATCACCGGGTATTCCAGCGTGATCCCGTTGGCACCCAGGACCGTGCGGGCCTGGCGGGCGACCTCGATCGCCATGCGGACGTTGGCCATTTTGGCCATGCTGACCTGCTGCGGGGTCAGTGGGCCTGATTCCTTGAGACGGCCCAGGTGCAGCGCCAGCAACTGGGCCTTCGAGAACTCCGTGAGCATCCAGGCCAGCTTCGACTGGGTGAGCTGGAACGCGGCGACCGGCTTCCCGAACTGCTCTCTGGTACTCGCATACTCAACCGCCGCCTCAAAACACGCCCGCGCCGCCCCCACCGCGCCCCAGGCGATCCCGTACCTGGCCTCGGTCAAGCACGACAGCGGTCCCTTGAGGCCGGTCACGCCGGGGAGCGCCGCGTCCTCAGGCAGCCTGACGTCGTCGAAGTGCAGTTCAGCCGTGACCGAGGCGCGCAGGGACATCTTCTTGTGGATGCTGCGCGCGGTGAAACCCGGAGCACCGCGCGGCACGAGGAAGCCGCGGATGCCGTCAGCCGTGGCTGCCCACACGACCGCGACATCGGCGATCGACCCGTTGGTGATCCACACCTTGGTGCCCGACAGGACCCAGTCGCTGCCGTCACGCTTGGCCCGTGTCTCCATGCTGGCCGGGTCGGAGCCGTGGTCCGGCTCGGTGAGCCCGAAACACCCGATGGCCTGGCCTGCTGCCATCCTCGGCAGCCACTGCAGTTTCTGGTCTTCCGACCCGTAACGCCAGATCGGGTACATGGCAAGTGAGCCCTGGACGGACACCAGGCTGCGCAGGCCCGAATCAGCGGCCTCCAGTTCGCGGCACGCGACACCGTAGGCGACCGGGCCCACGCCAGCGCAGCCGTAGCCGGTCAGGTGCATGCCGAGCAGCCCGAGCGCGCCGAGTTGCGGGACAAGTTCCTGGGGGAGCGTCGCGGCTTCGAACCAGTCCGCGATGTGCGGCATGACATGGTCGGCCGCGAACGTGCGCACCGTGTCGCCGACTAGGCGCTCCTCCGGGGTGAGCTGGTCGTTGATGCGGAGGATGTCGAAGTCACCGGGCAGGCCGGGGCGGTGCGGTGGCATGCGGGGTCCTCTCCGTCGCTACGCCGTCAGGGTATGCCGCCTGTGTTCCGCCGCCCGGGCACCGGGTCTGCGGGCGGCCAGGGGCTGTCTTGGCTGTCCTGGACGGGGCATGATCGGAGCATGGCTGGTCTGGACGAGAAAAAGCAACTGACCCGGCCCCGCGAGGGACGCATCGTCGTGGGGGTGTGCGCTGGGTTCGGCGAGTACCTCGGGATCGACCCCAACGTCGTCCGGGTCGTGCTCGCCGCGATCACCGTCTTCAGTGCCGGGATGGGCATCTGGGTCTACCTGGTGGCGTGGGTGGTCATGCCCGAGGAGGGGGAGCCGGAGTCCATCATGTCCAAGTGGTTCCGCGGCCTGGGCGGTAGTTCCTGACGGGAGGCTCCCGGGTGGCGCTGGCGCTCGCCACTGAGTCAGTGGGAGCCATCGGTGGGCGCCGCGTGGTGCCGTGCCCAGTCGGAGGCCAGGGCGGTGGCCGTGGTCACGCCGATGAGTCCCGCGACAGCGACGACCATCTGCGGCCCGATCCGCGCCGCCGCCGCACCGGCGATCAGTATCCCCAGCGCCTGTGCTGTCAGCAGCCCCGTCTGTGCGGTCGTGAAGGCGCGGGCGCGCTGCGCTGAGGGCAGTGCGCCCACCAGGACACGGGCCACGGTGAGCTGGTATGTCGCGCCCACGCCAGCCAGCCCCCACAGCGGCAGCACCAGCCATAACGGTGGTCGGACCACGCTGCTGATCAGCGGTGCGCACGAGAGCATGGCCAGCCAGCCGATCATCCGTTCCTGTTCGTCCGGGCGGGCGAGCCGCCGGATGACCAGGGCGCCCGTCACCATCCCCGCTGGCATGGTGGCCATGAGCAGGCCCGCGGTCGTTGCCCCGCCCCCCAGTGCGTGGGCATAGGGGACGGCGAGCCCTTCAGGCACGACTGCGAACCCGGCCAGCCAGCTCAGCAGCACGAGAGTGCGCAGGGCCGGCCGGTGGAAGATGACCGCCTCGTCGGCCCTCGCGGGTGAAGGCTCGGCGGATCGTGGGTTTTTGGGGGCAGAACTTTGCTTAACCCAGTAGGTGATGAGGCACGCCGACAAGCAGAACGAGAGTCCGTCGAGCACCAGGGACCGGTCTGGCCCGAGTGTCGCCACCAGAACCCCACCGGCTAAGAACCCGGCCGCCTGGCTGGCCTGAGACGTGAGGGTGCCGAATGGTGAGACCCGGCCCAGCCGTCGCTCCGGCAGGAATTGGCGCAGCAGGTCGGCCCGTGCCTCGCTGAACGGCGGTGCGAGCAGCATGACCACGAACAGCAAGCTGCCTATCCAGGGCAGCGGCATCTGGGGGAGCGCCATGAGTTCGAGCAGCCCGGCCCGCACCAGGTCGAGGGTGATGAGCACCTGTCGCTGCGGGAAGCTGTCTACCAGCCTGGACAGCAGCGGGCGCCCGGCGGCCAGGGGCAGGTAGGTGAGTGCGTAGGCCAGCGCCGTGACAAACGGGGAGCCAGTCCTCGCGTACACCAGGACGGCGATGGCCACCTGCGCGACCTGGTCTCCCATGGACGACAGCACCTGGGCCATCCACAGCGCACGGATTTCACGGACCGCCAGCAGGCTGTGTAAGCCGTCGCTGTGGTTACGCCCCGTCCGGTGCCGCCCTACCCGGCAGCGGACAGACGCCTGGTCCGTGTGCGGATGCTCCTCACCACGTATGGTGATGCTCATCGTCGGCCTTCCCACCCCTAGTACCTCGGCTGACGTAGCTATATAACTAAATGTAATCGATTAACGCCATAGTGATAACAGGATGTAGTCACAAACCGTGGTCCTTCAATTGCTGACAGTGGCGGATAACCCGTTGCTGTGCAAGTGGTCTGGAAGGATCGCTTCCTCACAGGGCGTTACGTAACTCCGGTGCTGGTCCGTCCTGCGAGCGCTGTGATCGCGGGTTCACTCCCTCCCGCTTTGCTGGGCGCGCCCGCGTCCCCTATGCTTGGGCCGGTCCCCAACGGCGGGCGCCACGGGTTCCGAGACGGTGGTGACCGTCAGGAGCCCCCATCGTCTAGCGGCCTAGGACACCGCCCTTTCAAGGCGGCGGCACGGGTTCGAATCCCGTTGGGGGCACGCTCGCTGCACCAGTGCAGCGGGACAGCCTGCGAAAGCAGGCGAAGGTAGGGTCCTGTAGAGCAGTTGGAGTGCTCGCCACCCTGTCAAGGTGGAGGTCGCGGGTTCAAGTCCCGTCAGGACCGCGTGGCCCGGGGGGACGCCATGCCCCGGCGCGGTCAGGTAGCTCAGTCGGTATGAGCGTCCGCCTGAAAAGCGGAAGGTCGGCAGTTCGATCCTGCCCCTGACCACTCGATTCGCGGAGGGCCTGACCTGGGTAAACGTGCCTCGGTGTCTACTCGGATCGGGCGCGGTGAGTGACCCCCTATGACCCGTCTGTGACCATTGTGTGCCGCCCACTGTCGCACGCGGATCGCACGCGGAGGCTGGGACAGGGCTGGGAGTGATGGGGTGGCTGATCGCGCAACGATCGAAGCGGAGATCAAGAAGCTGGTTGACGCCGGAACTTTGTTGTT
>DASYYE010000160.1:0-38137 GCA_035946955.1 Streptosporangiaceae bacterium | reverse complement strand
GATCGCCGTGGCGGATTCCGAGCTGGCCGGAGACGACGGGACTGGGTATTAGGCCGGTTCCGGCCGGGCTCTGACCCCGGCTTGACTGCGCGCCAGTCCGCCCGGCACTGACCGGGCCTCGCGCTGACCGCGCTGGCGCTGCCCGCCTGTCCCACGCGGCCAGGCGGGCAGCGCCGCTACGCGCATTCTGACCAGGAGGGCGCCCCCATACCTCCCATCAGGCTGTCGGCAAGTATTCAGCTAGCTTTAGGTTACCTTCAGGTAACTATCAGGGGAGAACGAGCATCTGCTGAGGTTTCCCTCAGGTTCGGCGACCATCCTCGAAAGCCGAGACGGGGGTCGGCCCGCTAGCGGTCATGTCATGGACTCGCCCGTGACGTGCGCATTCGAGTGCCTGTCGCACCCGCCGTGAGCAGTCCCGGGCCGACCCGGTCCTAAGAGGAGATGAGGCGCCAGGCGATGACGGCTGACCAGCACCGATCCAGCGGCTTCCGAGCGGGGCACGGCAACACGGCAGGACTGAGCTGGCACTGGCACACCGCGCTGCCCAGCGACCACCGGGCAGCCGAGGGGGGCCGGCAAGTCACCCGTGCGGCCCTGGCCGCGTGGCGGCTCGACCACCTGTCTGACACAGCCGTGCTCCTAGTCTCCGAACTGGTCACTAACGCGGTACGTCACGCCAGGGCTGGTGAGTCCCCCATCGCTTTGCATCTGGAGACCCGGGCAGGCTGGCTGCGGATCGAGGTCTGCGATTGTGACCCGCGCTGGCCGGAGCCCCGTGTCCCGGAGGAGCTTGACGAGTCCGGGTTCGGGCTGGTGCTGGTGGACTCCCTGGCCTGGAAATGGGGTGTGTGCGATACCGCGACGGGCAAAGCGGTCTGGGCGGAACTAGCGGTCGTCTCAGCCGGCTGAGTGGGTGTGCCAGCAGGCACGCCACAGGGCTCCGCGGGTTGGCCTGCGGAGCCCTGTGGCGTGGCGTTGCTGATGTGTTTGCCGCTGGCTACCTCACCGTGGGCGGTGGCACCTGGGTCCAGTTCAGCAGGTACTGGTAGGCCGGCTGGAGACCGGCGTTGCTAACGATCGAACTGGGGATCTGGCTCGGGCTGGTGATGGTGGTGTTACCCGAGACCGTGACGCCATTGCCAGTCGTGTAGCCGGGCGGGTTCTCCCAGTAGTTGTTTTCGACCGTGGTGGGGTCAAGAGACGTGGTGTGGCCCGGTTCGTAGTCGGTGTGCTCGGACGCCCAGGCCACTGCATCCGTCGGATTGTTGTAGATGGCATTGCCCGAGATGGTCTCGTATGTGCATCCGTTGTCCGTGTAGATGACGTGGCCCTCGTCCACCTGGTCGTGGATGACATTCCCGGTGACCTGCTCACCGTTGGAGAGCGACGTTCCGGTGACACCCTGGGTGTAGATGCCGCCGCCATCGTTGAGCACCCGCATGATGTTGAAGATCAGGTTGTCGGAGACTACGTCGCCCTGGGTGAAGTTGGCCTGCGGCGCCTCCTGCTCCTTGTCCGGCCAGCCACCCCAGTTCATCGAGATCGCCGTGTACGGGGTGCCGTCGATCTGGTTGTTGCTGATCGTGTCATTCGCTGAATAGCCGGAGTCGATGCCGATGCCACCGAGGAACTCCACTGGCGTGTCGAATATGTAGTTGTCCACGATGGTGTTGTTGCGGGTCTGTGACGTGCCGGTGGCGGTGGGCATGTCCACGTTGCCGATCTGGAGGGCGTTGCCTGACGTGTCGGTGAACACGTTGGCGCGGACCGTGGCGTGCTGCGTGCCGTCGCCGAGAGCCAGCCCGGCCGCGCCGAGGTGCACGAACGCGTCATAGAAGAAGTGGATGTAGTTGTCGTAGGTGAAGGAGATATTGCCTGGGATCTGGGTCCACGCGCCATACGGGCAGGCCCCCAGGGTGTAGCTGGGCGGCGGGATGTGGCACAGCCCCTGCGACGCCGCGCCGTTGGCCCCGGTCACCTGGTAGTTGGCCTGGATCTCGGAGAACCCGTTGCTGTTCCCCTGCCCCTGGTAGGTGTCGCCCAGCCAGGTGGCGTAGGAGAACTGCAGGTGCTCGAATATCAGTTTCTGGACCGGCGTGGACGCGGTGCCATTGCCGACGATCAACTGCTGCAGCACCGGGGCCTCGACGTCAGCGGTGCTCATGTTCTGTCCAGACAGCGGCACGTAGTAGATCTTGCTGCTGCCCTGGTCCAGGAACCATTCCCCGGGCGTGGACGCGCTCAGGAACTGGAACGCGTTCTCCACGGTCGTCGGCTGCTCGGTGATCGAGGACCGGCCTACCAGGTTGTATGCCCGTCCATCCGGGAACGACCCGGCGCGGTTGGTGGAGTTGTTCCAGCACGGCTGCGCCATGGTGACCGAGCTCCCGCTGAACCCCGCCACCGGGCAGCTCGGGTCCGTCCATGCCCCTAGCCCGCCCTGGTAGTCAAAGATCAGGTTCGGGCTGGCGCCACTCGGGTTACGCCAGCTCGCCAGGGTGGACCCGCCACCGCTGTAGCCGGTGGAGTCCTGGCCGGTCAGTGAGTTAGGCAGCGGCCCCTGGGCGATCTTCGCCCGCGCCCCATTCACATACAACTGCATGGTCTTCAGCCCGGTCGGCGCCTGTGCCACCCAGATCGGGCTGCCGGAGCTCATCGGCGCCCACCCGGTGATCTGGTCCGAGCCGGCCAGCACCGGGGGAGTGCTGTCGCCAGGTGCCGCCGTCCAGACCACGTTGTGCCCGTTGGTCCCGGAGTCGGCTGCGGTCATGACCAGCGGGCTGGTCATCCGGTAGTAGCCGCTCTCCAGGTAGACGTAGACATCGGCGGTCATGTTCGAGTTCATGGTCCGGATCAGGGACTGCGCCTTCTGCAGCGTCTTGACGGGCGCGCTCTGGGTGCCGGGGTTGGAGTCGCTGCCCGTTGGCGAGACCCAGACAGCCGTGGTGGCAGCCGCAGCCTCCTGCGGCCTGACGGTTGCGGTCATCGCCGCCAGCAGCGCTAAACCAACGACCAGCGGCGATCCCTTCCGTGCGATGTGAGCGAGAGCGGAAGCAGGCACCTGGCACTCCTTTCGGGGTGGTGGGAGGCCATTCATAGGATCCATTCCCTCACCGAGCCTGCCTTGTGATCACGGCCCTCGTCAAGGAGAGATCCGATCAATAAGAGGTCGTGCTATCGCCTGGACTGTGCGGCCATGATCACCCTGGATGCCGTATGGAGGGACTAGCCAGGACCTTCTCGCAGAGACCTGGCCGGTCGGCCAGATGTCGGCGCCAGCTCAGAGAGGGGTTGCTCTGCTGATGACCCACATTCATCCCATGAATACTGGGCAGTACCACATGATCACACAGCCTGGCGCTTGAACCCACCGCACCCGATTGGGATGATGAGGTTGGACCTATTGCCCGGTTGACGGTCAGGCGGCAGGATGCGGATCGGTCTTTTCGTCACGTGCCTGACTGACACGCTCTTCCCGGAGACCGGGAAGGCCGTGGTCACCCTGCTGGAGCGCCTTGGGCACCAGGTCGAGTTCCCTGCCGGTCAGTCGTGCTGCGGGCAGATGCACTTCAACAGCGGCTACCGTCGTGAGGCGGTCCCGATGGTACGGGGGTTCACGCGTGCCTTCGCGGGATACGACGCGATCGTCACCCCGTCAGCGTCGTGCGCCGCCATGGTCCACGAGTACCACCCGGTGCTCGCCGAGGGCGACCCCGCGCTGGTACGCGACGTCGAGGCCGTCGCGCCACGCGTGCATGACCTGGTGACGTTCCTGACCCGCGTCCTTGGCGTGACCGAGGTGGGTGCTTACTTCCCGCACCGGGTGACCTACCACCCGAGCTGCCATTCACTGCGCATGCTGCACGTGGGGGATGCCCCCTACGTCCTGCTCCGTGCCGTGGCCGGCCTGGACCTGGTGGACCTGCCCGACGCCACCACGTGCTGCGGGTTCGGCGGGACGTTCGCGGTGAAGAACCCAGACGTGTCCGCGGCGATGTGTGCGGACAAGGTGGCTGCGATCATGCAGTCCCGGGCCGAGGTCGTGTGCGCGGGCGACAACTCGTGCCTGATGCACATTGGTGGCGCGCTCAGCAGGATGCGCACGGGAGTGAGGGCGATGCACCTGGCCGAGATCCTCGCAACCACGGGGGGCGCCCAGTGAGCATGCCAACGTACCTCGGCATGCCCGCCTTCCCGGAGGCGGCGCGGAGCGCCGTCGCCGACTCGCAGTTGCGTCACAACCTCGCCCACGCGACGACCGCGATCCGCCTCAAGCGTGCGAAGGCAGTCGGGGAACTCGCCGACTGGGAAGAACTGCGCCAGACAGCCAAGGCGATCAAGGACCACACACTGGCCAACCTCGACACCTACCTGGTGCGGCTCGAAGCCAGCGTCACCAGGGCCGGTGGGCACGTGCACTGGGCACGTGATGCCGCAGAGGCCAACGAGGTCGTCACCCGCCTGGTGCGCCACGCCGGAGCCGACACGGTGGTCAAGGTCAAGTCCATGGCCACCCAGGAGATCGGGCTGAACGAGGCACTTGCCCGCCACGGCATCCGCGCCGTCGAGACCGACCTGGCCGAGCTCATCGTCGCACTCGGCGATGACCTGCCCAGCCACATCCTGGTCCCGGCGATCCACCGGAACCGGGCCGAGATCGCCAGCCTGTTCCGCCGCGCCATCCCGCAGGCCCCGGCCGACCTGACCGACGACCCGCGCCAGCTCGCCGCCGTCGCCCGGGCGTACCTGCGGGAGGAGTTCCTGTCCGCCACCGTCGGCGTGTCGGGCGCGAACTTCGTGGTCGCCGACACGGGCTCGCTGGTCGTCGTGGAATCCGAAGGCAACGGCCGGATGTGCCTGACCCTCCCCGAGACCCTGATCAGCGTGGTGGGCGTCGAGAAGGTGCTCCCGTCCTGGCAGGACCTCGAAGTGTTCCTCGCCCTGCTGCCGCGCAGCTCCACCGCTGAGCGGATGAACCCGTACACCACGACCTGGAGCGGCGTCACGCCCGGTGACGGGCCCAGGCACTGCCACCTGGTCCTGCTCGACAATGGCCGGACCGCGACGCTCGCCGACACGGTTGGCCGCCAGGCGCTGCGGTGCATACGGTGCTCGGCGTGCCTGAACGTCTGCCCGGTCTACGAGCGGGCCGGCGGCCACGCGTATGGCTCGCCCTACCCCGGGCCGATCGGCGCGATCCTTACGCCACAGCTGCGCGGCTTCGCGTCGGAGTCCGACGCCTCGCTGCCGTTCGCGTCGTCGCTGTGCGGGGCGTGCTATGAAGTCTGCCCCGTCGGGATCAACATCCCGGAGGTCCTGGTCCACCTGCGCGCCCGCGCGGTGGCGAAGCAGCGGCACTATGCCGAACGCGCCGTCTTCGCTGTCAGCGGCATCATCCTCCGCTCAGGGCGACGGCTCGGCCGGGCGCAGCGCCTCGCGTCGCTGAGCCGGCACGTGATCGGCCGCTCCGGCCGGATGCGGCACCTGCCGCCGCCGCTGTCCCGCTGGACCGACACCAGGGACGCGCCCGCCCCGCCACCGGAGTCGTTCCGCGCCTGGTGGGCACGCACGAGAGGCTCGCCGGAGGCCGGCTCGGACGCTCCACCGGGAGCCGCGGAGTGAACGGTCCACTGAGACCTGCCGGAATCAACGGCGCGCGGGAGGAGATCCTCACTCGCATCCGAGCGGCGAGAGGTCCCACCGCAACGCCCGCCGACACCGACGCGGCGTATGCGGCGCTGCCGCGGCCCTACCTGCGGGCGCACCACGACCCCCTTGGCACCGACATCGTCGCGCTCTTCGCCGAACGTGCGGCCGACTACCACGCCATCGTCGAGCGGGTCCAGGCGGCGGGACTCCCCACGGCCATTGCTCGTGCACTGGACGGTGCCGCACGGTTCGCCGTCCCGGATGGGCTGCCAGGGGAGTGGCTCGCGGAGACTCCGCTGGGCGACCGGATGGTGCGTGACGACCCACCGCTGTCCGCGCGGGAACTGGACCGGGTGCCCGCCGTCGTGACAGGCTGCGCGGTCGCGGTCGCGGAGACCGGGACTGTCATCCTCGACCACGGCCCCGGCCAGGGCCGCCGTGCCCTCACCCTCATGCCAGACGCCCACCTCGTAGTGGTCCTGGCCCATCAGGTCACGGCGGACCTCTCCGACGCCTTTGGCCGTCTGGACCCGGCACGACCGCACACGCTGGTCTCCGGCCCGTCGGCCACCAGCGACATCGAACTGGTCCGCGTCGAGGGCGTGCACGGCCCACGGCACCTGCACATCCTCATCGCGGACTGACGACGAACGTTTCCATGATCCTGAAGGATTGTCAGTCGCTATGACTTGTCGCTATGACTGAGAAGTCTTCACGATCATGGAAGAGCGTTCGGGTGGCTCAGGCCTCGCCGTTGCTGAGGACCAGGCGGAGCCAGGATTCGATGCCGGCGATGTGGACGGTGGCCCAGGACCGTGCCAGGTCTGGATCCCTGGTCACCATGGCCTGGTGGATGGCCCGGTGCTCGCCAAGCGTGCGTTCCAGGGCGTGCGGCTGTGTCATCCCGCGCCACACCCGGGCGCGCACGGTGGGCATGGACATGTTCTCCACCAGCGACGCGAGCACCGAGTTACCCGAACCGATCGCGATCCTCTTGTGGAACTCCAGGTCAGTCGCGACGAAGTCGTCGACCGGCGAGTCCACGTCCACGGAGTCGAGCAGCCGCCCGAGCTCGGCCAGGTCCTCCTCAGACATTGCCAGCGCGGCCAGTGCGGTGGCGGCCGGCTCGAGGATCCGCCGGACCTCGAGGAACTCCAGCACCGTGTCGTCACGGTGGAAGTCCACGACGAAGCTGAGCGCCTCGAGCAGCAGCGACGGGGCCAGGCTGGTGGCGTAGGTCCCGTCGCCCTGCCGCACGTCCAGGACGTTGATCAGGCTCAGTGCCTTCACCGCCTCGCGGAGCGAGTTGCGGGACAGACCGAGTTCCGCGGCCAGGTCGGCTTCCCTGGGCAGTTTCTCGCCCGGCCGTACCCGGCCGGAGACGATCATCTGCTTGATCTTCTCGATCGCCTCGTCAGTCAGTGCCACGCCCCACCTACCGCTCCCCCCGAACCCGGTGCGGGGTCACCTATTCCCTACACCCCTGCCGCGGTTGAGACGAACACCGCTGCCCGCTCCGCTTCCGACAGGCCCGCGACGAGGGCCCGCGCCAGGCTGAGGACGCCCGCGTAGTCGGCGGCGAGCAGGCAGACTGGCCAGTCCGAGCCAAACATCACCCGCTGTGGCCCAAACGAGCTCAGTATGACATCGGCTACCGGAACGAAAGCCGCCTCCGGCGCGCCACAGGCGGCCTCGGTGACGAGCCCGGACAACTTGCACACGGTGTTGGGCTCCGCGGCGAACGCGCGGAGTGCCGCGGTCCAGGGGCCAAGTCCCCCGGACGCGATGGGCGGTTTGGCCCCGTGGTCGAGGACCATCGTGAGGCCGGGCACGGCGGCCGCGGCGTACGTCGCGGCGGCGAGCTGGTGAGGCAGCACGACGAGGTCGTAGCACAAACCGGCCGCCTCGACCGCACGGAGCCCGCGGATGACGTCGGGGCGGCGGAGCCAGCCGGGGTCGGGTTCGGACTGCACCTGGTGCCTGATACCCACGAGGTACTCGCCGCCGGGCTGGGACGCGAGCCTGGCGAGCTCGTCGGCGACCGCCGGGCTCGTCAGGTCGGTCCAGCCGACGACGCCCGCCACCAGTGGGTCAGCAGCCGCGAGCGCGAGCATCTCGGGTGTCTCTTCGGCGACGGTCACCGTCTGGACCACGACGGTGGCGGTGACTCCCGCGGCCCGCGCGTCCGGGCGCAGGTCATCGACGGAGAAACTGCGCCGGATCGCGGCCATCTCATCTCCGGCGAGCCAGGGCTGGTCCCGGGCGCTGAGGTCCCAGACGTGGTGGTGGGCGTCGACAACGTTCATAGCTGCCACACGATGGGCAGCGTGGCGCCGCTGCCTTCGGGCGAGTAGTCGTGGGCGGTTTCCAGCAGCTCCGCCGTGCGGGCCTGCCAGGTGACGTTGACCGGGTGCTGCTCAAGCGCACCGAGCATCGCCTGGTAGTCCGCACAGTCGATGACATGGAACAGGTCAGTGCCGCTGCGCCAGATGGTCCACGACGTCACCCCGGCCGCGCGGATCGCCTCGGTCAGTTCGGTGGGTACGCCGTCGTGCGCCTGCTCGTACTCCTCGATCCGGTCGGCGCGTACCCGGGTATGCAGCGCGACTCTCATTGCGAACCTCCACTCGTGGCCAGGGCGTCCCACAGCGCCGCGGGGATGTCGACGCTGCAGAGCCTGATCGCATCGGTGGCCTCCGCCGGGCTGCGCGCGCCAATCAGCACGCTGGCCACGGCCGGGTGCCGGAGCGGGAAGCGTGCCGCTGCCGCGCGCAGCGGGACGCCGTACGCCGCGCATACGGTCTCCAGCCGCCTGGCGCGGTCCAGCAGCGCGTCTGGTGCGGCCTGGTAGTCGTAGGCCGCGCCGGGCACAGGGGCGGCCAGCAGCCCGGAGTTGAACACACCGCCCACGACGACCGAGACGCCCCGCTCGTGGGCCGCGGGCAGCAGCGCCTGTGCGGCAGTGGCGTCGAGCAGGGTGTACCGCCCTGCTCCCAGCACGACATCGACGTCGGTGTCGGTGACGAACCTGGTGAGCATCTCGGCCTGGTTCATCCCGGCGCCGATCGCGGCGACGCAGCCTTCCGCCCGCAGGCGTTCCAGTGCCGGGTATGCCTCCCGGAACGCCTGCTCACCGTGGTCGTCCGGATCGTGGATGAGCGCGATGTCGACGCGGTCCATGCCGAGGCGGTCCAGGCTCGCCACCAGGCTGCGCCGGACCCCGTCCGCGCTGAAGTCGAACTCGCGCACATGGTGGGCCTGGACCGCGAAGCCCTCGGGGTCACGGCCATAGGGTGGGCCGGCGGGCCGCAGCAGTCGTCCGACCTTCGTGCAGACCGCGTACTCGTCGCGGGGCCGCTCCCGCAGTGCTTCGCCGAGGCGCCGCTCCGACAGCCCGAGTCCGTAGTGCGGGGCGGTGTCGAAAGTCCTGATCCCGCCGTCCCACGCCGTGTCCACCGCGGCCCAGGCGTCCTCGTCGGTCACCTCGGTGTACAGGTTGCCGATTGCCGCGCCGCCGAACGACAGTTCGGTGACGGACACCGGTGAGGAACCCAGCCGCCGCTGCGGCAGAGATGGCCGCGGCCCCCCCGATGGGCTGCTCACTGCCGCGGCCTGGTCCTGAGCCCGGCCATCCCCCCGTCGATCGCCAGCGCCGTCCCGGTCACGGATGCCGCCGACGGGCTGGCGAGGTAGGCGATACCGGCCGCGACCTCCTCGGCGCTGACCAGGCGGCCCATTGGCTGCCGTGCCTGCAGTGCCGCCCGCTCGCCGGCGGGGTCGTCGGCCTGCTGGAGAAGCCTGCCGATCCACGGAGTGTCGGCGGTACCGGGGTTGACGCAGTTCACCCTGATGCCCTCGTGGATGTGGTCGGCGGCCATGGCCAGGGTCAGCGACAGCACCGCACCCTTGGTCGCCGAGTACAGGGCCCGCTGGGGCAGGCCCGCTGTGGCGGCGATGGAACACGTGTTGACGATCGCCGCGTGTGCCGAGGCGCGCAGGTAGGGCAGGGCGGCGCGGCTGACCCTGACCATCCCGAAGACGTTCACGTCGAACACCCGGTGCCACTCGTCGTCAGGGTTGTCCGCCACGGTGCCGATCGCGCCGATGCCCGCGTTGTTCACCACGATGTCGATGCCACCCAGGCGGCGTGCTGCCGCCTCGATCGCGTCACTGACCGACGCGTCGTCGGTCACGTCAGCCGTCAGTGCGACGGCGAACTCGTCGCCGGGCTTGAGGTCGAGCACGGCCACGCGCGCCCCGCGGACGGCCAGCAGCCGGGCGGTCGCGAGCCCGATGCCGGAGCCGCCGCCGGTGACGACCGCCGCGAGCCCGGCCAACTCCGTCGTGTGCCCGGTCTCCGTCATTTTCCTGAACCTCCTTCCACCCGACTCAGACCCACCGCCGTCACGCACCGCTTTCCGTGCGGCACCCTCACATCTGCGCCGTCAGTGAGCCGCCACGAACCGCTGCTCGGCCCGTCCCAGCCCGTCTATCTCGAGCTGGACCCGGTCCCCGTCGCGCAGGTACGGGTGGCCGGGCAGCCCGAGCGCCACTCCGGCAGGCGTGCCGGTGTTGATCAGGTCGCCTGGTTCCAGCACCATGTGCTGGCTCAGGTACCAGACGAGGTAGCCGACACCGAAGATCATGTTGCTCGTGGACCCATCCTGGCGCGTCCGGCCGTTGACGGCGAGGCGGAGCCTGAGCCGCTGCGGGTCCGGCACTTCGTCCGCGGTGACCAGCCACGGCCCGAGCGGGTTGAACGTCTCACACGATTTGCCGAGGTCCCACTGCGGCGAGCGTTCCAGCTGGAACTCGCGCTCCGACACATCATGGCTGACCACGTAGCCCGCGACCGCCGCCAGGCCCGCCGCGGGGGAGTCGAGGTAACGCGCTGTGCTGCCGATGACGACGCCGAGCTCGACCTCCCAGTCCGTCTTGACCGAGCCACGCGGGATGAACACGTCGTCGAACGGGCCTACCACGGTGGCTGGGTCCTTCATGAACACCACAGGGCGCTCGGGGGCCGCCTGCCCCGTCTCGGCGGCGTGGTCGGAGTAGTTCAGACCGATGCACACCACCTTGCCCGGCCGGGTGACCGGCGCGCCGATCCGCCCCTCCGCCGGCGGCAGGCGGCCGTCCGACAAGACCGCGCTCACCCCGCGCAGGCAGCCAGGGACGAAGAACCCGGGGCCGAAGTCGGCGACGACTCCGCTGAGGTCACGGGCCACCCCGTCATGGTCCAGCACCGCTGGCCGCTCCCGGCCCCGGTCGCCGACTCGCAGCAGCTTCACGGAAAGTGTCCCCTAGCGTTCAGCGGTAGCCTCGCCGCCGACAACGCGCGCGAGGACCAGAGCGAACAGGATGACCGCGCCGTTGACGAACTCGATCCAGTAGTTCGACACCTGCGTCAGGTCGAGGATGTTCTGCACGACGCCAAGCAGGACCACCCCGGACGCCGCGCCGACCATGTTCCCCCGCCCACCTCTCAGGCTGACGCCGCCGATGACCGCGGCGGCGAACACGGCGAAGATGATGCCCTCCTGGTAACCCTGCTGGTTGGTCACAGCGGACACCCGGCCCGCCTCCATCAGGCCGCCGACCGCGGCCAGGATGCTGCCGGCCACGTACACACCGATCTTCAGCCGCTCCACCTTGATGCCAGCCGCGCGGGCAGCCGCCGGGTTGCCACCGACCGCGTAGATGGCCCGTCCGGTGCGGTGGTAACGGAGGAACAGTCCGGTCAGCACGAAGATGACGGCCGCGACGATCAGCGCGACCGGCACCTGGCCGATGAAGGCCGAGCCGAGGTACCCGAACGCCGGGGGCAGGTTGAACAGCGACTCCCCACGCACGATGCCGTTCTGGAGGCCGCCCAGCAGGATCGTCATGCCGAGGGTGACGATGAACCCGTTCAGCCTGCCTTTCACGATCAGCAGTCCGTTGACGAGGCCGACCGCGGCTCCCACCGCCAGCAGGACCAGCAGCCCGAGGTAGGGGTCGAGGTTTGCGCCGTTGCCGAAGGCAGATACAGGCACGATCAGCCATGCGGCGACCATCGGCGCCAGGCCGTAGGTCGACTCCAGGGACAGGTCCATCCCGCCGATGAGGAGGATGAGGCTCTCGCCGACGACCACCACGCCCAGCGCCGCACTCTGCTCGCCGATGCCAGCGAAGTTGGAGACGGTCAGGAACGCCGGGCTGACCACGGCGCCGACGACCAGCAGCAGCACCAGGACCGGGAGCAGCGTCACCTCGCGGAGCAGCAGGTCCATGCGGGCGCTCCGCAGCCAGGACATGACACCGCTGCCCGCGGATCGCACCGGGAGCCCGCCGTGAGCTGGGGCGGCAGGCTCGAGCGGCGCGCCGGATGTTTGGTTCTGAATCATTCTCCTGCCTCCTCGGGTGCACCGTGGGGCGTGGCCGGCATGCCTTCCGTAGCGACGATCAGCGCGTCGCGGTCAAAAGGCGGTTCGGTGAACTCGGCGAAGACCTCGCCTCGCACCAGCACGATGACCCGGTCGCAGATGACGAAGTCGGACAGCTCGTCGCTGCACAGCAGCACGCCCGCACCGCTGTCCCTGGCTACCTCGGCCAGCGAGTCGAGCAACAGTGCCTTGGACGCGACATCGACCCCACGGGTCGGGGTGACCGCCACGATCAGCGCGGGGTCTCGGGCCAGGGCCCGTGCCACGGTGACCTTCTGCTGGTTCCCGCCGGACAGCTCTTCCACCGGCTGGCCGGGACCGGCAGACACGAGTGAGAGCCGGCGCGTGAGCGGTGCTGCGGCGGCGGCCCGCTGGCCCGGCCGCAGGAACCCGAGCCGCCCCGACAGTTGGTCTGTGATCGTCATCGTGGTGTTCTCCGCGACCCCAAGGTGCGCCACGAACCCCTCTGTCCTGCGGTCCTCGGGGATATAGCCGATACCGGCGCGCTGCGCCACGTCTCTGCGCCCCTGCGGCAGGGTCGTGCCGCGCAGTCGCACCTCGCCGCCCGTGCGCGGCTCGGCGCCGGCGACCACGCGCCCGAGGGTGGCGACGCCGGCGCTCAGCAAACCGGTGACCCCCACGACTTCTCCGGCGTGCACGGCGAGGGACACACCGGACAGCCGTCCAGTGGACGAGCCGGAGGTTAGGCCGCTGACCTCCAGGGCCACATCGCCACGATGGCACGCTGTAGCGCCGGCGCGGGACTCCCCCAGGGGGCCGGATGCCACGTCGGCGGCAGCCGCGTGGACTTGGGCGCCGCCGACCATCGCGGCGACCAGGTCGTCGCGGCTCAGGTCATCGAGCCGTGCCGTCAACACCCGTTCCCCGTCGCGGAGTACCACCACCTGCTGGCAGATCTCGAAGACCTCCTCCAGGTGGTGTGAGATGTACAGCACTGCCACGCCGCCCGCGGTGAGCTGGCGCACGCGGTCGAACAGCCGCCGCACCGCCTCACGTTCGAGGGCAGCGGTGGGCTCATCGAGCAGTACGCACCGTGCCCCCCGCGCCAGTGCCCGGGCGATCTCAACGATCTGCAGCTCTTCGACGGACAGGTCACGGCACAGCGACTCCGGGGGTATGTCAAACCCCCACTCGCGCATGATGTCGCGGGTTCTTGCACGCAGTTCCCCCCACTTGACCAGTGACGACGTGCTCCCGAGGAATACGTTCTCGGCCACGGAGAGGTCCGGCACGGTCATCGAGTGCTGGAAGACCGTCGAGATCCACTCGCGCCACCGCGTGACGTCTCCGGTGCGCGGCGCCGGGGAACCGCCGAGCCGGACCTCGCCCGCGTCGGGCTCGAGCAGGCCGGACAGGATCGAGACGATGGTCGACTTCCCCGCACCGTTGCGGCCGACCAGGCCCAGGCATTCCCCGGCGCGCAGCGAGAGGTCGACGCCGTGTAGCGCGCGCGTCGTGCCGAAGCGCTTCTCGACGCCGGTCATTTCGACAAGTGTGGTGGGAGTTGCCGTCATGGACCTATCCGTTCCGGTGGAGGTGCTAAGACGATGCGGACGCCGAGCAGACACCGCCGTGGGCGGTGCCGTACACGTTGCCCCACAACGTCTGGTCAGTCACGGGGGTGGTGGTTGTTGTGCCGGGCAGGCCGTCGACCGGGGATGACACACTGAGGTTCAGGGCGCTCTTGGTCACGAACGGCGCCACGATCGGGTCGGCCAGGTTCTTGTCACCGGAGTAGCTCACGTCCTGCAACGTGGGCGCACCGCCACCGGCCATGCCCGGCGACAGCTTGACGTGCTTCGCGGCGTCGACCGCGTAGGTGAGCGCGTACTTGGCGTACAGGTTGGCGGGCTGGGACTGCGACGCGGTGACCGAACCGTTGCCGATGTCGCACATTTCGAACGGCACGCCGTCATCGCTGATCAGGATGACCGGGTGCGCCGAGCCGGGGCCGAGTCCCTTGCTCTTGAGCAGCGGGATGATGCCGGTGTCCGGGCTGGACCACTGGGAGTAGATGGCCTTGAGCTGCGAGCCATAGGCGTTGATCGCGTTCTGCGCGTCGGTGACGGCAGTGGCGTCGTTCCAGACGGTGGGGTCTTTGAGGACCTTCACTCCGGGGTCGTTCGTGGCCATGCAGGAGTTGAACGCGTTGGTGCGGTCGGCACCGTTCGAGGAGGTCAGGTCGCCTTCGATGTTGAGCACGTACCCGGACTTGACGTGGCTGGCGATGTAGGCGCAGGCGTCCTGCCCGTAGAGCGTGTTCGAGGCGCGGACGACCATGTAGACGTGGCCGACGCCCACGATCGTGTCGACAGATACGAGCTGCACATGGTGCGCTGCGGCGTAGCTGATCGCCGGCCCGAGGCTGGCGGCGGTCTCCGGGTTGACGACGATGGCCTGGGCCCCCTCGTTGACCAGGTTCTCGATCTGGGTGTTCTGCAGGCTGGCGCTGGCGCTGGCCAGCAACGGGCCAATCAGCTTGATGTGCATCTGGGCGGCGTACTGCGTCTCGTAGTTGATGTACGCGGCCCAGAACGCGGTGTTGTTGTAGGTCAGGTCCACCCCAATGACCGGGCGCGATGAACCCGATGACGAGGTGGACTTGCTGTTGCTGCCCGAGCCGCAGGCGGCGAGCAGCAGGCCGATGGCGGTTAGTGCCACAGCGCAGGACAGGTGCCTGCTTGCTCTGGTGGTTCTCATGGCTCTCCTATCGGGGATGGTGAGGGGCTGTCGGAGATCAGCGTTGAATCGGTACCAGTCAGTGCTCCCAGGTGCTGCCAGACGGAGCCGTGCGGGAACTCGTAGTCGCGCAGCGACGCTGGGCGCAGCGTCGCAGAGAACCCCGGTGTGCTCGGCGTGAGGTAATGGCCGCCGGTGACGCGCGCCGGGTCGGTGAAGTGCTCGTGCAGGTGGTCGACGTACTCAAGCACCCGGTTGTCTGTGGTGGCCGACACCGCCGCGTAGTCGAACATCGCCAGGTGCTGGACCATCTCGCAGAGCCCCACGCCGCCAGCGTGCGGGCAGACTGGCACGCCGAACTTCGCGGCCATCAGCAAGATCGCCAGGTTCTCGTTGACACCCGCCACCCGGCACGCGTCGATCGTCAGCACGTCTGCCGCCTGTACCTGCAGGATCTGCTTGAAGATCACCCGGTTGGCGATGTGCTCCCCGACCGCGACCCGTATCGGGGCGACCGCCTCACGGATCGCGGCCAGGCCGATGATCTCGTCCGGGCTGGTCGGCTCCTCGACCCAGTACGGCTGCCAGGGAGCGAGCGCGGCGATTGCGGCCTTTGCTTGCCCGATACCCCAGCGCTGGTTCGCGTCCACGGCAATGCGGATGTGGGGGCCTACGGCCTGCCTGGCCAGCGCCAGGCGGCGGGTGTCGGCCTCGGTGTCAGCCCCCACCTTTAGCTTGATCTGCGTGAACCCGTCGGCGACTGCCTGCCGTGAGAGTTCGGCCAGCTTGGCGTCGGAGTAGCCGATCCAGCCCGGCGTCGTGGTGTATGCGGGGTACCCCGATCGTAGGAGCGCAGCGATCCGCTGGTCGCGGCCCTCGCGAGCGGCCACCAGGATGTCCAGCGCCTCCTGCGGGGTCAGTGCGTCGTCGATGTAGCGGAAGTCGACAACCGCCACGATCTGTTCCGGCGTCATGTCGGCCAGCAGGCGCCACAACGGCTTTCCCGCCACCTTCGCGGCCAGGTCCCAGGCGGCGTTGACAACGGCACCGATGGCCATGTGCATGACGCCCTTCTCCGGCCCAAGCCACCGGAGCTGGCTGTCGCCGATCAACTCCGCGCTGAAGGCACCGAGCCCACCGATGAGGTCAGCGACCGGCCGGCCGACGACATGCGGCCGCAGCGCCTCGATCGCGGCCACCACGATGTTGTTGCCGCGGCCGATCGTGAAGCACAGCGCGTTCCCCTCGAGCCCGTCGATGTCCGTCCGCAGCACGGCATACGCCGCCGAGTAATCCGGGTCTTGGTTCATCGCGTCCGACCCGTCATGCTGGAGAGACGTAGGAAAACGCACGTCAAAGCAGTCGAGCGCCACGATCCTGGCGCTGGCGTGGCCGTCCGCGACGGCCGACCGAGCCGGGACCGTAGCAGAGCCTGCTGGCTGCACGTGCGTCACAAGCGCTCCCCGAGGGCCAGAAACATCGGATCTATTGATCGGATGTTTGCATGCCTGACCAGGTCACGGCAAGACGTCCGCATCAAGTCATCGGATCTTTTCCTCGTCAGTGCCCTGCGGCCGAGCGCACACACCCCACTCACTCCGTGCGCACACGACGAACAATGCGGTGTGGTGGGGGCGCGCTCACGCCCGCAGGGCAGTCAGCCGAGGGTCATGGCGAAGATGTGCAGGCTGGCATGCCGGCGGACAGGGAGTTCGCTGAGACGTTGGGGAAGAGGACAGCCTCGACCGTCTTGCCCGCACTGAAGGTGCCGAGCCTGAGCCAGTTGCCTTACTAGCTGCCGGGCCGGCAGTCAATGACCCGGACGGCCTCGCCAATGATCGTCACATCGGTCACGGCCGGGCCGGACTCATGACCCAAGAGGTCGAGGTGGCCGCGTACGGCCGTACGTATCGCAGCGAGTACTGGCTCGGGTGGCTCTGGCGCTTCCTGCGCCCCATGCTCGGTTATCTCTACGACGCTGACCAGTTGGTGCATTCCGTTGCTGGTCATCGTTTGGATGCTGAACACAGGCCTTGTCTCCTGGGCTCCATGGTCCGCCATGGTACTTCTGTCCGAATTGCACATGCGCCCGAGAGCGGTAGTCCGCTTCCTGCCACGCTCTTGCTTACTCGAAATTCTTAGCTCTCGGCAGTGGTTAGACCAGGCAAATTAGCGGCAGCTTCAGAAGTTCCAAAATGGCGCGCGGTCGGCCAGCGTGCTGGAGCGGTTGGTGGGGCGCGCACAGGCCGCCGTCACGTGCATTCTCTGTATTC
Organism: Streptosporangiaceae bacterium; assembly: GCA_035946955.1. Classification (GTDB taxonomy): domain Bacteria; phylum Actinomycetota; class Actinomycetes; order Streptosporangiales; family Streptosporangiaceae; genus DASYYE01. The sequence continues at coordinate 21,087 of DASYYE010000160.1, read as the reverse complement.
TTGGCACGCCGGACGGATGCTGACCCTACGGCGATGCCACTCGAGGGTCGCGGAACGCGGCCAACGCGTGCAACTGGCGACGGGGCGCAGTTGGTCATCGCCCCACCGCTCCGTCGATTCCCTAGCGTGAAAGCTCGCCGCAGCCCTGGCTGCCGGGACAGCGGGTTCACAGCGAAAAAGTCAACCGCTCCCGCGCGATGTCGTCCCAGTTCTGCATTGCTCACCGTCGGTCTAGGTTTGGGTACCGTATCGGGAACGACGAGGGAAAAGGCCATGGCAATGTCTGGCCCGTCAATGCGGGAATAACCAGGCATCAAAAGGATTGAGTCATGGGAAACAAGCACTACGCCGGACTTACCGGAGTTATCACTGCGCTGCTGGCCTTCAGCCTGATGCTGACAGCCGGCGGCGGCCACCTCCGGCTGGCGCACGCGCATCACGCCGTCGGAGAGGGTACCGGGCCGACGTTGCTCAGGGTGTCGCCGGCCTAAGGGCAGCGATCATGGCAGCTTCGGCCAACAGAATGGTGAATAGTTGCGGAAAGCTTTTCCTGAGCGCTGTCGCCAGCCCGGCCGGGCGGCTGCTGGATCTTAGTAACTCCAGCCGCAGATCGCGTGTGCCTGTGGCCGCGTGGAAATCCTCGTGCGCGCGCTTGCCGTCGGGCCTGCCGCCCGGTGATCGGCCAGTTCGTGCACGGGGCGTCTGGTGGATGCTGGCCGGGGGTGATGCATGGCGGAGCTCGTCGGCTGTAACGGTCAGTTAGTCAGCGTGTGCGACGAGAACAGCCGTAAGTGGTGTGCACCCGACATAAGTTCCATAAATTAGGAGATATTCGTATAGCTGCGGAGACGAGGCCTGCCGTACGCTGGCAGAATGCGCGTCGCTGGGGAGACGGGGCTGCGGTTCAACATTCTCGGGCCGCTGGAAGGGTGGGCGGGCGGCCAGCGCCTCCGGTTCGGTGGCCTGGTCCCGGAGCGGGTTCTGGCCACCTTGCTCTTGGAGCCCGGAAAGGTGCTGCCGGTCTCACGGCTGGTCGCCGCCGTCTGGGCGGATGCCCCGCCGGAGACAGCCTCACACCAGGTGCGCAAAGCCGTCTCCGACCTGCGCCGCCGCATACCAGCAGGGGAAGGACTGGTTGTCACAGACGGTCCCGGGTACCGTGCCGTCCTTGTCGGCAGTCAACTCGACCTGACCGAGTTCAGTGCGCTCGTGAGCAGCGCCAGCGAAGCGGTCGCGGCCGGGCGCCCCGCGGCGGCGGTGGAGGGGTTAGCGGCTGCACTTGCTCTGTGGCGCGGTCCTGTCCTATCGGGGATGAGCAGCCCGGTGATCGAGGCGGCCGCCACCGCACTTGAGGAACGCCGGCTCGCTGCCATGGAGCAACTCTTCGAGCTGCGGCTGGGTCTCGGCGGAGCTGCCGATCTCGTGGCCGAGTTGCGGGAGGTCGTATGCAGCTACCCGCTACGTGAGAACCTGCGCGGTCAGCTCATGCTTGCGCTCTATCGCGCTGGCCGCCAAGCCGAGGCCCTGGAGGAGTACGGAAGGCTGCAGTTGCTGCTGGTGGAAGAGCTCGGCATCGACCCAGGGCCCCACCTCGCCAGGCTGTACGAGCGCATTCTCCGCGCGGCCCCGGACCTGGAGACGCCTGCGGCGGGCTCGCCATTCCTGCCACTGCCCGTCAGCTACACCGAATCCCCCTGCACCCTGCCATACGATATAGCCGATTTCGTCGGCCGAGATGCAGAATTGAACAGGATTTTCAGGCGCGCGCGAGAGACCGGAGGCATCATAGGCATTGACGGCATCGGTGGTAGCGGCAAGACTTCGCTGGCGATCAGAGCCGCACATCAGCTGGTGCCGGACTATCCGGCGGGCCAGATCTATGTCGACCTGCGCGGATACTCGCCGGACCAGAAGCCCATCACTCCCGCCGATGCACTGGGAATCTTGCTGAGGGCGCTCGGGCTGCCCGGCGAGAAGATTCCGGATGACGTGCCTGGGCGGTCGGCATTGTGGCAGAGGCTGGTATACGGGAAACGCGCGCTGATAGTCCTCGACAATGCCTCAGGAGCCAGCGGTATCCGCTCACTGCTTCCTGCGGGGTCAGGCAGCCTGGTGCTGGTGACATGCCGGACACGGCTCTTGGACATTGATGGTGCTGAGTGGATTTCCATCGACACCATGACTCCGGAGGAGAGTGGCGCTTTCATTGCCACCACACTCGGTGCGCGCCGTGTCGCCGCCGAACCCGAGGCGGCTGCTGAGCTGGCTCGGCTCTGCGACCATCTCCCGCTCGCCCTTCGCATCGCCACGGCCAGGCTGGACAACCGCCCACGCTGGACGCTGGGGTACATGAGCGAGCGACTGCGCGACGAGACCCGGCGATTGGACGAACTCAGCATGGGGGAGCGGAGTGTGGCGGCGAACCTCCGGCTTTCCTACCAGGTTCTTGCCGAGGAGAGCCGCACTGCCTTCCGGCTCTTGGCACTCCACCCGGGGAGCAGCATCGATGTGCACGCTGCGGCGGCCCTGCTCGGCACCTCGCCGTGGCACACCGAAGACCGGCTCGAGCACCTGCTGGACGTGCATCTGCTGACACAGCCTGAGCTCGGCGTCTATTCCTTCCATGACCTGGTGAGCAGCTTCGCGCGCGGGGTAGATGACGGCACCGAAGATAGCGCCAGGAAAGCGGCGATCGAGCGCCTGCTCGACTACTACTTGATGGCAACTGACCTGGCATGCGCGCTGCTCTTCCCAGGCCGCCGCAAGATCCTGACCGGAGTCAGCGCCGAAGCGCTCGTGCTGCCCGACCTGACGGACGCGGACCGGGCGGGTGAGTGGTTCGCGCGCGAACAGGCCGCATTACTGTCCGCGGTCAGGCTCGCAACGCGCAGCGGTTACGACCGGCATGCCGTGCTCCTCGCGCGTAACGTGGCCTTCTACCTGAATGCGAACGGGGCTCTCAACGAGTACGAGCCGCTGTGCCGCGCCGCGGTCGAGGCTGCGCGCCGCCTTGGCGACGCTGCCCTGCTGGGAGTCAGCCTCGCCAATCTCAGCGTCGCCTGCTGGGAGCTTGGCGATTTCGCTGAAGGCATCGCGGTAGCTCAGGAAGGGCTGGACATTGCGATCCGTGTCGGGGACTCCGGCACGGAGGCTCACCTCAACAGCACCCTGGGCCTCTATGAGAGCCTGCATGGACGCTTCCCCGAAGCCTTGGAACACCTGGAGAGGGCAATCGCTCTTGAGCGTGCCATGGGCTTGGCGAGGGCAGAAGCGCAGTCGCTCACCATTCTCAGCACCCTGTATGAGCAGTGGGGCAGGTATCAAGATGCCGTCATCGCTGCCCGGCGCTCACTGGACCTCTGCAGGCAGCTTGGTCAGCACGAGAACGAATTCGTGGCACTTATCGACCTGGCACTCGCACATGTCGGTCTCGGCGAGTACGCCCAGGCCCAAGTTGTCATCACCCGGGCACACGAGATGTCTGACGGCACGAGAGAACCTGGCATCGTCGCCCTCGCGCAGGCGCTGTCCGCCAATATCGCCCACCATCTAGGCCTTGTGGATCAGTCCGCCGAGCATGCCCGCAGCTGCCTCGATCACGCCCGGTCGAGCGCTTCACCGCTGCGGCGCGCAAAAGCGGAGAACATGATCGGATGGCTACTGCACAAGCGCGGCGAACACGCCCTGGCGGCAGAGTTGCATACGCAGGCCTACACAAGGGCGGCTGGCGTCAACTACCGCCCGGAGCAGGCTTACGCACTGCTGGGCATGTCGCGCGCTGCGGAAGCTCTCGGTGACCACCAGACCGCGGCCGACCACCGGGCATCGTGCGAAGAGCTCTTTGCGGCCATGGATGTCCCAGTGGACCGCCGCCGTTGGCAGTTCGGGCCGCCAGAACGTGACGACGTGGCGTTATGCTCACCACGACCCACGTGGATCGATGACCTTGGAGCGCTCTTTGAGTTCCTCGGCGAAATGTGTCCACATCGAGGCGTACTGCCGTGCCAGTTGGCCCACGGTGGCGACCCGGTGTGGCGGCACCGCAGTGACGAGCGAGTACAGGTCCTGCACGCCTGTAGCGTTCGCGCGAAGGAGTTGCAGCAGCACCCGGCCCTGCTGATTCTGCCGAATCGAAGGATCCCGTGTCATTTGCCCGACCGCACCCAACGGATCGGGTGAATTGGCGCCAGGTATTCTGGTTGCCGGCCTTGGCTGGTTCTCTCCCTGTGCCGCGGTCTGCGTCGGCGGCGTGACGGCTGGTTCGGCACCCTTGACGTTGAGAGGGCTCTCGCCGCGCAGCATTCGCAGCCGGACGTCCTTGGCTGTCGCTGGAGATATCCGCGCGACCCTGGCTGCCTGCCGCAGCGATGCCGTTGGCTGTGCCGCGAGGAATTCTGCCGCGCGTATCCTGCCTTCGCTGTGGTCAAGGGGCCGGGTCCTGCCATCCCTGCCGACTCTTGCTTCTACGTCAGGGACTTGGTCAGCGGATCGCCTGATCTCTGAGACCGTCTTTGGGGACAACCCTGTGGAGCGAGCAATGGCGCGGTCAGACAGTTCAGGCCAGGATTGTATTATCCGGGTAGCAGCGGCCCGCCGGTCTTGTCGCGAGAGCGGCAGGCCATGTGAAATATTCTCCTCGACGGCACGCAGGAAGATATCCGCGTCCGAGCCCGTGAAAAATATGACTTCAATTTCATCCTGCCCGCGCAGTGACGCGGCCTGCAGGCGGTGCATGCCGTCGATCACCCGCATCGTGCTCTGGTCGACGAGAATTGGCGGCAGTGGGGCATCAAGCTCGGCAAGCCGCGCAACATGGGCCTTGTCTTCGCCTTTCAGGCGCGGGGAGTTCCCGGGCCTGAGTGAAAGTACGGGCACGCGCACGGTATCACCGTCAATATAACTATGTTCCATTCCGCACCTCCTGATGCCTCGAGCCAGCCCGCTTTAGCAAGCGGCGGTGCACGACATGAAGGACTGGACGTGGTTCAGCATCCGGTACTCGTAGCGCTTGCCCCACTCGACATAGAGCAGCGAAGCCTCGGCAAGATACGCCAGAACCGCGACGGCGTCGGGTTCGCGGATCGCCCGGGCTCCGCCCGTCAGCCCACCGACATAAATGCGGTGCTGGGGCTGCCGGGCCAGTTCGATGACCCCGTACTCGAGGTTCCTGATGGTCCTGATGCTCACGCCTGAACGCTCAGTGAGGGCCTCCTGCGTGAGGCCGTGCTGGAGACGGAGCTGTCGCAGAAGGCTTTCCATCAGTTCTCACACCCGTATGGAATTGACTCCGCCCTGCCTGGCGGCGTGCGGACTTCATCCGGCCGCGGTCTGAGTGTGAGTGGAGACGTTCCCGATCCGCTCCCGCAGGAGTACTTGGGCCCTGCGGGGCCGTGGTGGCTGTCCTGCTCAGGCGGCCCGGCGAGGGCCGGCTGTGGGGGTGAAGGTGAGGAAGCGGGGTGCACGCCGCTGCCTGCGGTCGAACTCGGCGACTACCTCGGCCCGCACCTGCGCCAGCCGCGCGGTCGGCACCAGCGCGCACACCGGGCGGCCGGGACCGTCCACGATCATGCGTGCCCCCAGCGCCCCCGCGCGCACTGCGGCCGACACCGCCGCCTCCTGCGCCTCGTGACACATCGCCGCCGCGTGAGCCGAAGTCAGCAGCGGGCCGAGAGCCGCGAGGTCGCCGGTGGCCAGGACGTCGGCGGCCCGGTCCAGCGGCGCCACCTCCGGCACGGCCGGACGGGGGACACCCCGCACACGGGTATCGATGACCATGAGCCGCAGTCCAGCGGCGGCGAGGTCACAGGGGAACTGTTGGCCGCCGAGCCGCGCGGTCCCCGCCGGGAACCCGCTCAGCTCGTCCCCGGCCGGGCAGCTCAGCCCGCCTGCGCCGTCTTCCGCCAGGTCACGCAGGGCAAGGGCGATGGCCGTCTGGGTGGCGGCGGTGGCCCCGATACCGGACCCGTCCGGCAGGTCGGTCGCGGCCAGCAGGGTCGCGCCGGTCCGGGCCGCCCGCAGGCCGTCACGGCCCCACTGCGGTCCGAGGCCGGCGGCGGCCTCCTCGACACTCAGCGGCATCCGTTCGCCGGGCCGGTTCACGTGGCGCGGCTCGACCATGCCGTCGCTGCGGGGCTCGGCCGCGACGATCGACCCCCATGGGGCCGCGACCCTCAGCCGCTCCGCCCCGTCAGCCAGCAGCGTGACCATTCCCGGGGCCTGCCAGACGCCCATTGGTGCGTGGCCGAACTCCTCCCGGAAGGTATAGGAGGCGAGCCGCAGCTCCGGCGCGAGGTCGAGCTGGTCGGCGATACTAGGCAGCTCCACCGGGCTCCTCCTTGCGGGCGAGCACTCGGTAGGCGTTGCCCAGGTCCCACCTCCTGGCAAGTGCACGGACGAGGGTCTGGTCGATCAGCAGCCCAGCGGCCAGGGTGGGGATGCCGACCGTCCACACCACTGCCTGCCAGGTCCGCCACAGGGGGGTGGGCGGCCGTGCCGACCAGGGAGTGCTGCGCTCTGGCGCAAGCCGGGCGAAGAACAGGTACGCCGCGATCACCAGGTCGTTGGCTTGGTGCGCCGGGCCCCGCTCGGTCGAGACGGTCACGAGGCCCCGGTCGGCGAGCGCCTTGGTGAGGTTGCCGATCGGCATCATGTGCTGGTGCTGCGGCTGGAACCACGGCATCCAGTAGCGGCCGAACAGCGGCGCGAGCCGCCACTGCGGGTCAGGCAGCTCGATGAGCAGGAACCCGCCCGGAGGCAGCACCCGGGCCGCCGTGTCCAGTTCCGTGAACGGGTCACGGGTGTGTTCCAGGTAGTGGTGCATGCTGATGACGTCGTACTGGCCGGTGAGCTCGTCGGCCAGGCCGGGGAACATGCCCCGGTGCGCGGTGGCGACCCAGCCGCGCCGCTCCGCCTCCTCGATCCCGGCTCCCTGGTCCAGGCCGTCGAACACGGTGTCCGGCAGCACCTCGCGGGCGACGGCACAGAAATGGGCATGGCCCGTCCCCACGTCCAGCCACGACTTGGGCGAGGTGGCCCGCGCGAGCATGCGGGCCCGGTCCCGGTAGACGTCTGCGCCGGTCGCGAAGATCAGCTCGGCTATGCCGGCGCCGAGGCCGTCGTAGGCGTCACGGTAGTAGAAGTCCAGTCCTTCCGGGGTGAGCCGGGGGTTCTGGAAGACGTGCCCGCAGCCGCCGCACCGCTCCAGGGTGAACGCACCCGGCTTGCCCATCACCAGGTCGGTGCTGCGCAGCCGCACGGCGAGTTCGGCGGAGCCACACCACGGGCACGTCTCGCGGCGTGGCTCGAAGAAGCGGCCGGTGCCGCGGGCCACTTCCGCCTGGTAATAGGGGACGGCCGCGTCACTTGCGGCGTCATGTTCGATCTCGGCGGCGCTGCGCCAGCGGCCGGCCGCGGTCCGCACCCAGACGTACGGGTCGTGCACGGCTCGCAGCAATGCGGCGGTGTGCAGTCCGCGTGGCCGCAGCGCGGTGCCCGCGAAGACCAGGTACGGCTGCAGGGAGTACGCGGCCACGGCGATGAGTCCCCACGGCCAGGCCACGGCCAGCGCGGCCACCGTCAGCGCGTACGGGATGACCTCCAGCGCCGTGTGGACAGGAACGGAGACGCCGTTCGCCCGCAGCCGCGCCCGCCGCTTCGCGAGGTCGTCAGCGGCTGCGCGCAGGGCCGGCACGACCACGACGTCCGCGTGCTCGGCGTAGGGCCGCAACCGCCGCACCAGTTCCATGACATCGGCGGCCTCCGGGGCACCGGCCTCCGGGAGGCCCGCCCGCGTCACTAGCCCTGGACTCACCCACACCGCAGCCCCGGCGCTATGCCCTCGCAGCAGGCGGCTGGCCCGGAACGCCTTCGGGTCAAAGACGCGCACCAGGTCGCGGGCGGCCGTCGCCAGCAAGTCACCGGGCACGACATCGACCAGCTCCAGCCCATCGGCTCGCGCGTGGGCTGTCACCTCATGCCGGACCGCTTCGTCCATGACGATGCCATCTGCCGTGACCATTGCGCCGGCGTCAGCTCCGGCGACCTCGCCCAGGTCAGCTCCGCCGGTCCCGCTCGCGTCCGCTCCGGGGCCTTCCGCGCCATCCCGGGCCGCCGCTGTGGACAGCACAGTCGGCACATGCGCCCGCAGCCGCAGCCCGTTCAGGACGAGACCTACCACGATCAGCGGGACGAGGACCAGGTCAATCATGCGAGTTTCTCCAGGTGGTCGGCGGCCGTGGCCGCGCCCCCCGCGTGGGTGAAGGAGTCCCGGATCCGGCCCGCGGCCGCCCGGTAGCCCGGGTCATCGAGGACGGCGCGGACCGCTTCGGTGAGTTCGGCCGCGCGCAGCCGCCCGAACCGCAGCCGCACCCCCGCTCCCGCGTCGGCTACCTGCTGGGCGATGACCGGCTGGTCGTCCCTGATCGGCGTGACGACCAGTGGCAGGCCGTGCGCCAGCGCTTCACACACCGTGTTGTGGCCGCCGTGGCACACCACCGCGTCGCAGTGCGCCAGCAGCGCGAGTTGCGGCACATAGGCGACAGGCAGGATGTGCGCGGGGTGTGGCGCGAACGGCTGGGTGACCATGACCGCCTGGACTTCCCCGGCGAGGTCGGCCAGGGCCTCGGTCGCGGTGGCGAAGAATCGCTGCCCGGCCGCTGCATTGAGTGTCCCGAGCGACACCAGCAGCAGCCGCCGCCCCGGGTCGAGCCACTCCCAGGGGAACTCCCCCCGGTCCGGCCGCGCGGCCAGTGCCGGGCCGGTGAAGACGTAGTGGCCATCGAAGCCGCTGACGTCGCCGACCAGCGCCGGTGTGCTGAACACGAGTACGAGCTGGTCGGAGAAACGCAAGTCGACCGGGTCAGTGACGCCATGGTCGCGTTGCAGCGCGTTGATCTGCCCGCGGACCCACTCCTCGACCTTGGGCATGGCCGACAGTGGCCGCAGCAACTCCGCCGGGGTGGTCGCTGACGTCGCCCACGCCACGCCCGCACGCCGGGCTGCCAGTGCCCCGGCCAGTGCCTGCTGGTCCGCTACCACCACGTCGGGTGCGAAACCGGTGATGGCGGCCGCCACACCGGGCAGCATCGCGTGCGCCAGCGGGATCGCGAAGTCCTCCCAGAAGAACTTCAGCACCGCGGCGCCTCGCAGCCCCAGCCAGCGCTCGCGGCCGGCCCGGAACTGGGCGTCGAGCGTGTCGTCAACTACCGGGAAGACCAGCGGCCGCTCCGGGAGCAACGCCGCCAGCGTCGCCGGGTGCCCGGCCCAGGCGACCTCATGGCCGCGGGCGGCGAGTTCCGCCCCGACCGCGGCGGCCGGGTTGATGTGGCCCGCCAGTGGCGGCACCACGAACAGGTACCGGCTCACCCGACGGGCTCCCGGACAACGAGCCAGCCGGTTATCACGTCCCGCAGCGGCCCCGTCGCCTCGCGCAGCACCGTGTGCGCCAGGCCGGGCATCACCTCCACGCGGCAGTCCGGGACGTAACGCGCCAGGTCGTCGGCGGCGCCGGCCAGTTCGGAGCGTTCCCCGTACACGCCGAGCACCGGGCAGCGGACCGCCGAGAGCTCGGCCACGGTCAGCGGCTGTTCCGCAGCCAGGTCGTTGATGAGCGTCGTCTCGTTCAGCAAACTGTCGGCATGCGTGGCGAGGCGGGCGAGCTTCCGCTGGCCCAGCGCGCGCAGCAGGTCCTGGACCCGGTCGTACTCCAGGCCGAGTGCGGCGACCGTGAGGGTGTTCGCCATGTCCTCGAACCACCGGGCGGCGCCCTCACCAGCGCAGTGGGCCTCGATGACCACCAGTCCGGCGACACGCTCCGGTGAGGTGAGGGCCATCCGGGTGGCAACAACGCCACCGTAACTGTTCCCGACCAGGTAGACCGGCTCGTCCACGCCGAGGGCGTCGAGCAGCGCGCACAGGTCCGCGACGGCGTCATGGGTGGAGTAGCCGCGCGGGGGGCGCTCCGACATGCCATGTCCGCGCAGGTCATAGAGGATGGCACGAGCACCGGCGGCTACGGCGGGACCAGCGAGTGTGTAGTAGAAACTCGACAGGTTGTCTACGACCAGCCCGTGGACGAACACCACCACCGGCGCGCCCGCCGCCGGGGCGGGTGGGTGGAGCCGCTGGACGTGGAACCGCACACCTCGTGCGCTGACCTCAGCCATCGTGCTCAGCGGGGCCCGGCTGGCTGGGCCTCGACGGCCTCGATGTACCGGGCGAGCTCGCCCACTGTCATGGCCATGATGTCGTCGATGTCCTTCGCGCCGATGAACTCGATGAGGTTGACCCGGTCGCCGTAGCGTGCCTGCAGCCGCTCGGCCAGCGCCACGAACTCGATGCTCTCCAGGGCGAGGTCATCGCTGAACGTGGTCCGCTCGGTGATCTCCGTGTCCAGCAGGAAGTCCTCGCCTACTACCTCGGTGAGGATGCGCACCACCTCACTGACAACGTCGCTCATCAGTGTCCTTTCGCTGTTGGGGCCGCGTCGGCTGCCGCGGCATCGACCGCCCAGGGTGCGTGACCGGGCCGGGTGGCGACCAGCCGGCCGTCGCTGGTGGCCTCCAGGGTGAGGTGGGCCTGGCCGTCCGCAGCGGTCGCCACCACGCACGCGGGCCTGGTCCCGGCACCGGGGTGGTGGGCGAGCCAGACCGGTGGCGCGCGGAAGGGGCCGCGGCCGCGCAGGCCGTCGCCGTTGCCCTCCACGGTGACTTCCGCCGGGTACATCGGCCCGGCGCCGCGGTCCCACAGCCAGCGGCGCACGCAGTCCTTGGCGGCGATGCGGCGCAGCAGCCACAGGCGTTGCTCACGTGGGTTGAGCTGCCCGTACTCCGCCCGCTCCGCGGCATTGAGGTACCTGCGCATGATCAGTTCCCGGGAGGCCGAGTCCGGCCAGCGTTCCCACAGCACGTGTGTCCCGTCCGGGCCCGGACGGGACAGCGTTGCCTTCTCGGGCCGGAACTTCACCCGCCAGATGGTGTCGTCGGTGGCGAACCGGTGGGTCGTCCAGCCCTCGATCCGGCACCAGACGCGGCCGTCTGCGGTCCGCAGCTCGGCATCGGCGCGCATCTGTGTGTCGCTGACTTCGCGCACCCACGCGGTGCAGCCGAGCCGCTCACCCACGGGTGGCTGTGGGCCATACAGGAGGACCGCACGGATGCCGGTCGGCAGCACCGTCTGGTTCACGGTCCGGCTGACCTGCATCCAGTGGCCGATCAGCTGGCCCGCGCTGTCGAGCAGGGCACCGCGTGTCGGCAGGCTGGCCACCTGGCCGGTAATGCCGTCGTCGGCGAGGCTGGTGATGTCCGTCACCCCCGCGAACCGTGGCCCGTGGAACATCCAGCGGCCGGCGTAGAGCCCCTGTGCGGTGACGGGCGCGGGGCGCATCCCGCGCAATGGCGTGGCGTCGGGCGGTGGGGGTTCCAGATAGGCGTCGCGGACGAGGACCACGCCATTCGCATATCCCTCGATGCGGACCCGTACCCGGTCGGTGCCGTCGGGTGTGGCGTGCACTCGCGCCCTGGTCGCCGGCGCGATGGCGAGCCAGCGCGTGGCACTGACCTGCTCGAAGCCGGTGACCACCCGCCCGGGCGCCGCCTCCGCCGCCGCCTGGGCCATCACGTCCAGCAGCGTGGTCATCGGGACGACGGGGAACCGGTCGGAGTCGTCCGGCCAGCCCTGCGCCTGGGGCATGAGGCAGTGGTCGGCGATCTCCGGCATTGTCGCCAGGGAGAACTCTCGCGTCGTGGCCGCCCCGGCAGGCGCAACGGGTGCGGGCGCGTGTGCCATCGCCTGTGTCACGGCTACCGTGACCGCCGCCGCCTCCGCCATGACCGCGTTCAGCTCAGCGAGCACCGGGCTGCCGGCGGGCAGGCCGGTGCCGTTGCCGTGTGACTCATTGACGGCACTGGCCAGCGGGGTGCCAGCCAACGGGGCCACGCCGGTCAGGCGGACCAGTGGCGCGCCGAGCCGGAGCTTCACCCGTGACCCGGGCGCGACGCCGCGCCTGGCACCCGTGCTGGCCAGCGGCGGCACCGGAGCCCGGTGGGGTGCCGGGCGGCCGAGCAGGTCGAAGCGCGGCGCCAGGCCCTCCACCCAGAGCGCGGCAATGGCACGGCGCAGCTGAGCGAGGCCGTCACGCTGTGGCACCGCGGCCGCCACGCTCAGGTGGTCGTGGTCTCGCAACGTGTCGTCGGCGAACCCGGTCAGGCTGCCCATCCCCACTTGGACGAACGCACGCACTCCCGAGGAGTGCAGCGCCAGCGTGAGTTCCCGGAACCGGACCCGCTCCACCAGGTGCCGCAGTACCAGCTCCCGTACCTGGCCCGGGTCAGCCGGAAAAGGCGCCAGTGACGTCGCGGACCAGACCGGGGTGTGTGCCGGATGTACGGCCAGGCGGCGCTGCGTCTCCCGCGCTGCCGCCAGGTACGGCGCGAACATCGGCGAGTGGAAGCCGGTGCGGAACGGGAGTTCCTGCACGAGCACGCCTGCCGCACGTGCCCGTCCGGCCACGGCGCTGACCTGGGATGCCGGGCCGCAAACCACGCACTGGTGCGGGCAGTTGTCGTGGCTGACCACCACGTCGCCCAGGTCGGCGCCGAGGAACCTGGCGACCTGGCCGGCCTGGGTGCCGAGCGCGGCGTAGACCAGGTCGGGCACCTCGACCATGCCCGGGCGCACCGACGCGATGAACTCGTCGACCTCCGGGAACACCCCACCGACGATCATGGCGGTCCACTCGCCGAGGCTGTGGCCTGCCAGCACGCCTGGAGTGACACCGAGCCTGGCCAGTGCGGCGGCCAGCAGCCGGCCGACCGCGACGACGTCCCGGGCAAGCTCGACCACTCCGCCGTCCGGGCCCGCAGCCGTGTCCGAGCCATGCAACGCCGGAACTGGCAGCCCGAACGTCGCGGCGACAGTGTCCACCACTTCCGGCGTGAACTCAGGCTCGAAGCCGGGGAAGAGGAACGCGACCTGCTCCGGGCCGGACAGCAGCGGCTGTGACGTGAACCAGATATCACTCCGGCCCCGCCACGGTGTGCCGCGCGCCGCGACCTTGCGCGCGAGTGCAAGCCGCCGGGGGTCCGGGGCGACCACCGCGAGCCGGCAGTGCCCGCTGGATGGATCGCTGCCCGCGCGGGCCAGCAGGTCGGCGTCGGGGGCGTCCAGTGACCGCGCGAGTTCCCTGGGGGAGCCGGCCGCGAGCCGCAGGATGGGTTCAGCTGGGTCGGTGGTGACCACGATGGCCGGGGGTGTGCCGGCCGCCTCGGCCCCTGTACCAGCACCGGGGGCCGTGGGGACCGTCCTGCGCGCACCCGCCTTGGCCGCGGTCGGCGTCCTCGTGGCCGGAGCCTCGAGGATCACGTGTGCGTTGATCCCGCCGAAGCCGAACGCGTTGACCGCCGCACGCCGTGGCAGGCCCTCGTCCCAAGGCCTGGCCGCTGTCACCGGCTCGAACCGTGTCCAGGCCAGCCCTGGATGTGGTTGCCCGATGTGCAGCGTCGGCGGCAGCACGCCGTGGTGCACCGCAAGCGCCGCCTTGATCAGCCCGGCGGCACCCGCTGCGGGCATCGCGTGACCGATCATCGACTTGACCGTGCCGAGCCCGGCGCGCTGCATCGGGGCGCTCCCCGGCGGGCCGAACACCCGTGCCACGGTGGTGAGTTCGACCTCGTCACCTAGGACGGTGGCGGTGCCGTGGGCCTCGAGCAGGCCGATGGCGTCCGGTGCGAGCGGGTCCAGGCCGGCCGCGGACCATGCCCGGCGGATCGCCAGTTCCTGGCCCTCGGCGAGCGGGTTCATCATCGACGTGGCCCGGCCGTCGCTGGCCACCCCCACACCTCGGATGACCGCGTACACCCGGTCCCCGGCAGCGGTCGCGTCGGCGAAGCGCTTGAGTACGACCACGCCCGCGCCTTCGGACAGCAGCGTGCCGTCCGCGCGGGCGTCGAACGGCCGGATCACCCCCCCGGAACTCAGCGCGCGGAGCTGGGTGAACACGCTCCACAGAGTGGGATGGTGACAGGTGTGCACCCCTCCGGCGAGCACCGCGTCACACCGTCGCGAGGCCAGGTCCGCCACTGCGTGGTCCACTGCCACGAGTGACGACGCGCACGCCGCGTCCACCGTGTACGCGGGTCCGCGCAGGTCGAAGCGGTTCGCGATCCGAGATGCGGCGAAGTTCGGCACCAGCCCGATCGAAGACGGGTCGCCATCACCGCCGAGCCGCTCGCGGAACGCGTCCGCCACCTCGGCGAGCCGGTCCTCGCCAAGGCCGGGCACGAGGTCACGCAGGACGGTGATGAGCTGGTGGACCACGTGGACCCGCTGGTCCAGCCGTGCGACGCCGGGGGTGAGGTAACCGCCGCGCCCGATCACCACGCCAACCCGGCCGGTGTCGCCAAGCCCGCCGGAGTCGGCGATCGCCTCAGCGGCGGCCCGCAGCACCAGCAGCTGGTCAGGTTCGATCGCGTGCACGGCCGCGGGCATGATGCCGAACTCCGCCGCGTCGAAGTCGGCGAGGTCGTCCACGAACCCGCCGCGCCGGCAGTAGAACCCCTCACCTGGCCCGCCGTCCGGCTGGTAGTAGACCTCCGGGTCCCAGCGCCCCGGGGGGACGTCGCCCACCGCGTCCACGCCTGCGACGATGTTCCGCCAGAACGCGGGTGCGTCCCCGGCACCGGGGAACACCGCCCCGACCCCGACGATCGCCACGTCAGTCATTGCCGGCCGGCTCGCACATGTAGACGACCTGGGCCGGGCCGGCCTCGGACGTCAGTTCCGCGAGCAGGCCGGCAACACCGGCGGCTGGGTCGATCAGCGTGACGCCCCGGCGCGCATAGTCCCTCGCCAGCTCCGCCGAGACCATTCCTGCCCCGGCCCATGGGCCCCAGTCCAGGCAGACCACGTGGCTGGCCAGCCGGGCGGACCACAGGTGGGCGAGGGTGTCCAGGGCGTCGTTGGCCGCGCCGTAGTCGACCTGGCCGCGGTTGCCGAACACTCCGGACACACTGCCGAAGAGCACCAGGAACCTGGTGCCCGGCCGCAGCCGGTCCGCCAAGGCCCGGGCACCATCCACCTTCGTCGCGTACACGCGGGCGAACGACTCGGCGGTCTTGTCGGGCAGCAGCCTGTCCTCGACCACGCCCGCGCCGTGGACCACGCCGTCCAGCCGCCCATGCCTGGCGTAGACGTCGTCGAGCACGGCCCCGACCGCGCCAGCGTCGCGTATGTCTACGGCGTGATAGCGCACGGACGAGGCGAGGCCGCGCAGCCCCGCCAGGGTGGCACGCACTTCGCGCTCCCGCAGCAGGCGTCCTGCCATGGCCTCGATTTCGCGTGGGCTGTGCGTGCCGCGCCGGGCCAGCAGTTGCCGCAGGGCCTCGGGGCTACTGGCCGGCTCCGTCTCGGGGTCCGGGTCCGCCAGCGGTGTGCGCCCGATGAGTTCCACGTGGCAGCCGGTTGCCCGGGCGAGCCCGTGTGCCACCGCGGCGGTGATCCCCCGCGCGCCGCCGGTGAGCAGGACCACGCTGTCGCGGTCGAGCCCAGGCACGCCGGTGGCTGCGGACGTCAGCGGTTCGGTACGGCGTACCCGCAGGCCGGTCCGGCGCCCTCCCCGGTACCCGACGACGGCGGGGCCTTCGGGGCTGGTGAGTTCCGCGAGGACCTGGGCGGCGACCTCACGCGGGCTCTCTTTCGGCGACACGTCCACGGCGCGCGCCGTCACCGCCGGGTATTCGGCTGCGACCGACCGGACCATGCCCCGCAGGCCGAGGTCGGCGAGGTCGCTGGCGGCATCGGCGGACCCGTGGCCGAACGTGCCGCCGGTGGCGGTCGCCACGACCAGTGTGCGGACCCCGGCGGCCAGTGCGTCGCGGACGTGTGTGAACGCTTCGGGCAGCACCGGCCCCGTGCCGGGCCGGAGCGCGGCGAGGTGGACGATGGCGTCCGCACCCGCGAGCCGCGTCGCTGTCGGCACCTCGACCGTCACCACCTCGGCACCCCGTGCTTCCAGCAGCTCGGTGAGTTCGAGGGCGATGCCGAGGCCGTCGTCCACGATGAGGGTGCGCCCCGGCAGGGCAGCCGTGCCGCTCGCCGCGGCGACCTCGACGGTCTCCACGACATAGCGTCCCGGTGTGGCTGTGTTAGTCCCGCTCGCCTCCGGGCCGCTGGTGACCGCCGCCTTCCCTCCTCGCTCCTGCGCTCGCTGCGCTCGCTCCTCGCTCGTCAGTCCAGGCGGCGGAGCGGCCCTTTGGCTCGCGGGGAGGCTAGTCCCGCTCGCCTCCGGGCGTGGACCTTCGGCTCGCGGGGGATCGCTCATGGCCCCGAGGTGCTGGGCGAGCCAGCCGGCGATGCCGCCGATGGTCTTGATCCGGGCCAGCGACTCGACCAGGGACTCGTCGGCACCCGTTCCGCTGGGGCGCAGGTCCAGCCGCTCCGCGAGTACCCCGATGATCTCGGTCCGTTTGATGGAGTCGATGGACAGGTCCGCCTCGAGGTCGAGGTCGGTGCCGAGCATCTCCCGTGGGTAGCCGGTGCGGGCGCTCACCACGTCCACCACCGCCGCGCTGATCTCCGCCGGGCCAGCCGGTGCGGTCTCCTGGGTGGCCGGTGCAGTGACGGCCTCCGGCGCCGGGACGGGGGCGGGGGGCTGAGCACGCACTGGTGCCGCCTGCGCCGCGACGGTGGAGGCGGCGGACGTGGCGTGCGGTGCGTGGCCGTTCACCGTGGTCCCGAGGTAGCCGAGCACCACGTCCCGCTGTGCGGCGAGCAGTTCCCGGGTGGTGCTCAGGAACTCGGTGACCACCCGGTCCCGGTCGTTCGGCTGCGGCGCCGCCGCCGGAGACGCGATGCAGACCTGGGGGGCGGTGGTGGCGGGCTGGAGCCCACCGGGCAGGGGCTGCCCATCCGCGGTGCGCACCAACTGACCGTCCACGGTCCACCCCGGGCGACGGGGAACAGGCTCGGCCACTGGCTCCACCCGGCCCGCGAAGAGCGGCGCAGGGTCGACGGGCACACCGGCCTGGATCAGGGCCGCCAGCGTCTTCAGCAGCTGGACCAGCCCGTTCTCCCCGGGGACGTCGCAGGCGAGCGCGGTGTGCGGCAGGTCTTGGAGGACCGCGCCCACCAGGCCGGTCAGCACCCGGCCTGGGCCTGCCTCGACGAAGGTGCGCGCCCCGGCCGCGTACATCGCTGTCACCTGCTCGGCGAACCGCACCGGCTCGGCGACCTGCCTGGCCAGCACCTCCCGCACACCGTCCGGCGTGCCGGGGTACGGCGCCGCGGTGGCATTGGCGAACACCGGGAAGCCGGGCACCGCCACGTCGCGGTCAGCGAGGACGCTGGCGAGAGTCCTAGCGGCCGCGGCCACCAGCGGGCTGTGGAACGCACACGCCACCGGCAGCCGCCGTGCGGTCATGCCCCGCTCGGTCAGTGTCTCGATCGCCGCCTCCACCGCGGGGGTCGGGCCGGAGACCACGACCTGGCTGGGTGAGTTGTGGTTGGCGAGGACCACCCCGGTCCCCGCCACGGCGGTGATGACCTGTGCCGCGGGCGCACTGACCGCGGCCATGGCACCCGGGTCCGATCCTGCGGCGGCGAGGATCGCCTCGGCCCGGACCTGGCTCAGCTCGAGGAGGCATGCCTCGTCGTAGGCGCCCGCCGCGCACAGCGCGAGCAGTTCCCCGTAGCTGTGGCCGCCCGCCATGTCCGGCCGCACGCCGAGTTCGCCGAGCAGGTGCAGCACGGCCAGGCCCGCGATGCCGAGTGCGGGCTGGGCGACACGGGTGTCGGTGATGGCGGCGGCCTGACGTTCGCGTTGCGCTGGGGTGAACGCGGCCGGGGGGAACATGGCATCGGCGTAGCGTCCCCCCGCGAGACGGAGCAGCCGGTTCAGCCGGGGGAATGCGGTGAAGATGTCTCTCAGCATCCCCGGACGCTGGCTGCTCTGCCCTGGGAACAGGAACGCGACACCGCCACCGGCACCCTGCTCCGGCAGCGGCCCGCCTGCCTTCGTGGCCAGGTCGTCCAGGCTGGTCGCGACCACCCCCGCCCGGACCGGGCCGTTGTCAGCGGCCATGGTGGCGGCGAGGTCCGCGAGCTGCCACGGGCGGCCCGCCGCGTCATTGGCCGAGGTCAGCCGGTTCAGCCGGGCCACGGCCGCGGCCACGTCGCCCCGGAAGACAACCAGTTCGGCAGGCCACTCGCGCAGGCCGTGGCCGGGCTCGTCGGCGCCGCCATACCCGGACAGCACCGCGTGGAAGTTCGTCCCCCCGAACCCGAACGCGCTCACCCCGGCATGCCGCTGGCCCGGCTCGGCGGCCCATGGCCGTGGCGTGGTGGCGAAGGCGAAGGGGCTGCTGGCCGGCTCCCACCCGGGGTTGGGGTCGCTCAGGTGGACGGTGCCCGGGCGTACCCCGGTGTGCAGGGCGTGCGCGACCTTGATCAGCCCTGCCAGCCCGGCGGCGCACTTGGTGTGCCCGATCTGGGACTTCACCGAGCCGACCACGCAGGTGCCGGGACGGGCGCCGGACTCGGTGAACAGGCCGGTCAAGGTGGCGAGCTCCGCGCGGTCGCCGACGACCGTGCCGGTGCCGTGCGCCTCGATGAGCCCGACGTCGGCGGGTGAGATGCCGGCCATCGCATACGCGCGGTCGAGGGCGCGGCGCTGGCCCTCGGGCCGGGGTGCGGTCAGCCCGAGCGACCGGCCGTCGCTGGAGCCGGCCACGCCCTTGACAACGGCGTAGATGCGGTCGCCGTCGCGTTCGGCATCGGCGAGCCGCTTGAGCACCACGCAGGCGACCCCCTCGCCCAGTGCGATGCCGTCGGCGCTGGCATCGAACGGGGCGCAGCGCCCGCTGGGGGAGAGCGCGTGCACCGAGGCGAACATCGCGAAGTCATAGACGCCGTTGTGGGTGTCCGCGCCGCCGCACAGCACCATGTCGCTGGTGCCAGCGGCCAGTTCCTTGCAGGCCAGGTCGAGGGCGGCCAGGCTCGCCGCGCAGGCAGCGTCGACGGTGTAGTTCACCCCGCCGAGGTCGAGCCGGTTGGCGATCCGGCCCGCGATCACGTTGCTCAGCACCCCGGGGAAGGAGTCCTCGCTCAGCCGTGGCAGGTGCGCCTCGACGCCGGGTGGCAGCGGCGCGTAGGTGGGGAGCATGGAGCGCAGCCCGTAGGCGCCGGACAAGTCGCTGCCTGCCTCCGCGCCGAAGACCACCGAGGTCCTTTCACGGTCGAACGGCCTGACGGCGTACCCGGCGTCGGCGAGCGCTCTGGCGGCTACCTCCAGCGCCAGCAGCTGTGCCGGCTCGATGCTCGGCAGGGAGGACGGCGGGATGCCGTAAGCCAGGGCGTCGAACGGCACCCGGGGAAGGAAGCCACCCCGGGCCGACGGCACATCGGGATAGGTCTCGTGCCGCCAGCGCTCTGCAGGCACGTCAGTGACCGCGTCCTTGCCCGCGACCACGTTCGCCCAGTAGGCTCCGAGCCCGTCCGCGCCCGGGTAGACGCAGGCCATCCCCACGATCGCCACATCCAGCGGGCTCGGGCGCCGCGGCGGGGCGGGCTGGCCGGCCTCCTGCGGCAGGTCTCGCGGGGCGGCGGCCCCGGCGGGGGCCCCGCCACCGGCACGGAGCCCGGCTGCCCGGGTGGCCAGGAAGTCCCGTGCCCCGTCTGTCACCTGTGAATGCAATGTGGCGATGGTGGTCACCTCCGACCGGAGCGTGGCGACCTGGCCGAGCATGACCATGCCATCGGAGTGCTGGGTGTCTTCGTCCACACCGACGAGCGTGTCACCGTCGCGGCGCAGCCCTTTTGCGGCGATCCGCAGCCGGCCCAGGTTGAGCTGCTCGAGCTCCGCCCAGGCCTCCTGCTGTGGTGTGCCCGCGTCGGCAAGGCTGCGGCGTGCCTGCGCGAAGGTCGCCACATACGGCGTGTCCGCGCAGCGGACCACGTGGCCGGGTGAGGTCTCCAGCAATGCGGTGGCGGTGCACGCCAATGCCGCCCCCTGGTAGGGGGCCAGGACCGCGCCGCAGCGCACGGCTTCGGAGGTGAAGAGGTAGGCCGTACCCATGAGCACGTTCACGCGCGCACCGCGTGCGGTCAGCGGCGCCGCCATGGCCGCCACCATCGCGGCCGACCGCTCGTCGTGGATACCGCCGGCAAACCACACCCGGACCCCGGCCAGGTCCGGGCACGCCAGCAGCCGGGAGACCTGGGCCTCCCACAACGCGAAACTGCCCCGCGGCCCGATGTGGCCGCCGCACTCGGCCCCCTCGAACACGAAGCGCCGGGCACCCTCGCGGAGGAAGAGGTCCAGCAGCCCTGGTGACGGCACATGGAGGAACGTCTCTATCCCCGCGTCCTCCAGCACCGCGGCCTGCGCTGGGCGCCCACCGGCGATCAGTGCATAGGGCGGCCGCGCCTGCGTGATCGCGGCGAGCTGCGCCTGGCGTACCTCTGGTGGCGCGAAGCCGAGGATCCCCACGCCCCACGCCCGGCCGCTGAGTACGGTCGCGGTCTCGGTCAGCAGCCGCTGCGTCTCGTCACCGGACATCAGTGCCAGTGCCAGGAACGGCAGGCCACCGGCATCCGCGACCGCCGCCGCGAACTCCGGCTGGTCGCTGACGCGCGTCATCGGCCCCTGCACCGGGGCCGCGCCGTTCAGCGGGTAGTCCCGTGCCGCCTGCTCGACCTGGGAGGTGATGGCCGCCCGGACGGCCTGGACGACCCCGCCGGCGGTCCGGTACACGGCCGCGAGCGCGTCGGCGAACGCGCCGTCCTGCCCTACGGGCAGTAACTGTCCGTGCAGGTCGCTGGCGCCGAACCGGCCGCTGCGTGGGTCCGGCGGGGGCAGGTCAGGCCGGGTGTAGACCCGGTAGCCCCCGGCCACGGTGGTCTCGCTGCCATCCATCGCGGCGACCGCCGCGGCGACCTCACGCGGCAATCGGGTCTCGGAGACCAGCGCTAGCTGGGAATCGAGCACGACACCCCGTGCCCCGCCCGCCACCGCGGCGGCGGCAGTGTGCCGGCCGATGCCTCCCATCGCCCACACCGGGGCGTCGAGTTCAGCGAGCAGCCTCTGGAGGAGCATGA
>DASYYE010000159.1:0-4018 GCA_035946955.1 Streptosporangiaceae bacterium | reverse complement strand
GGTGGCGGCACTGGGTCGGTACTCGTACGGCTGCTGCGGAGTGACCTGAGATTGCGCGGGATCCTGATGGACGTGCCAGCCGTGGCCGGGGCGGCCGAGCAGCAGATGGCTGCGGCAGGTCTGACAGGACGGTGCATCGTGGTTCCTGGCGACATGTTCGCCAGCGTGCCTGCCGGTGCGGACGTCTATCTGCTCATGCGGGTACTGCATGACTGGCCTGATGAGAGGGCCGAGGCGATCCTGCGGAACTGCCACCAGGCGTGCGGCGACAAGGGCCGGGTCATCGCGGTAGACATGGAAGTGGGTGCCCGTGACGTCCGGGGATTGACCCTCGCCAGTGACATGATGATGTCACTGCTGGTCGGCGGCTGCGAGCGCAGCGAGACAGAGACGGCGGGGCTGTTCGCCGCTGCCGGTCTGAGAGTCACCCGGCGGATCGAGCTGCGAACGCCGTATGTCGCGGTGGAAGCGAGGCCACGCTAGGTGCGAATGGAACCATGCGACCTCGGCCTGACCTCCCCAGAGACGTTTCGCCTCGGTCCTCCGCACGAACTGTTCGCCCGGCTGCGCCAGGAGGCGCCGGTCATCCTGCACCGCCGAGACGGCCTCCCGCCGTTCTGGGTTGTGACACGGCACCGTGACGTCGTCGCCGCATCCCGCGACCCCGCCACGTTCTCGTCGCAACGCCACGGTGTGTTCCTGGACGAGAGTTCCGCGGACGCGCGCCGTGATGGCCACCAGACCATGGTCAATCTGGACCCGCCTGCACATACCAGGCTGCGCCGCCTGGTCGCGCCCCAGTTCACGCCGGCAGCGGTAGACAAGCTGACCAGCCAGATCCGTTCACAGTGCACAGTGGCGCTCGACCGGTTCTGTGAACGTGGTGACTGCGACTTCGCCCGCGATGTGGCCGCCGAGTTCTCCGTTGCGGTCCTGTGCGCTTTGCTCGGCGCTCCAGACGCCGAGGAGCGCCAGCGGGTCCGCATGATCACCAGTGCTCTCGGCGATCCGCTGGGGCAAGCCTCACCCGACGTGGTCGCTCGGGCCACTGCGCAGGCTTTCGAGTACGCGGCCGAGCTCGCGCAGTGGCGCCGGCGCTCACCCGGCGACGATCTGGTGAGTGTGCTGCTCCGTCCTGGTCCTGATGGGGAGCGGCTGAGTCATGGCGAGTATGAGCTGCTCATCCTCTTGCTGCTCACCGCCGGGCACCTGACGACGCAACATCTCATCTCCGGCGCGATGCTGGCTTTCTTCGAGCACCCAGCGCAGTGGCACTCGCTGGTGGTGGCGGGGGCACTGCCGGACGCCGGGGTGGACGAGATGCTGCGGTGGGTCTCGCCGGTCATGCAGTTCCAGCGCACTGCGACTCGCGATACCGTCCTTGGCGGCCAGGCCATCACGGCGGGAGACCGGGTCGCGCTGTATTACTTGTCAGCCAACCGGGACGAGGATGTGTTTGACGATCCGGGCCGATTCGACCTGACGCGGGCCCCCGGCGAACAGGTCAGTTTCGGTGCCGGTGGCCCACACTTCTGCCTGGGCAGCAGCCTGGCCCGGCGGCAGGTCCGTACGGTGTTCGAGGAACTGGCCCGGCGGATGCCTGACATCGAGCTTGCCGGGGCACCGCTTTATCTGGAGTCCACATTCCTCAACGGGGTCAGCTTGCTGCCGGTGCGGTTCAGTCCGTCCGCCCCAGTCCGGCTGCCAGGCAGGGGGAGATGAGGGTGCCGCTTGTCACCCAAAATGGGGACAGGATGAGGCGGCCGCTCGGTGCGAGACTATGACTGGAAGGTGCGGCGGCATCGCAGGAGCCCTGGTCTTGAGCGCACCCGCTTTGACGCCTGTGTAATGCCTTGAAGGGAGCTATCCGTGTCTGACGACGAGGACGACCTCCGTTCATACGTCGTTGTCATCAATGACGAAGAGCAGTACTCCATCTGGCTGGCCGACCGTCCACTCCCCGCGGGCTGGCGGGAAGTGGGCAAACGTGGCGTCAAGGGTGACTGTCTGGCCTATATCGAAGAGGTGTGGACCGACATGCGGCCGCGCTCGCTTCGCGAGCACATGGCCGCGCAGGCAGCCCGTGAAGGTTAGCGCCTGAGTCAAACCCTATGGCATAACCAGGGGGTATGGTTGAGCATGGCCCGGGTGAGTTCGGCCTTGTTCCCCGCGTTCAGTTTCGCCCGGGCGCGCTTGGTGTAGGTATCCACCGTGTGCTTGCTGATTCGCAGCCGCCGGGCGATTTGGTCGTGTGTGTAGCCTTCGGCTATATAGCCCAGGACATCGGATTCGCGTGGTGACAGGGCTTCGATACCAGGCGGCGGGGCATCTTCGGTAACCGGCACGGAGCTCAGCTTGCACACTGTCTCGATTACCGCTTCTCTGCTCGCATATTTACTGATATATCCTTGCGCGCCAGCCGTCAGATAGTCTTCAACGCGACTGCCCACGTCATCCGACGCTAGGACCAGTACCTTTGTCTGCGTCGCGGCTCGGCGGAGCTCAGCGAGCACTGGTTGCTGACCCGTGAGTCCACTTTCGAGCAGCAGGACGTCCATGTTGCCTAGTTCCAGCCGGCACAAACGGTCCGTGATGCGGATCGCGACGTTACCAGTGGCCGCCAGTATGGCAGTCAGTCCCACGACTACGAGAGGTCGGCGATCGACAATGCCAATAATCAACTTTCTTCCTTCCCCGTAGATTCGGCGAATGCGCGCCAAATCCCCCACTGGCGCGTGGTGAATGCCACGTACTGGCGAGAGTGGTGGCCCGTGCAGTGCAGGGTTAAGCCCAACAATCAATGGACAGGCATGAGGCGGCCTGAATGACCACTGTGGGGCTGTACCGGGGGGCGTGATAGCGACCAGTAGCCGAGGGGCTTTTGGTGAGATACCACTCAATCGTGGCAGCGATTCACCCATTTTACTACAAACAGATAGCATCTCAGCCCCCGATGGAAATGGTGCAATCTGTACCTTGTAACCTTATCAGACGTAACTTGGAGATGGCCAATCTGTTTCCGGGTGACCGCTCCGCCGTCGTTGGGCGTCCGGGCTGGCAGTCGTGAGGCGGTGCGGTCCGCTGCATCCGGGCAGCGACACGTTTCCCGCCACGACGGCCTTTGCAGTGGTCACCTCACCGGCACGAACTCCCACTCCTGGTTCGGGTTGCCCGGCCCCGGCTGCCACTGCTGGATGGCCGTGCCGTCGCCGAACGCGCCGTTGGTGAGGTCGAGGTTGTCCCCGCTGGTGCGGCTGGTGATGGTGTAGGAGCCGTTGCCGACCGGGGTGATCCGCCACTGCTGGTTGCTGTTGCCGGTACCGCCGATGGACCATTGCTGCATCTGGGTGCCGTTGGCGGTGGACCCGTTGGTGTCGTCGAGCGCCTTCCCGCTGTTGACGTCAATGATGTTGTAGTAGCCGTTCCCGGCGCTGGCGAGTGCCCATTCCTGGTCGAGGCCGTCATTGTCAGCCGATTCGATGGTCTTGGCGCCGTCCGAGGTGGATGCCCCGCTCACGTCGATGGGCTTGCCGCTCACGGTGCTGACGATGCGGTACGCCTGCCCGGCAACCGGTGTGCCTGGCGCGGCCGCGGCCGGCACACCAACCAGGTTCCACTGCTGGTTGATGTCACCCGGCGAGTTGGCCCACTGCTGGATCGCCGTGCCATCGCCGAGGCCGCCACCGGTCAGGTCGAGCACGAGGCCGCTGGTGCGGTTGGTGATGGTGTAGGAGCCGTTGCCGAGCGGGGTGATCTGCCATTGCTGGTTGCTGTTGCCGGTGCCGGTGGTCCATTGCTGCATCTGGGTGCCGTTGCTGGTTGACCCGTTGGTGTCGTCGAGCGCTTTCCCGCTGTTGACGTTAATGATGTTGTAGTAGCCGTTCCCGGCGCTGGCGAGCGTCCACTGCTGGTCAGGGTCATCGTCGTCGGTCCACTGCACGATCTTCGCCCCGTCGGCGGTCGAGGCGCCGTAGACACCGATGGGCTTGCCGGTGGCCCGGTTGACGAGGCGGTAGGT
>DASYYE010000158.1:0-4543 GCA_035946955.1 Streptosporangiaceae bacterium | reverse complement strand
ACGGTGCTCACCGGTGACGGTGTCACGCTGCACGTCGAGGTCGAGGGTCCGGCGACGGCCCCGGTGACGATCGTCTTCTGCCATGGCTACACCGTGAACCAGGACTTCTGGCACTACCAGCGCCGCGACCTCACCGGGTACCGGCTGGTCCTGTGGGACCAGCGGGACCACGGCCGGTCGGGGCGGTCCGAGGCAGGTGTCGCCTCCATCGACCAGCTCGGCGCCGACCTGAAAGCGGTGATCGACGCCACGGTGGGCAGCGAAGGACAGGTCGTGCTGGTCGGCCACTCGATGGGCGGCATGACCATCATGGCCCTGGCCGAGCAGTACCCCGACTTGTTCGGCACGCTCGTGACCGGGGTGGTACTCGTATCCACCGCCGCCCGCGGGCTGGAGAACGGCAGCCCCTGGATGCCCGGCCCGCTGCGGCCGGTGCTGTCTCGGGCCGTGCCCGTGGTGCTGGACGGCGCGGCCAAGGGCAGACGGGCACTGATCGTCGAGCGCGGCCGGCAGGTGTCAGTGGACCTGGCGTTCCTGAGCACGCGGCTGATCGGGTTCGGCACCAGTGACGTCGGCCCGTCCGTGGTCTCCTTCCTGGAGCAGATGGTCAGGCAGACGCCGATCGAAGTCGTGGCGCGGTTCTGCCAGGCTCTGCTCGCCTGTGACAAGCGAGGGTCCATGGCCACGCTGGGCCGGGTGCCCGTGACCGTGATCGTGGGCGAGAAGGACCGCCTGATCTCCCCGCGACTGGGAATCGAATTGGCGATGGAAATCCCAGGGTCCCAGCTCGTCTGGGTTCCTGGGGCCGGCCACGCCCTGGTCCTGGAACGTCCCGGACTGGTGAACGAGGCGGTCGTCACCATGGTCTCGCGCGTGGCAGCAGATGGTGGCCTGCCCAAGTCGGCGTGACTTTCCCGCCCCGCCCGTTACCGCCTGTTCCGTGGCTGCCACAGACCGGGCCACCGTGCACGTCATCGGCGTGTTTGGCCTGTTCGGCGGTTCTGGCATGCCAGCTAGCCAGAAGGCCATATAGTTCCTGGCGTCCCTTCCATGCCTCACCACCGCCCGGCGCCCCCTTAATGAGTGTGCTGCGCGCCGCCGCGTGTGGTTCTCTTACTTCCCCGGAGGCACTGTGACCCAGCAGGGATCGTCCCCTCCCCGGTCTTCCCGGCTGCCCGCGACCGGGCGCCACCACGGGCAGGGCGGCGCTCCCCCCAGACGCGGCACCAGGCCGCCCAGCGGGTACTCGTGGGACACCGACACCGACACTGACGACGAGGCCCCGCCCTGGGCCGGCATCCAGGTGGCGCCACGCCAGGCAGGCAAGGACCGGCCTGCGGGAGCCCATGAGGCCGACGCGGGAGGGCCAGGGGCATCCCGAGGTGCCCGCAGCCGGCTGGCCGCGGCCCGGGCCCGGCGGGCCCGGCTGAAGCTCTACATCT
This sequence comes from Streptosporangiaceae bacterium, assembly GCA_035946955.1. Lineage (GTDB taxonomy): Bacteria > Actinomycetota > Actinomycetes > Streptosporangiales > Streptosporangiaceae > DASYYE01. Next base: position 3,101 of record DASYYE010000158.1, on the reverse strand, counting down.
GGGGCGCGGCCGTCGCGGTGGCCGTCATCATCACCGCGGTGACCGTGCTCGAGGTGAATTCCTCGCCGAATACCCGGCCGATTGCGGATGGCGTGGTCACCACGTTCCAGCGCGGCGAGTTCCAGTCCGTCCCCAGTGCCTGCCGGTCGGTGGCCGCGGCGACCCTGGCCCAGTACCTGCCGGGCAAGCCAGCCATCGTGGTCCCCCAGTCGCTGTACGGCCGGGCGCAGAGCATGTGCGACTGGACCGTGGACCAGCCCACGGTCTACCGGCACCTCGGCGTCACGGTGCAGGCTTATGCGCCCAGCGAGCTCGCCAGCGGCGACGGGAGCGCCACCGAGGCGGCCGCGGACGCCTACGCGCAGGCGGAGAAGGACAAGGCCAGCCCGCCACGGGCCACCCACCTGCCCAAGGCGGCAATGAGCCAGCTCGCAGGGGTGGGAAACAGTGCGTTCACAGCCGCGCAGGTGGTCAAGACCGGCGGAGACACGACGGACATCATGACCGTGGTGGTCCGGGAGCATAACGTGCTGATCACCGCGCAACTGGAGGGCGTGGGCGGCCGGGTCCGCGGCCGTCATTACAGCCAGGTGTCCATGGCGGAGCTGACGGCCGGGGCGGAAGCGGTCGCCCGGGACCTGGCTTCCCAGTTCAAGTAGGGTCGGCGCGCCCGCGCGCGGTCGCCTACGCTGGGTTTCCATGCGCACCGTGGTGCTCCGGCGGATGACGAGCGCGGACGTCCCCGCCCTCGCGTGCCTGGAGCAGGCCGTGTTCGGCGATGAGGCGTGGTCGGCCGACATGCTGACTGACGAACTCGCTGGGCGGGCGGGCAACCGGTACTACCTGGTCGCCGAGGCGGACGCGGAGATCCTCGGCTATGGCGGGCTGGTACTGCTCGGTGGTGACCAGGCAGACGTGGGGACACTCGCGGTGGCGGCAGCACACTGGGGCCAGGGCATCGGCGCGGCACTGCTCACCGGGCTGCTCGCCGAGGCGGAGCGGCAAGGCTGCACCGAGGTGTTCCTGGAAGTGCGGGTGGACAACGACCGCGCCCAGCGCCTCTACCGCCGCCACGGGTTCGAGGATGTGGGCCTGCGGCGCGGGTACTACCAGCCCTCGGGCGCCGACGCGCTGGTCATGCGGAGGACCAGTGGGCGGTCCCAGGCGGTGCCCGCTACCGCCCAGTGACACCGGAGAGTTGACTGGGCAGCCACCCAGCGATACTGTTCGGAACTGGCACTCGATAAGGTAGAGTGCTAACGCGACAAGGCTGGTCTGGCACCCGCGACGACAGGCCGCCGCGATCGCCCTCTAAGAAAATTACCGTCAGCCACCCTTTCCGAAGGGGGAGGTCAGATCGTGACGACCGCCACCAAGGTTGTTCTCAAGCCACTCGAAGACCGCATCGTGGTCCGCACGCTCGAAGCGGAGCAGACCACAGCGTCGGGCCTCGTCATCCCGGACACCGCCAAGGAGAAGCCCCAGGAGGGCGAGATCCTGGCCGTGGGCCCGGGCCGTTGGGACGAAGCCGGTTCCAAGCGCGTGCCCATGGACGTCAAGGTCGGCGACGTGGTGCTCTACAGCAAGTACGGCGGCACCGAGGTGAAGTACCACAACGAGGAATACCTGGTGCTCTCCTCCCGCGACGTGCTTGCCATCGTCGAGAAGTAGCCAACTGGTCCTACAGCCGCGGGCAACGACCCGCGGCGGGTACCGGTATGTCATGCCATACCGCCCCGGGCGCATGCGACGCGCCTGGGGCGGTGGCACGAACGCCGCTGGCCCGCCCCGGTCGTGCCACCACCGTCAGGGGTTTTGAGTTATGGCAGCCAAGATGCTGGAGTTCGATGAAGACGCACGCCGTGCCCTCGAGCGCGGTGTGAACAAGCTCGCCGACGCGGTGAAGGTGACGCTCGGGCCGCGTGGGCGCAACGTCGTCATCGACAAGAAATGGGGCGCTCCCACCATCACCAACGACGGCGTCACCGTCGCCAAGGAAGTGGAGCTCGAGGACCGCTACGAGAACCTCGGCGCCCAGCTCGCCAAGGAAGTGGCGACCAAGACCAATGATGTCGCGGGCGACGGCACCACCACCGCGACCGTGCTCGCCCAGGCCATGGTCCATGAGGGCCGCCGCGCCGTGACCGCTGGGGCGAACCCCATCGCGCTCAAGCGCGGCATTGACGCCGCTGCGAGCGCCGCGTCCGACCTGCTGGCCGCCCACGCCAGGGAGGTTGGTGAGCAGGAGGAGATCGCGCAGGTCGCGACGGTCTCCGCACAGGACCGCCAGATCGGCGAACTGATCGCACAGGCGTTCGACAAGGTCGGCAAGGACGGCGTGATCACCGTCGAGGAGTCGCCGACACTCGGCCTGGAGCTGGAGTTCACCGAGGGGATGCAGTTCGACAAGGGCTACATCTCCCCGTACTTCATCACCGACCAGGACCGCCTGGAAGCAGTCCTGGAAGACGCCTACGTGCTCCTGCACGCGGCCAAGGTCTCTTCGATGGCCGACTTCCTGCCGGTGCTCGAGGCGGTGGCCCAGTCGAAGAAGCCGTTGCTGGTCGTGGCCGAGGACGTCGACGGCGAGGCCCTGTCCACCCTGGTCGTGAACAAGATCAGAGGCCTGCTGGCGGTGGTCGCGGTGAAGGCGCCGGGCTTCGGCGACCGCCGCAAGGCCATGCTCGCCGACATGGCGATCCTCACCGGTGGCGAGGTCGTCAGCGAGGAACTCGGGCTCAAGCTGGAAAACATCGGCCTGCAGACCCTGGGCCGGGCGCGGCGGATCGTCGTGACCAAGGACAACACCACGATCATAGACGGCGCGGGCGACCCGGCCGCGATCGAGGACCGGATCCGTCAGCTCAGGCGCGAGGTCGAGGACACCGACTCGGACTGGGACCGCGAGAAGCTGCAGGAACGGGTCGCCAAGCTGGCCGGCGGCGTGTCCGTGCTGCGGGTCGGCGCGGCCACCGAGGTGGAGCTGAAGGAGAAGAAGCACCGCCTGGAGGACGCCATCTCCGCCACCCGCGCCGCCATTGAGGAGGGCATCGTCCCCGGTGGCGGGAGCGCGCTCGTGCACACCGCGGCCGAGCTGAGTG
>DASYYE010000157.1:0-33306 GCA_035946955.1 Streptosporangiaceae bacterium | reverse complement strand
AGGGGCTGCGCACCCGCGGCCGGGTGCCAGGGCTGCCGGAAAAGCCCGCCAAGACCGTGCTGGCCTGCTGTCTCACGGCCGCGGGCGGGGCAGGCCTGGCACGCGGCGGCCTCCCGCTCACCACATGGGCGCTCTGTCTCGGCGCCGTGTCCGCTGTGACCTTTGCCGTGGTGGTCATCCCCGGGGCCCCGCGCACCCGGCCGCGGGCGCCCGCGAGCACCGGCCTGAGAGGTTTCCTGTCCGGCGACGACGCTGCGACGTGGCTCGGTGCGGCTGGCTTTGTGCTGCTGCGGAGTGTGGCCCCGGCTGCATGGCTCCCGGGACTGCTGGCTCCGCTCACGGGCGCGATACTGTGCCACGCCACGCGGCGACCGTTCGCCCGGCGTGACCCCTTTCGGGGAACGGGGTAACAGTGCGTGTTATGGTACCGAGTCGCGTGATTCCCCAGTCCGCAGCTGACGATCAAGGATGAAGCAACATGGTGTCAAAACTCAAGGGACGCAGCCTTCTCTCACTCCGCGAGTTCACCACCGCGGAGATCACCGAGTTGCTGGACCGGGCCGCCGACCTGAAGCTCCGTGCGGCCCAGGGTGAGTACATCCATACGCTGGCTGGAAAGAACATTGCACTGATCTTCCTCAAGCCCTCGTGCCGGACCCGCGTGTCCTTTGTGGTTGCCGCCACACAGACCGGGGCGCACCCAGAGATCTTCAACCGAGAAGACATCCGCTTCGGCATCAAGGAGTCCGTGCGTGATGTCGCCCGGGTATTCGGGCGTGTCTTCGATGGTGTGATGTTCCGCGGTTTCGAACACGCCACCGTCGCGGAGTTCGCGAAGTGGGCGGGCGTCCCGGTCTGGAACGGGCTCTGCGACAGCTACCACCCGACCCAGGTGCTCGCCGACCTGCAAACACTCCAAGAGAACTTCGGTGACCTCGAGGGCCTCGCCCTGACCTACGTTGGCGACGGCCGTAACAATATGGCGGCCACGCTCGCGATCGCCGCGGCCAAGTTCGGTCTGGACCTGCGGATCCTGGCGCCAGAACCGCTGCATATCAGCCAGGACACGGTCGCGGGCCTGCTCGCCGAGCGGGAATCGGACAGCGCGCGGATCACCGTCACGTCCTCCGCTGAGCAGGCGCTGCCCGGGGCGGCCGCGGTCTATGGCGATGTCTGGGTCTCGATGGGGGAGGAGGCCCAGACAGCTGAGCGCATCGCCCTTCTGCGTGACATGAAGGTCACCGCCGAAATGATGGCGCTGACCGGCCGGGCCGACACCATCTACCTGCACTGCCTGCCGGCGTTCCACCGCCTCGACACCGAGGTCTCCATTGCGCACCCTGACATCTGCGAGGTGGACGACGATGTGTTCGAGGGGAAGCAGAGCCGTGTCTTCGACCAGTCGGAGAACAGGATGCACACCGCCAAGGCCCTGATGGAACTGACCATCGCAGGCTGACGCCCCCCACCCGGCTGTTAGACGTCATTCACCGTGAGCGCCGCTGGCGGGGGCGGTGGCTTGTGTGCGACGACACCGTGAGCATGTCGGAACTGGGTCGGCCCTCCCGTGGACTTTTGGCCAAGCTCGGAGAGGGCCGGCTGGGCGGGTGTCATGCGCCGCGCCGCCGTCGCCTGTCGTACCGCTGTGCTACCGTTGTTGCATGGCAGTCCGCAAGAAGCGCTCTATCTCCATCCCGCCTGAACTCGACGCCGAGATCGCCGCCGCCGCCGAGGCCGCCGGGGTGAGCTACAGTGCCTGGGTCGCCCAAACCGCGCGGAAGGAATTCACCATCCGTGCGGGTCTCGCCGCAGTCAGTCAGTACGAGACCGAGCACGGCCAGTTCAGCCCGGCCGAGACCGCCGAAGCCGACGAATGGGCTGCCAGAGCCACCCGAAGGTCCGGCACCTGGCTGACCGCATGAACGGGGTCACCTACGACTCCGGCGCCCTTATCGCCGCTGAGCGCGGCGAACGCAGGATGTGGGCACGGCACCGGGCGCTCCTGCTCCGCCGCGTTGTCCCCGTAGTACCTGCCCCGGTGGTGGCCCAATGCTGGCGTGGTACGTCCCGCCAGGCCCAGCTTGGGCGTCTCCTCGCGGGGTGTGAGGTAGAGACCCTCGATAACACCAGGGCCCGGGCTACCGGGACACTCGCTGGCCGGGCCCACACCACCGACATCGTCGACGCCTGCGTGGTCGAGGGAGCACTGCGCCGCGACGACTTGGTCGTCAGTTCAGACGAAGGCGACCTGAGCGCCATCGCCGCAGCCGTCAGCCGCCGCATCGGCATTGACCACCCCTGAGCTCCGGCCCGGCGATAACCGCCAGTTACGGTCCATTGCCGGGCAGGTAACGCTTCACCCGTCTCCGCTCGTGCGACGCAGTCCGGGGCCCCGGTGCATCCAGACCCGTTTGATGCCGAGGTCGGCGCACTCGCGCATGGTGGCCTCGGCTGTCTGCGGCTTGGTTCCGATCACTACCCAGTCGACGCCGCCGGGTATGGACTTCAGATCGCGATAGCAGGTGTCGCCTTCGACGTTGTCCGCATTGGGGTTCACCGCGAAGACCTGGTAGCCACGCTGCCGCAACCGCTGATACACGACGTTGCTTCCGTGTTCCTGCGGTTTTCTCGACACCCCGGTGACGGCGACTCGCTTGCCGGCCAGGAACTCGGCTGCGGCTTGTTTCATCGTCTGCATGTTGGTCTTCCTCCGTCGTCTTGATGGCACCGCGCGGGCTTTGCCAGGCCCTATGCGGCGGCGAGGTCGCGCCGGGTAAACGCGGCGAGCCCGGCGAGCGCGGCGATCACGCCGAGCCCGGTCAGCGCGGCGATGGCGGTCCAATCCAGGCTGGCGGCGGGCACCGGGCCAAGGTGGGAGAGCACCGCTGTGTCGATCAACCAGTGGTTGCTGGTGATGCTCGATCCGATGATCTCGACCAGGAACGACCACAGGACCACGGTGTAGACGACGGGAACCGCCAGCCTGGGGGCGAGCCCGTACACCAGGGCTCCCACACCGAGGATGAACAGGGCCGGCACCGCCACGTTCAGGCCGGCCTGGAGCATCGTGGCGAGCCCGATGCCGCTGTGCCGGGTCGCCACGCCGATCCAGCCGCCGACGCCGCAGGCCAGGCCCGCGGCGATGACGAGTGCCACGCCGAATCCGAGCCGGCCGGCCAGCCAGGTAGTCCTGTTCAGGTGGCGGGCGAGCAGGTTGTCCAGGTGACCGTCCGCTTCCTCGCTGCGGATGGCCGATATCTGGCCGGCGGCAGCGAAGGCGAGGAGCGCAGCCAGATAGAGGAACTCGTATCCGATCCAGGCTGCGACGGCACCGCCCGGGTGGCCGCCAAGGCGGCCGAGTGTCTGCTCGATCGTGGCGACGGCGACGTTTCCAGCGGCGGCAGACCGGGCGACCACACCGAAGATCAAGGCGAGCCCCGCGAGCCCTCCGACCCAGGCGAGGGCGACCCAGCGTTCGAGCTGGGTGACCAGGCCGGCCGGCCCGCCGAGCAACCGGGTACTCGCTTTCCCAGTCTGGGAGCGCGTGAGTACGGCCGCGCCGAGATCACGCCGCCCGGCGACGGTGACCGCGGCCCCGGCGGCCGCAGCAATCAGGACGATGATGGGCACGAGGGCTAGTGGTTGTGACCCGGTCAGCGGGTGGAGGTTCTCGACCCAGCCGAGTGGGCTCGCCCAGCGCAGCCAGCCCAGGCCGGGGACGCCGTCGGCGACCATGCGGATGAGGTAGCACACGGCAAAGGCGGCGGCGGCCACGCCGTTGGCCTGACGGCGCGTCGCGGCGAGCTGGCTGGCCAGCGTGCCGATCCCCAGGAACACCGCGGCGCTGGCTGTAGCTGCTGTGGCGTAGAACACCGACGCCGAGGCGGAGAAGCCCACGCTCGGGCGTGACCCGGCTGCAACCGTCAGTGCAGCGGTCAGCGCCCACAGCACGGTCCACCCGGCGGCCAGCCCGGCCATGGCCTGCACAGTCGCGTGGCGGCGGGTCGTCCGTCCGGCCAGCAGCAGTTCCCACCGTCCCGCGTCCTCTTCCCGACGCAGCAGGCGGGTCGCCGTCAGCAGGCCCCAGATCGCGCCAACGATGATCAGCAGGCCGAACACCCGCCACGCGACGAACCCGCCAAGCGTGCCGACCTGCCGGGCCGGGCCGATGATGGCAGCCATGCCACTGTTGGCGCCGAGCGTGTGGGCGAACCTCTCGCGCGAGGCGACGGTGGGGAAGTTCTTGTGGTAGCTGAGCGCCTCATTGAGGATCAGCACGCCGAACAGCGCACCCCACACCGCGCCCGATCGCACCGCACGCTTCGCCGTCGTCACAGCGACCGTGGTTGCGGCCCGGCGGTCACCGGCACCGGCCTCAGGCCGCACGGGAACCCGCCATTTCTGCAGCCCGCTCCCTGCCATAGTGCGCCAGGAACAGCTCCTCAAGCGACGGCTCGCGGCTGAGCAACTGATGCACGCCGGATGCTGCCAGGACGCCGAGCAGCGGCTCGACCGAGCCGATCACCTGGCAGCGGACCCGGTTACCTTCCACATGGACTGCGGTCACGCCCGGGATCCGGGCCAGGTCCGGCGGGGTTGTGTCGAACGTCGCCTCGACCGACAGCGTAGACAGGTGACGCATCTGCGCCAGTGTTCCAACCTCGACAAGCTCACCGGCGCGCAGGATCGCCACCCGGTCGCTGAGTGCCTCGACCTCGCTGAGGATGTGCGAGGACAAGAACACGGCCTGGCCGCGCCTGCGGGCCTCCGCGACGCACTCGCGGAAGACCTGCTCCATCAGCGGATCCAGCCCGGTCGTCGGTTCATCGAGGATCAGCAGGTCGGCCCGCGAGCTCAGGGCAGCGATCAGCAGCACCTTCTGGCGGTTGCCCTTCGAGTAGGCGCGCACCCGCTTCGACGGGTCGAGCTGGAACCGCACGACCAGCTCGTCCCGGTAGGCCGAATCCACCGTCCCCTGCACCCGGCCCAGCAAATGAAGCGTCTGGCTGCCGGTCAGCCCGGGCCACAGGTTGGCCTCACCCGGCACGTAGGCAAGACGCCGGTGCGCCTGCGCGGGATGTGCCTGGGCATCCACCCCGAAGATCTCGGCCCGCCCGGCGTTCGCCCGGATCATCCCCAGCAGACACCGGATCGTCGTGGTCTTCCCGGCGCCGTTAGGCCCCAGATAACCGAGGACCTCGCCCTCCCCTACCTCCAGGTCCAGCGGCCGAAGGGCCACCGTGGCGCCGAACGACTTGGCCAAACCCTCTGTACGGATCGCTGTCACCATCGCTGCCTCCCCTACCTGCGAGGCATCCCAGTTACCGGACAAATTCTTCGTCTCACCTGCAACGACGGCACTGCCAGAGGCAGATGGCCCGGTGCGGGGGGACGTAAGTCCCCCCGCACCGGACCGGCAGGCGGTGCGCGAACGAGCCCAACTCGGCGAACCGGCCGACGCTGAACCCGATCCGCGGGACGCTTGTGAAACCGGTCGCAGCGCTGAGGCGGCTGGAAGTGACCGCTGAGCCGCGCATCAATGCGGTCCCATCAGGTACGCCTCGCCGCTCGTCCGTCGGGCCTTCCGGCCCGGGCGGACTGGGAGCTGACGGCCGAGCCCGTCCCGGTGCCTGGCCTGGGGGAGTTCGTGGTCGCGGTCTCACACGTGTCGGTTGGTCACCTGGCTGCCTGGCTGGGTTGAGGCTGCGGGGAATGGTGTTCGTCTGGGCGGCGGGCCTGGTGGGGGCGCTGCGGCGGGCCGGGGCCGGGCACGGGGGTACGAAAAGCGTGCCGGGCAGTGCGGTGGGAACTGGCCGGAGTGGGTATGCGGCGTTCATGGCGGCGGAGCAGGCCGGGACGGGGCTGTCGGCGTGAGCGGCTATGAGGTGACCGTTGTGGGCGGCGGGGAGGGGGCATGACCCTGCCGGCGTCTACCAGAAAGAGGGTGGACCAGTGACCAGTACAGCCACGCCTGTGCCTGCCCGGCGCGAGCCGGAACTGGCCGGCCAGACGGTCCTGGTGATCGGCGGCAGCGCGGGCATCGGGCTCGAGGCGGCCCGGCGCGCCCGCTCCGAGGGAGCCGGTGTCATCCTCACCGGCCGTAACCCTGGCCGGCTCCAGGACGCGGCGGCCGAACTGGGTGCGCAGAGCACCGCGGCCTTCGATGCCACCGACTTCGGCCGGCTGGAGAGGTTCTTTCAGGAACTGCCCACACCGATCGACCATGTACTGGTCACTGGCCCCGGCCCCTACTACGCGCCGCTGGCTGATCTGGACCGCGGCCGGGCGCACCGCGATTTCGACGCGCACCTGTGGCTGGCCGTGGCCGTCGCGCAGCACGCCGTCGGCCGGGTGCGGCCCGGCGGCACACTGCTGTTCATGGGCGGCACCGGCGGCCGTGGCCGCGGGCCCGGCCTGTCGCTGATTGCGGCGGGCACGGCCGCGCTGCCCGCGCTGATCGCCAACCTGGCGGTCGAAGTGGCGCCGGTCAGGGTCAACCTGATCGCGGCCGGCTTCGTCGACACGCCGCTGTCCGCGTCGCTGCTCGGCGGCGATGACATTCCCGGTGCAGCCCGCCAGGGGTAGGTGTGCGCTCCCGGTAGATACTGGACACGGGCGCAATTGTCGTCTCCTAAGGCGCCTACCAGGCGATCTGAGGGCCGCTGGGGATCAGGTAGGACGGCAGTTGCCAGCGCGGGGGCAGGCGGGTGAGTCGGCCGTTGTTGATACTCGCTTCGGCGCTGTCGCCGCAGGCAGCGAGCAGATGCTGCCCGGAACGGTCCGTCCACAGCGGCCCGCAATACTGGGCGGGATTGGCCACGGCCGGGACCAGGACCTGCACGGGCTGGCCGGTCCGCGCGGAGAACTCGGCGACCTCTAGCGACCTGCCCCGGCCCAGCGTGGCGATCACGGCGGAGCCATCTGGCGTGATCATCGGGTGCTGCGCCCCGCTGTACCTGCCCAGGCCGGCCGACCCGGGAACCAGCAGGCGCGGCCGCGACGACGGCGCGGACCGGATCAGCCAGACTCCAGGCTGCGGCCCGGCCCAGTCATAGGCCAGGGTGCCGTCCGCCGTCCACGACAGCGACTCGGGGTAGCCGTTTCCGGGCCGGAACGTGTTTAGCAGCCTTCCCGATGGCAGGGAAACGATCGCGATCTCGCTAGGACCGGCAATGCCGCTGGCGCAGTCGGACAGCGTCGAGACAGCGAGCGTCTGGCCGTCGGGGGCGAGGGCGAGCCCTCCGAGTTGCGCATGACAACTGCCCCGCTGCTCCTGCACCGGCCGGACGGGCAAGGTTTCCAGCGGCCCGGGATGGCCGCCCCGGTCCAGGTGCATTCCGTAGAAGCGGATGACCGGCCCCGTGTCGGCGGCTAGGGCGAACGTCCGGTCGTCTCCGGCCGCTGCGACACCGACGAAACTCGTGCCGCGCTGCGGCTTGATCGAGCCGATAACCCTGCCGGACACCGTCAGGTGCACCGCCGCTGAGTTGCCCTGACTCTCGATCGAGACGTAGAAGGGCACCTCGGCTAGCGTTGCGGGAGCGGAAACATTGAGGGACGGTTTGCTCCCGCGGGCGTTCTGCCCCCCCAGCGTCAGGCCGCCGAGCACGATCAGCGCGAGGGCCCCCACCGCGACGCCGGCACTGCCTGCTGCTAGGCGGATGGCCCGCTTGCGTGCCCGGTGGCGGATGACTGACACATCCGGCGGCGAGCCCTGCTCCAGCGGTCGGGCCCAGGCCGCCAACTGCTCACGAAGTTCCTTATCCAGCATCACGCACCGCCTCAGAGCGTTCGGCAAGTTCTCGCTCGAGCCGCCGCCGGGCGGCGGCCAGCCGCGTCTTGACCGTCCCGGGCGGGAGGCCGCGCTCGGCGGCGATCTGGCCGACAGACAAGTCCGCGAGATAGTACAGGACCAGCACCTCGCGATGGCGCAGCGGCAGTTCCCTGAGTGCCCGGCCGAGATCGGTGAACCCCAGGGAGTCCTCCGGAGGCGGGGGCGGCGCTGGCCGCTGCGCAGCAAGCCTCGCCGTGACCCTGACCACACGGCGCAGCCGCCGCCCCGAGTCGATCGCGAGCCTCAGCGACACACGCCGGACCCAGGCCTCGGGCAGGTCGTAGCCGCCAAGCCTGTTCCAGCGGGTCAGTGCCCGTGCGAAGGCGTCCTGCACCACGTCCTCGGCCTCGACCCGGTCGCCGGTCACCGCGGTGACCAGCGCCACCATGCGCCCGTAGTTCGCCTGGTAGAACTCTTCAAAACCAGCGCGCTCCCACATCGCCTACCCTCGCTCGCGCACCACAGGGGCTGACGCAGCGGCCTCCGCATGACCGGCAGCGGCCATCGCACCTCCATAGACTCAGCGGCCCGTGCACCACTAGCTTCGTTCCGCACGATCTGAGCTGAGCAGTACACGCAGCAAGGCGCATCAGGGTTTTGGCTCTGCGGTAACGATTGAGTAACGTGCTTCCGGTCCCGTTGGGTGCGACGGGAGGACAGCCCTACCGCTTCTGCGGCCTTGCCCGCTGTACACCCAATTCCAGTGGTCAGCTGAAGGCGCGGCGGTAGGAACGTGGGCTGACCCCGGTGGCCCGCTTGAAGCGGTCGCGGAAGGCGGTGGGTGAGCCGAAGCCGACCTGGGCGGCGATGTGCTCGACTGGTTCCGTCGTGGTCTCCAGGAGATGCTGGGCTCGGCGGATGCGGGCACGGTGGAGCCATTGCAGGGGAGTGGTGCCGGTCTGCTCGCGGAAGTGCCGTATCAGGGTTCGCGTGCTGGTTCCGGCGCGGGCGGCGATGTCGGCGAGGGTGTGGTCCCGGCCGAGGTTGTCCTGCAGCCACGCGAGCAGGGGCTCGAGGGCCGAGCCGGCCGGGGCTGGGGCATGGTCGTGCACGATGAACTGAGCCTGGCCGCCCTCGCGCTCCAGCGGCATGACGGACAAGCGGGCGGCGCTCGCGGCGACCACCGAACCGTAGTCAAGGCGGATCATGTGCAGGCACAGGTCCATGCCCGCAGCGGCGCCGGCAGAGGTGAGGATCAGCCCGTTGTCGACGTACAGCACGTCCGGGTCGACCTTGATGTCCGGATAGGTGGCGGCCAGCAGGTCGGCCGCCGCCCAGTGGGTAGTGGCCGACAGGCCATCGAGCAGGCCGGTGGCGGCCAGGGGAAAGGTGCCTGAGCAGATGGAGGCGATCCGCGTGCCGCCCGCGGCGGCCGCTCGCAGCGCGCCTCGGACCGTCTCCGGCAGGGGGGCATCGGGGACCGCGGTGCCGGGCACGATGATCGTGTCCGAGCCGTCCAGCCCGCTCAAACCCCAGGGGGCACGCAGGGTGAAGGCGCCCGCGTCGGTCTCCGGGTGCTCGGCGCACACCCGGACCTCATAGCCAGGGCGCCCGTCCGGGAGCCGGGTGCGAGTAAAGACCTCGATCGGGGTGGACAGGTCGAATGGGACGACCCGGTCCAGCGCCAGGACGGCGACGATATGCATGGCGAGAAAATATCTCCCGCAAACGCTGCCTCGGGCCTTGTCCCGGGCCATGGCGCTATCCCGTTGAAAACCGTCACTAATGCCCCTGGCGGGCAGGTTAACGCCTGATTACCTTTGGGGACGTCCGCGGCCGGGCCGGACTCCCCGCACTCAAAGGAACCCTTCATGCATGCCCAGATCGTGTTGTTCGACGGCTTCGACCCGCTCGATGTCGTGGCGCCTTATGAGGTGCTGTACGCCGGCGGCACTGCTTCCGGAGGCACGCTGAGCGTCGAGTTGGTCTCGGCCGAAGGGCCGCGCGCGGTAGTGAGCGGCACCGGGGGCCTGGCTCTCCAGGCCGCTTCCGTCCTCGACCCTGGGCGCGCGGGCCTGATCCTGGTCCCCGGCGCCTCGGGCCGCGTCGGGGAGCCAGGCGGGGTTTCCGACCAGGAAACGGGGGACGGGACCGGCGAATGGCGGCAGGACGAGCTCATCCCCGTGCTCCTGGGACGTACCCTCACCACCAGCCTGCCGGCGCTGCTGAAAGCGGCGATGGACAGCCCGGATGTGACGGTCAGCGCCGTATGCGGCGGCACGCTGGTCCTGGCCATGGCCGGCCTGATCGAGGGACGTCATGCCACCACCCACCACCTGGGCATGGACCTGCTGTACGCCACCGGTGCCTGTGCGGTGAACGCCCGCGTCGTCGATGACGGCGACCTCGTGACCGGCGCCGGCGTCACCTCCGGCCTCGACCTGGGCCTGTACCTGCTGGAACGCGAGATAGGCCCGCAGGTCGCCCGCGCCGTGGAGGACCTGTTCGCCTACGAGCGCCGTGGCGTCGTCTGGCGCGACCGCGGCCCGGCGCCCGCCGGGCTGTGACCACACCCCCGGCGGCCGCCATCTTCCATCCACCTCACCACTGACAGGAGTTGCAGCATGTCCGCCGAGGGCACCTGGGATCTGTCCATCTCCACCCCCATCGGAAAGATCAAGGCCGTGGTCGACCTCATGTCCCGCGGCGGCGCCCTGGCCGGCACCGCTCGCGGCGCGGGCGAGGAAGTACCGCTGGGCGACGTTGCCCTCAACGGCGACCAGCTCACCTGGACGCAGGTCATCACCAAGCCCATGCGACTGAACCTGGCCTTCGCCGTGACAGTGACCGGCGACACCATGACCGGGACCTCCAAGGCCGGGCGCCTTCCCTCCGCCAAGGTCACTGGGCAGCGCCGCACCATCCAGGCGGTGGCGGAACACCTGACGCGCTGACACCGTGCCTGTCGGTCAGTTCGTGCACGGGAGAGGCGGCGACCGCAGTGCCGGCTCAATAGGGCGGCCGGACAGCGGTTTCGCGCGGCGGCCGAGCCCAGCGGTCAGGCGCGTCTGGCTCATACGCATGGCGTGGGGTATGGGCAGGTGCTGCGTCATCCCAGGGGACGCCGGGGGGTTCGTCATGGCCGGCGTAACGGTCTGACGTGGACTCAGGGTAGGTCGGCAGCGCCATCGACGGCGCATGCCCGGCGGCGCCATGCATGAGGGCCGGCTGGGCCATCGCTGCCCCGCCGCCTGGGTTCCAGTGCATGGTGGCCGCTGGGTACGGCACGGTCTCACGGACGCGCCGGCTGAGCACCGCCCGCGCCACCAGCGCCACCGCGACCACGCCGACGCAGGCGAGGTAGCCCCAATCCACGTAGGGCTTGGCGACGCGGCCCGCATGCAAACCATGGAGGATGCCGAGGCCCCACGCCACGTATGCGGCGGCGTGCAGTGCCCGCCACAGCCACCGCGAGTAGCGGGAGGCGAACCACCCTCGCACGATCCCGGTCACCGTGACCAGCACAAGCACGTCCGCGGCCACTGTGCCGAGACCCACGTAGAAGGTCCGGCGAGGGTCCAGGAACGGCACCACGGAGTCATAGGTGTGCGCGCGCCCGGCGATGACCTCGGTCGCGATGTGGATTGCGAGGAAGGCCACCGCCCCGAAGGAGACGGCACGGTGAACGCCCTGCGCTACGATCCTGCCGCCTGGCGTCACGATGAGCCGGTCGGTGGCCAGCAGGCCCATGACGACGGTGGCGGTGAGGAAGATGAGGGCGAAAACCCCGCCGTAGTACAGCAGGAAATGCATGGGCCCGGCGGACATATTGCCACCCGTGAGGGTGAGCTTCCCGATGACGGTGAGCTCAACCGCGATCACCACGGCCACCGCAACCAGCCAGGTGAGGTACTTCCGCACACGACTCCCGCGCGACTCGCTCCTAGCTGTGGACACCCCGGGCTCAACTGCGCGCTTCCCTGACACGGCACCTCCAGGCTCAACAGGCCGCGGAGGGCGCGCAACCAACTGGGTGAGTCGCCATCACGGTAACGGCTGCACCCCCCTCGGGTGAACCGTTTCGCAATGACAGGCGTTTTGCAGTCACAGCGGTGTGGGCCTCGCGACAACCTGGAGGTGCTGAGGATGGCAGCCATAGCCAGCGCCCATGCGGCGCCGGTGTACTTGCGGGATCGCCGCCTGTGGTGGTTCCTGCGCCTGCACGTTCACCTGGCTCTCGGCGGGCTGCCTGTGCTTGGGATCACCGGCCAGGTGTTTGGCCTGCTCACGCTGCACTGGCTGGCGCTATGGGTGCTGATCCCGCTGGTAGTGGCCTCCTGGGCGGTCGCCACGTTCGACCCCGACCCGGTTGACCGGCTCGTCCTGGCGGGGGTCCTCTGGGGACTCATCGCGGTCGGGGGGTACGACGTGTTCCGGCTCCCCACCGTCTACGGGGCGCACCTATGGGGCGACTTCTTTGGCATGGTCGGCGGCTGGGCAACCGACGGCCCCCCGAATCTCTTCGTCGGATATATCTGGCGGTACGTAGGCGATGGCTGTGGTATCGCGGTCCCGTTCTTCTGCCTGGCGGCGGCGCTGCAGGCCGGAACCTGGCGCCGCAGCCGCCTGATGGCGCTCAGCATCGGTTACGCGGTCATCCCAGTCTGGGGCGGCCTCGTGGCCACAGACGCGCTGGCGCCGGCGGGGCACGCACTCTTCCCGTTCACGCCGACGACCGCGGTATTGAGCCTGATCGGCCACCTGGTCTACGGTGCGCTGCTGGGAGTCGGGTATCACGCGAACCGCCACCTCGAGAATCTCTGGCCCGTCGAGTTCCGGCTGACACCGGATCGGCTGGGCCGAGGCGCCAGCCAGTCCACGCTGTGGCCCGATGTGCCCGGTCGGCATCAGAGGTCCAAGCGGACCCAGGTCTCAGCGCCCGACAGGAGCTGGCTCCTCCAGCCCGCGCATAACTCGCGGCATCCCGAGCCGGAGTGGGACGGGCAGACTGCGGCCCGGCGAAACGGTGAGTCGGCGTGGGGAGACGAGTTCCCGCGGCCCCCGGAGCAGCACACGTCGGGGCATCACCTTGATCCGGACTGGGACCAGGTTCCGCCGGGGGCGGGGCATGGGGCGGTTGATTTCCCGCCGTGGATGATCGAGTCCCTTGACCAGGTGGCGCGACACCATGGAGTTGCCCGGGAATCCATCATCAAGATGTGGATCGCTGAACGTCTTGCGCAGGACAGCCTTGCCTGATGCCTTCCAGGACCGGCATGGCGCCGTTCCCTGGTAGACCAAACGTCATGGCCGCCATCACGGCACCCGCACAGCCGTTTGCTGCCTTGCCTGTGACGGTAGCCGCCCGGCCAGGGCGCGGATTCCGGCCCGGTGCGGAGGCAGCCGTGGTCACCTGGCGAACCGCTGATGGGCGTCCAGTATGAAGGCTGAGACGGCCACCTCGAAATCCGCCTGGGCTGCCTCGAGCGCTGGCAGGTCGGGTGCGTGGCGGAGTGTTCCCATGTACCCGAACGCGGTGTTGGCAAGCGGCTCGGGCTGGCCGGAGACCAGCAGGAGCCGGAACCGCGCTGTCTCGGCCAGGCTTCCCAGGCGGTCAGCCTCGGCGAGCGCGGCGCGGTGTTCGCCAGGGTTGTCCCGCCGCAGCCACGCGGCTACGACACCGGTCTTGAGGGTGGTTACCGCCCCCGCGAACTCGCTGAAGGCGGCCAGTCTTTCCTGGCGGAGCCGGTCTTCACGCGCACCTGCGGCGGCCCGCTGCTGGAACAGGTAGGTGCTGAGGGATCCCAGCAATGTCCCGATGACAGCGATCAGGCTTGCATATACGGCGCTCACTGGATGAGTCGACCACATCCGGCGGGTTCGTCTCGACCCCGGGCCCGGCACCTCAGGCTCACGGGTGAGTGCGACCAGATCACGCAACCCGGTCACGGCACTGGTGGTGGGCAAGCGGTGCAAGGCTGCCGACCCCGACGAATATGTTCGCTACGAACTTGATTGTGACGAACATGTTCGTTAGATTGAACGCGGAACCGCAGCCAGGGAGCGACCCGCTTCCTCACCCGTCTCCGCCAAGGAGCTAGTGCGATGTCGATCACCGCTCAGCCTGACGCCGCTCCGCCTCGGGCCGAAGTCACCCCGTCGCCCGCTGGGTCAGCCACACTGATGTGGGCCATCCTGGGCGTGGTCCTGGTCGCTGACCTGCTGGACCTGCTCGATGCCACCGTCACCAACATCGCCGCTCCCACCATCGTGGCCCACCTGGGCGGCGGCCAAGCGCTGGTCAAGTGGCTCGGTGCCGCTTACGCGCTGGCCATGGGCACGCTGCTGGTCGTGGGCGGGCGCCTGGGGGACAAGTACGGCCAGCGCAGGCTGTTCCTCGTCGGGATGACCGGCTTTACCCTCGCCTCAGCCGCCTGCGGCCTAGCGCCGAGCCCGGCCGTGCTCATCGTCGCGCGGGTCGTCCAGGGCGCATTCGGCGCGCTCCTCATCCCGCAGGGCATGGCGATCATGACCAAGACCTTCCGCAAGGACATGCTCGCCAAGGCCTTCAGCGCCTTCGGGCCCCTGCTGGGCCTGTGCTCCGCTGGCGGCCCGGTCCTGGCTGGGTTCATCATCGACGCCAACATCGCCGGCCTGAGCTGGCGCCCGGTATTCCTGATCAACATCGTCCTGGGCGGCGCTGGACTGATCGCCGCGATCCGCCTGCTTCCCCGCGTCGATGCCGACCCCGCCACCCGCGTCGACCTGACCGGATCGCTGCTGCTCGGCGGAGCGATGTTCAGCCTGCTCTACGGGCTGATCCAGGGCTCGTCCAGCGGATGGACCATCGTCCCCATCGCCTTCCTCGGTGCCGCCGCAGCACTGTTCGCCGGTTTCTGCCGACGCCAGACCACGGCCGCCCAGCCGCTGCTCAAGCCGACTCTGCTGGCTAACAAGGGCTTCACTTCCGGCCTGGTCACGGGCCTGGCGTTCTTCGCCGCCGTCAGCGGCCTGAACTACGTCATCTCCCTGTTCCTGCAGACCGGCCTGCACTACACCCCTGGCCACACCTCTCTCGCCCTGCTGCCGATGATCGCCGGCCTGATCCTGGCTGCGGCTTTGTGCATGGGCCTGATCGGCAAGCTCGGGCGCATCCTGGTCCTGATCGGCTTCCTCATCACCCTGGCCGGGGCCGGCCTGCTACTCACGGTGGTGAGCATTGCTGGCACCCAGGCCACCTGGTGGGAACTGACTGGCGCCTTCCTGGTCATCGGGGCAGGCATGGGCACCTGCATCGGCACCATCTTCGACATCGCGCTGGGCGGCATCTCCCCCGACGAGGCCGGGGGCGCCAGCGGATCACTCAGCGCCATTCAGCAGATCGCCGCCGGAGTGGGATCGGCCGCGGTCACCTCGGTGTACTTCTCGACCCTGCATGCCGGGCAGGTCCACGCCGTGTCGGTGAGCCTGACCGTCGTCATCACCATCACCGTCGTGTGCCTGGCCGCGTTCCGCCTGCTGCCGCGGGTGGCCGCCGCCCAGGAGCATTGACGTCCCAGCCAATAGCCGGCTGCCGGGGCCGCGACCTCTCAGCGAACGCAAAGGATGGATCAGCCATGACGCAGCAAAAGTGGACCGCCGCGGACCTGCCGGCCATGACCGGCCGGACCGTCGTGGTCACCGGGGCCTCCAGCGGACTCGGCCTCGTCACCGCCCGCCAGTTGGCCAGCGCGGGCGCCCGGGTGGTGCTCGCGGTCCGCGACGAAGCCAAAGGCCGCAGCGCCGCCGCGACGATGCCCGGCACGACCGAAGTGCGGCAACTGGACCTGAGCAGCCAGGCCTCAGTGCGGGCCTTCGCAGCAGCCTGGACCGGTCCCCTGGACATCCTGATCAACAACGCCGGGATCATGCAGGTACCGCAGGCACGCACCAGCGACGGCTTCGAGGTCCAGATCGCCACCAACCATCTCGGGCCGTTCGCCCTGACCATCCTGCTGATGCCACACATCACCGACCGCGTGGTCACCGTCTCCTCAGAGATGCACAAGCGAGGCCATATCGACCCCGGGGACCTGAACGGTGAGAGCCGGCCCTACGACGCGTTCCAGACCTACTGCGACACCAAGCTGGCCAACCTGCTGTTCACCTTCGAGCTCCAGCGCCGCCTGGCCCACGCCGGAAGCGGTGTCCGCTCCCTGGCCGCCCATCCCGGCCTCAGCAAGACGAACCTGGCCCGTCACGTCACCGGCCCCAAGGGCCTGGGCCTGAAGATCCTCGCATCCTTCGCTCAGGACGCCGAGTACGGCGCCCTGCCCACCCTCTACGCCGCCACCGCAGAGCTCCCCGGCGGCAGTTATGCCGGGCCCGATGGGCCTGGTGAGCGCCGCGGCCACCCCACGCTCGTCCAGGCCAGCGGGAAGGCCAGGGACGAGCAGCTCGCCCGGCGGCTCTGGGACACCTCCTCCCAGCTCACCGGCACCGGACCGGCCCTAGCGCAGTGCGGTGACCAGTCCGCTATCGCCGCAGGACCTGAACACTAGACCCGTTCGTAAGGAACTTTGTTTTAACGAACACGTTCGTTAGCTTAGGACCATGGCACCGAGGACCCGCCCCATCGTCAGCCGCCGTGAGCGGCCCGCCAAGCCGGCGCTGACACGCGAGGGCATTGTCGCCACCGCGGTCGGGGTGATGCAGGCCGAGGGACTGGAGCGGGTCACGATGCGGCGCCTGGCCCAGGAGCTGGACACCGGTGCGGCATCGCTGTATGTCTATCTGCGCAACACCGCCGAGCTGCACGCCGCCATGCTGGAGCAACTGCTCGGCCAGGTGGACCTCAGCCCGGTCACGGCGGCGGGCGACTGGCGCGACCGGCTCATCGAGATCCTGTGGTCCTACACCATCATCCTGTTCAGGCAGCCCGGTCTGGCGCAGTCGGTCCTGGTGGCCAGGCCATCCGGGCCCGCCTACCTGAACCTGGCCGAGGCGATCCTGGCGCTGCTGTCCGTCGGCGGGGTGCCGCCGGCGCGGGCCGCCTGGGCGGTCGACCTGCTGCTGCACTTCGCCACCTCGACCGCGGCCGAGCAGGGCACCCGCCACCGGGCGGCCGACGCAGACGACGAGCAGGGCACCCGCCGCCGGGCAGCCGACGAGGATGTGCTCGCGGAAGCGCTGCGCGAAGCGCCGGCCGACACCTTCCCACATATCGCAGCCCTCGGCATGGAGCTCATGTCCGGGGCCGGACCGGACCGGCTCAGCTGGGGCTTCCGCGTGCTGATCAACGGGATCACCCAGACCCCCCGCCCGCAGGAACCCGAACTACAAGGGAGTCCGCAACCACCGGGCGCCTGACTGCGGGCCCCCTGGTTTGAGTCGGTGTGGCGTTGTGAGCTCACTGGCGGGTGAACACCGCGTGGATAACGACGGTGTTGTTCATCGACGCCATGCGCATCGGGCTGTATGTCAGGTCGAAGTCCGCCCGGTTGACCGGAACCTCGGCGTCTAGCCGCACCTCGCCAGCGGTGGTGGAGACCTTCGCGTCGAAGGAGAGCGGGCGGGTGCGGCCGCGGACAGCCAGGCTGCCGGTCACGCGGACGCCCTCGCTGGCGGGCTGGATGCCATCGACGGTGTAGGTGATGTCCGGGTGGTTGGCGACGTCGAAGAGCTTGGCCGACCGGAGGTCCTTGTCGCGCATCTTGTTCTTGGTGTCGATCGATCCGGCGGCCACGGTGAAGGTGCCGGTGACCTGGCCGGCTGCGCTCACTGTGCCGTTGCCGGTGACCTGGCGGAAGACGCCGTGGAGCGGGAGGAGGCCCCAGGTGTGCCTGGTCTCCAGCAGGACCTGGGACCTGGCTGGGTCCAGGGTCCAGGGTCCCGTGAGCGTGCCGTCCTCGACCAGCGTCTGCAGTGCTGAGGCGGTCAGGTCTCCCTGCGGTGTCATGTCACCCTCCGTGCATTTCGTTCGCGAAACAGAATAGTTTTGATAGCAAAAGCATATAGACTTGGATTCGGGTGTCAAGGCGGACGGCGCATCTGGAAGGCAGGGCCATGGCGGACGCGGCGGGCAGTTCTGAGCACTCCGCGCTCTGCCTGCACCTGATGCAGCTGTTTCCCCGCGTCATCAGGGGAATGCGACGCTGGCAAGACCGCGCCGCGCCCGCACCCGGGCCGCTGAGCCCACGCCACGTCGCCGCACTCGAGCAGATCCGTGGCGGCCCGCTCACCGTCGGGGAACTGGCCTCCCGGCTGGGCCTGACCCTGCCCACGGTCAGCGGCGTGCTCGCCGACCTGGACCGGGCGGGCCTGGTCGAGCGGTGCCCTGACCCGGCCGACCGGCGTCGCACGATCGTCCAGATCATCCCCGCCCAGGCAGTCCTGATCGGCCACTGGCTCGACAGTGCCGCCAAACCGCTGGCCCGCGTTCTGGACCAGCTCACCCCCGGCGAGCAGGAAGCCTTCCTCAAGGCCATGGACCTGCTCGAAACCGAGCTGCACCGGCAGGACACCCACGGCTGAACGGCCCACCAGCAGCTCTCGCCGGTGGTCAGGGTGAGATGTAGAAGGGGAGGATTATCGCGTGCCCCATATCTTCATCACCGGCTCCACCGATGGACTCGGCCGCGCCGCCGCCTGTGTCCTCATCGGCGAAGGCCATGACGTTGTCCTGCACGCCCGCACTCCTGAGCGGGCGGCGGCGCTCAGCGACCTCGCCCCGAAGGCCGCGGGGGTGGTCATTGGCGACCTCAGCAGCGCGGCCGAGACCCGGGAACTCGCCGATCAGGTGAACCAAATCAGTCGGATGGACGCCGTTATCCACAATGCGGGCGTTTTCCTCGAGCCGTCCCGCGCCACGACCGCCGATGGTCACGCGGTGACTCTCGCGGTGAACACCCTCGCCCCTTACCTGCTCACTGCGCTGATCGACCGCCCGGACCGGCTGATCTACCTCAGCAGCGGACTGCATCACACAGGTGCCGGGTTCCTGCCGGACATCGACTGGACCGAGCGTCGCTGGGACGCCGCAAAGGCATACGCCGAGAGCAAGCTCTACGTCACCGCGCTCGCGCTCACCCTCGCCCGCGTCTGGCCGGACGTACTCAGCAATGCAGTCGATCCCGGCTGGGTTCCGACCAAAATGGGCGGCCCCGCAGCGACCGGCGATCTGGAGATGGGCTATCTCACGCAGACATGGCTCGCCGTCAGCGACGATGCGGCCGCAACCGTGAGCGGCGGTTACTGGTACCACCGGCAGCGGCAGGCGCCCGCACAACAAGCCCGTGACACCGCTTTCCAGGACCAACTGATGGATCGGCTGGCCGCGCTCACCGGTGTCCCGCTCTTTTAGCAGCATCGCCAGCATTCATCGAAGGCGGCGTCGAATGACCCACCGTATGGATACGGTTCGTCATCCTGCCACTCTAGGTTTGACCTGCGGCGGGGCTTGGTGGGGTGCGACCGGTCGCGTCAGCCGGACAGGCCGAGCCCGTTCAGGACTCCCTGGAGGTACCCGATTGCGTGCGCGCGGCCCCGGCTGCGGTAGGCCTCCGGGGAAGTGTCGCCCCAGGTGTCGCGGTCGCCGATGACGGCGGGCACGTGGTCATCGATGATGAAGCTGTCGAAACCGGCCGAGTGTAGCTTGCGGATGACCGCAGCGGGATCGAGGTTGCCCTCGCCGAGGAAGCACTCCTCGAAGGCCTCAGCGGTGCCCCGGACGTCGCGGAAGTGCACGTAGAAGACCTTCCGCAGCGGGCCGAACAGGTCGATGACCTCATCGACCGCCTGCTGGCCGCCCATCTCGGACACCGTTCCCAGGCACAGGTTCATTCCCCAGCTGGGACTGCCGCGTGATTGCCGGTGAGCGCGCTCCAGCGCGGACGGAGAGGTGAAGACCCGGGCCGCGCCGCCCAGGTGAGCGTCGACCGGTGGGTCGTCAGGGTGCAGCGCCAGGCGGACGCCGGCCTGCTCGGCGACCGGCAGCACGGCGTCGAGAAAGTACTGGTGGCTGGCCCACACCTGGTCCGCGTCGATGGGCTGCGCCGGGTCGGGCGGGGTGAGCTTGTAGGAGGCCAGCGCGTTGCCGCGGCCGGAGTCGGCAAGGTCGAAGGCGCTGACCCTGGCGCCGCCGCGGCCGGAGCCGCCCATCGTGGTCCGCCACACGTAGGTGCACTGGAAGTTGTACCCGAGCAGCGTGATGCCGGCCGCGGCCATGTTCTTGATGGTGGCCTGGTAGTTCTCGATGTCCTGGTCCCGCCCCGGCTCGCCGCGCTGGATCCGGGCGAAGTGCTCAGCCGGGACGTTCTCCAGGCCCTCCAGCCGCAGCCCGTCGCGCTCGCACCGTTCCCGCAGCGCCCGGAGTTCCTTCTCGGGCCAGAAGCCGTCGGCGCTGGTGAGGTTGCTGGGACTGTGCAGTTGCACGCTGCCCAGGCCGAGTTGGCGCGCGAAGGCGGCAACGGTCTCGTCGTACTCATCGACGTGGCCCATCGAGATCCGCATCGTCATCGTCAACCTCCCTGGCTGGCGTCGGCATCGGGCAGGACGACGGCGACCGCCGCCAGCAGGCCGCCGTCGACCCGTAGGTCCTCGCCAGTGATGAAGCTGGCCCGCTCACTGGCCAGGAACGACACCGCCTGGGCTATCTCACGGGGCCTGCCGATGCGCCCAAGCGGGTGCGCCGACCCCCACGCGGCGAGCGTGGGCCCTACGCCGGCCGGGCCGCCGAACAACTCCGCGGAGGCCCGCAGCATCGGGGTGTCCACTGACCCCGGGGAGATCACGTTGACGCGCACCCCATAGCGCGCCTCGTCGACGGCCACGGCCCGGGCGAAGGCGTTGAGTGCTCCCTTGCTGGCGCTGTAGGCGACCACGTTGGTCTGGGCAACCGAAGCCTGCACGGAGGAGACGATGACCACCGCGCCGCTGCCGGACCGGCGCAGGTGCGGCATGGCGGCCCGGGTGGCCAGGAAAGTCCCCTTCACGTTGACGGCGAACACCTCGTCCCACAGTTGCTCGCTGGTTGTGCTCACCGTTCCGTAGCGCTGGATGCCGGCGCAGGTAACCAGGATGTCCAGGCGGCCGAGCCGCTGCACCACGTCCTCGACGGCGTGGTGCAGCGCTGCCGCGTCGGTGACGTCGGCGACCGCGGTGACCGCGCGCCCGCCGCTCTTGGTGATCCGCTCGGCGACGTCCGCGGCTGCTGCCGGATCCTCCGAGTTCACCGCTACCGTCGCACCTTGCTCGGCCAGCAGTTCCGCGACCGCCCGGCCGATCCCTCCGGGCGCGCCGGTGACCAGCGCGACGCGCCCGCTGTGCTCGTTGCGCGTTTCCCGCCCGCTGCCGGGGTGCTGCTCGTTCATGCGCCGAACAACGTCGGCGGAGTACCCGCCGCGCCGATGCGCGCCAGCGCGAAGACCGAGCCGTCGGCTGCGTCGCTGGCCAGTTCGAGCCCGTCCCTGGCGGAGGTCACGTACAGGACATCGAGCCGTTGCCCGCCGAACGCGCACGACGACGGCTGCTGAACCGGCATCTCCACAGATGCCAGGATCTCACCGAGCGGCGAGACGCGCAGCACCCGGAACCCGCCCCACATCGCCACCCACAGGCAGCCAGCCGTGTCGACGCACAGGCCGTCCGGCATCCCGTCGCGTTCGGTCAAATCGATCAGTGTCCGCCGTCCGGACAGCGTGCCGGCACGCAGGTCGAACGCGAAGGCATAGATGAGCTGCTGCACGCTGTCGGCCAGGTAGAACACTGATGAGTCCGGGCTCCAGCCCATCCCGTTCGGCAGCGTCAGGCCATCCAGCACCACCTCGCTGTGCCAGTCCGGATGGAGTACGTGCAGCCTGCCGCGGCCCGGCGTGAAGGTCATGTCCGTGCTGCCCGCCCAGAACCGTCCGGCGGCATCGCATTTGCCGTCGTTCATCCGCTCGCCTGCCAGCAGGACCGGCTGCCTGACGTCGAACGATCCGTCCGCGCCCAGCAGGCCAAAACCTGTTTCGCAGGCCACCACCAGCCCACCCGAGGTGGCCGGGGCGACCGCGCCCACCTGCATCGGCAGTGCCCGGGTGGTCAGCTCACCGGTCCCCGGCCGGCTCGCGTGCACCAGGCCCGCCGGGATGTCCACCCACCACAGCAGGCCCGTTCCGGGATCCCATACCGGACCCTCACCCACGCGCGCGGCGGCGCGAACGGCGACACGCACGGTCACGCCAGCGGCTGCCCGGTCCGTGGCGTCCGGGCCAGTCATCCGCTGCTCCCACTCGGCCATCGTGGCTGCCTCCCTGCCCGTGCCTGTCAGCTTCATGACCACCCGCGACCCAGCGCGATAATGAGACCATGGCAGGCGAGCTGGTCCGCTGCGCGCACTGTGGCCAGAAGAACCGGGTGCCTGCCGTGGCGGTCGGCACACCCCGCTGCGGCAAGTGCCATCAGCCGCTGCCGTGGATCGCCGACGCCGACGACACCACCTTCGGTGACATAGCAGAACGTGCCAAGATCCCGGTCATCGTCGATTTGTGGGCGCCCTGGTGCGGGCCCTGCCGCATGGTCAGTCCCGTGCTGGAACAGCTCGCCCGCGACCTGGCGGGCCGGGTCAAGCTGGTCAAGGTCAACGTCGATCTCTCGCCACAGGTGTCCCAGCGATTCGGGGCGCAAGCCATCCCGACCCTGCTGGTGCTGCGCGACGGGCGGGTCGCCGCCCGGCAGACTGGCGCCGCCCCCATGGCGGCCCTGCGGGCCTGGGTCGACAAGGCGCTCACCACGGCCGCTCCCTAGCCAGATCCCGCCCGCGGGACGGGCTGACGCGAGGTCAGCCCGTCCCGCGGTGCGAGGCTCGGTCAGCAGCCCTTGGCGACGCGGATGTTGCCGGAGGTCTCGTCGGCGACGAGGAACGTCCCGTTGGCCCGCATGGCCAGGCCCTGGGCGTCGCTGATGCCGGTGACCAGGGTGTTGACCGTCGCTGACGAGAGGGTGACGGCGCTCATGGTCCCGCCGCCGATGTCCGCCACGTATGCGATGCCGTTGCGGACGATGACGTCATCGGTGGCCGCGAAGTGCGCGGCTGGCGTGACCGTCCCCGTTATGGGGTTCACCCGGTCAAGGCCTGGCGCGTTCTCGACGGAGACGAGGATCGTCCCGTCGCCGGCCGGTGTTGCGTCGACAGGACGGCCCAGCCCGGTGGCGACCGTCTTCGGGCCGCCGCTGAAAGGCGGCAGCGGCACCGTGTCCAGGTTGCCCTGGGCCGCATCGGGGACAAGCAGCATCCCCGGTTCCATGCCGAGGCCGTCGACACCGAGGTTGCCGTTGGGCGTGAGCTGCACCCACAGCTTGCTCTTGCCGGTCGTGGTGTTGAAGACGACGACCCGGTCGGTCCCCTGGTTGGCCAGTGCCATCGTCGAGGAGGACAGCTGGACCATGCCCTCGGGGTTCTGCGCGTCCGCGAAGACGTGGACCACCGTGCCCGCCGGGCTCAGCTCGGTTACCTGGTGGTCACCCACATTGCTCACCCAGACGTTGCCGTTGCTGGCGACCATGACATCATCAGCGCCCCTGACGTGGGCGAACAGTGGCAGCGAGCTGAAGCTGCGCGGCGCCGGGCAAGCGGTGTGGCCGAGAGGGCCGGTGCGCGCCGCCGCGGCCACCCGAGGTGCGGCGCTCGAGATCGATAGCAGGACGAGCCCTGCTAAGGCAAGCAGGATGGCGGCCTTGAGCCGCCCGCGCGTGATCCTCACAACGCCCTCCAGTACCCATCGATGACATGTACGGGCTGGCTCACGTCCGGGTTCGCCGGCCACGGTCCCGCCACACCGAGCCGTCTCCTCCGACACCCAGCCCTGGCACAAAGCCATACATCAACCGGTTAAACGGGCACGACGGGATGGTGGTTCAGGAGGTGAGACCCTGGGTTCCATGGCCACCGCCCAGTCGTCTCCGCGTTCCCAGGAGCAGGAGCGCAGGAAGATCCCGGCCGGGAAGTCGTTGCGGCGGAGCCGTGCAGTGGTGTCGGCAGCGAGCGCAGTGGTCGTCGCGACCGGGCTGACCCCAGTTGTGCTGGCACTGCACGGCCGGGCCATCGCCGGATCCAGCAGCATGTGAGACAATCACAACGGAACGGTGTCCCCCCGAATGGCCGCTAGGGCTTCAGCAGGCCCGGGATAGGGAGTCGTTGTGAATGAGTCCAATCGTGCGCGAAGCCCACGCCGGTGGGCGCAGTGGGTGGCATTGGGGACTGCGCTGGTCGTCGGGGGAGTAATCGGCGGCGTTATCGTAGGCGCGACGCAGTCGTCGGGTTCCAGCATCAAGTCGGGTTCCGTGTCTTCGTCCACGGTCAGCGCCTGCCCGGTGACCTCGGTCGCGGACCGGGTCGTTCCCTCGGTGGTCACGATCGCCGCGACCGGCAGTGGCGGCGGCGGCACCGGATCCGGCGAGGTCATCCGCTCAGGCGGCTACATCTTGACCAACAACCACGTCATCGCGATCGCAGCCAACGGCGGTTCAGTTGAAGTGCTGTTCTCCGACGGCCAGAGCGCGCCAGCGACGATCGTTGGCCGGGACCCGCTCACTGACCTTGCCGTGCTCAGGGTGCAGACCTCCCGCCAGCTCAAGCTGATCTCGCTGGGGTCGTCGAAGTCGTTGAAGGTCGGCCAGCCAGCCACCAGCAACGTCCAGCTGCAAGAGCTGACCTTGACCAGGAAACCCGGTGCCACAGTGCCCATCGACTACACCAGAGGTGGCCGGTCGGCCACGGTCACGGTCACGCTGACCGCCCAGCCATGAAGTACGAGGTCGTCGCCGAGGCCTACCGCGACCTGGAGGAGGCCAGTGGCCGGCTGGCGCTGATCGAGCGTTTGGCCGCCTTGCTGGCGGCGACCCCGGCCGAGTTGCTGCCGACGGTCTGTTACCTGTGCCAGGGCCTGATCGCGCCGGAGTTCGCCGGTGTGGACCTGGGCCTGGCAGAGAAACTCGCTGTCCGCGCGGTTGCTGATGCCACCGGCACGGCCCCCGAGCAGGTGGCCGCGAGAGTGCGGGAGAGCGGTGACCTTGGCCAGGCAGCCGAGGGTCTGCTGCTGGTGACCGCGGCGGGGCGGCCCGCCAGCCTGGAAGTCAACGCCGTGGTGGGCACCCTGCATGAGATCGCCGAGGCCGAGGGGCCCGGCTCACAGGGCCGCAAGCTCGACCTGCTGGCCGGGCTGCTCAGCCGGGCCACCCCACTGGAGGCCCGCTACCTGATGCGCCTGGTCACCAAAGGGTTGCGGCTGGGGATCGGCACGCCCACCATCCTGGACGCGCTCGCGCAGGTATACGCGGGTGGGCGGGACGCACGGCCGGCGCTGGAACGTGCCTACAACATCTGCTGCGACCTGGGAAAGGTAGCCGCCACCTTGGTCGCAGGTGGGGTGGCAGCGGTTGAGCAGCTGCATGTCCGGCCGGGTAACCCGGTGCGGGCCATGCTCGCCCAGCGGCTGTCCAGCTCCGACGAGATCCTCGCCAAGCTGGGTGGGCGGTGCATGGCCGAGTACAAGTACGACGGTGTCCGGATCCAGGCGCACAAGACCGCCGACGGCGCGATCGAGCTGTTCACCCGGCGGCTGGAACGGGTCAGCGCCCAGTTCCCCGACGTGGTGGAGGCGCTGGCGGCAGGGCTGCACCCGGCCGAAGCGATCGTCGAGGGGGAGGTCGTTGCGTATGACGCGGCCGCGGGGGAGCTGCACCCGTTCGGCGAGGTCATGTTCAGGCGCCGCAAGTACGGCATCGCCGAGGCGGTGCGGGATGTACCGGTGGGACTCTTCTGTTTCGAGCTGCTGTTCGCCGACGGCCAGGACCTCACCCGGTTGCCCTATCCGCAACGGCGTGCCCAGCTGGCCGGGGCGATCACCATCTCGCCCCAGCTCCGGCTCACCACAGCCACTGAAGTGGCGGCCGCTGCCGACCTGGAGGCGGCGTTTGAGCAGGCAGTCACCGACGGCTGCGAAGGACTGGTGTGCAAGTCGGTGAGTCCGGCCGCCAGCTACCAGGCCGGCGCCCGCGGCTGGCTGTGGATCAAGCTCAAGCGGGACTACCGCACCGAGCTGTCCGACACCGTCGACCTGGTCGTGGTCGGTGCGTTCGCCGGACGCGGGCGCCGCCGCGGCGTCTACGGCGCAGTGCTGCTTGCCGCCTACGACCCGGACGCCGAGATGTACCGTGCGGTGACCAAGTGCGGCACCGGTTTCTCCGACGCCGACCTTGCCGCCCTGCCCGCCCGGCTGGCACCGCTGGCCCGCACGCACCGGCCTGCCCGGGTCGACGCCCGCCAGCAGCCCGATGTGTGGTTCGAACCCGGGCTCGTGCTGGAGGTCCTCAGCGCCGAGCTGACCCTGTCCCCGAACTACACCGCTGGCTGGGGGCAGATCAAAGACGACGCCGGGCTGGCGATGCGGTTCCCGCGGTTCACCGGCCATTGGCGCGACGACAAGGACCCCCAAGACGCCACCACCACCAGCGAACTGGTCGACCTCTACCGCACCGCGCGCAGGCAGCCCGCCGGCTAGCCGCCGGCCTGGATCGCCTGGGAAACGCTCCGGATCCCGGGGATCCGCAGGTCGTCGGCAGTGCCGATGAAGTTACCTGTGCGGCCAAAGGCGATGTCGTCGAAGTAGATCGAGCCCAGCTTCAGCCCACCAGTGCTGGCCAGGTGGACAAGGTAGGCGCAGTACTCATTCCACCAGGGCATGGTCATCGGCGTGAACACGACGTTGCCTGAGGTCCAGCCCCACTCAGCTATGCCGGAGGAGATCCCGATTGACTGGCCCATCGCGATGAGTGGCTCGAGGCGTGCGCCGCCACGGAATGATGTGGCGTAATAGTCCAGCCACAGCTCATCCGGGTTGGGGTTGGTCGGGAAATACTCCTCGGCGCGGCCGAATGCCTTGCCGCTGCACCCCGCGTCATAGGCACAGGACACGCCCGCGCTCTGCACGACCGGTGCGTAGAAGCTCCAGTAGGCCTGCCAGTCCGCGGCCGAGGCGAAAGCCTTGTTGTTACTTTCCGAAAAAAGCACCACACCATACTTCATGCCCGTTTTGTTCATCCTGGCGAGCCATTGCGCCACGATATTCTGCTCAGTTGATGTCATGGCCGTTGACGGTTGAATATTGACCAGGAACTGGCAGCCGAGCTTGGCGAGCTGCGTCATCTTGGCGGGTGGCGTCTGCGGGAATGTCTCGGGCGGGAAGTAGATCTTCTGGAGTGTCGTGCCCAGAGGCATACCGATGTAGCCGTCAAATGTCTGCGCGTTGGGAACGGGGCCGCTGGGGCCGCCTACAGTGGCGCCTGCCAGTCCTGTACCGATCGCGGCTGGCCGGGTGGACAGCCGTGTGGCGGCGCCAACTCGCCTGGTGGTGCTCCATGCTCCGATGGGCGCTGGCAGGGCGGCTGCGGCGACGACGCCTGCCGCGCCACCGAGAAGTTCGCGCCGGGATGGGCCTCGCATGCTCATTCTCCTCACCGGGATCGTCGCGCTGTTCGCTGCCGTCCGGTCCCTCACCCGCTGGTCTCGCTTGCGCCGAATACCTGTGTCTCTTGGTTGATGTCCGCGTGCTGGCCGACGAGGGTGCACGTCCCGCCCAGGGCACAGGAGATCGACTGGGTGCCGGCCTGCCCCCCGACGTTGAGAGCCCCAGTGCCCGGGACCTCTTCGGCATTGCCCCAGGAACCGCTGGTCTCGTTGGCCACGAACGCCTGCTTGTGGCTGGCGGAGTCGGTGTAGGAGCCACCGGCGCTGCAGAAGCCGACCGCGGCGCACGAGACGGTCGCGACCGCGCCACCGCCCAGGCCCGTGTCGAGGGATGCGAAGCCGGGCAGTTCTTCCGCACTACCCCAGGTGCCGTTGGTCTGGTTGACGACGAATGCTTGCTGGCTGAACGAGGTGTCGGTGTAGTACCCGCCCGCGCTGCAGTTACCGGGGGTCACGCACGACACCGAGTTGACCTCTGCCAGCCCGGACGTGTTGAGGGCCGCGGTGCCGGGCACCTCTTGCGCGCCGCCCCAGGTGCCGTTCGTCTCGCTGACCACGTACGCCTGTGTGGTGGCCGCGCTGGTGGTGTACTCCCCGCCAGCGCTGCAGTTCCCCGCCGTGTTGCACGACACGGAATCGACCGTGGCGTACCCGCCGCCATTGAGGGCCGCGGTGCCGGGCACCTCCTGCGCGCTGCCCCAGGTGCCGTTGGTCTCGGTCGCCACGAACGCCTGCGCGACCGGGATGCCATCGACGCTCTTTGACGCGTAGATTCCGCCGGCGACGCAATCGCCCACCGCGCCGCATGACACCGAATAGACCTTGGCGTACCCGCCGGCGTTCAGCGCCGCGGTGCCGGGCACCTCCTCCGCATTGCCCCACGTCCCGCCCGTCTCATTGACGACGAAGGCCTGCACGTGACCAGCGGCGTCGGTGTAGAAGCCGCCAGCGCTGCAGTCGCCTACGGCAGCGCACGACATCGACCAGAGCGCGGCGGGGTTGCTGTTGAGGGCCGCGAGGCCCGGCACCTCCTCCGCGTTGTGCCACCCTCCGTTGGTCTCGCCGATGACGAACCCTTGCGCGTGGCCGGCGGCATCGGTGTAGTACCCGCCGGCGCTGCAATTGCCCGCCGCGGCGCACGATACCGAGGTGATCTTGGCGTTTCCGCCGGCATTCAGGGTGGCGATGCCGGGCGCCACTTGTGCGTTCTTCCAGACGCCCGCTTTCCTGTTGACGACAAAGGCCTGCTCAAACGGGTTGTTTTGGCTGGTGACGGCGGTGGTGACGGCGCCGCCCGCACTGCAGGTGGTCGAGTTGGCGCACGACACCGAGCCCATCACCGCGTCACCCTTGTCCAAGCTGGCGAAACCCGGGATCTGTGCCGCGGTGCCCCAGGTGCCGCCCGGAGACCTGGCAGGGGCCGAGGCAGATGCGCCGAGCCCGGTCGCTGCGCTGGCCGTGGCAGGCGCACCAAACCCAGTTGCCGCACCAGCGCCGGTCAAGAATGCCGAAGACAGGACCACCGCAGCGGTCGTCGCGGCGAGGCGTCGGCTCATGGATCCACCCTTCCGATCTCCGCACCTCGAACGACACAGAGGCTGACTACCCGGCCGCCTTCTCCACAGCGGAACCCGGGCGCCGGGTCCGGACGGCCTCCACGTCAGCAGCGGAAAGATCCGGTTCAGCTGGTGACAACCCGGGTCGGCACCAGCCTTGTCCCTGTGGATGAAATCGTCAAGGAAAACCGGCCGAATCGGCGGGCCGGAGTGGCTGCGGGCCGACATCTGTGAGCAGCACATTTGGCCGGCCGCCAAACCCAGCCCGGTCAAGCCTTTAATCTGCCGGGTCCACCCATGGTTGGGTATATGCCATGGTATGTCCATTATAGCGTAAATTCTTTAATGGATCTCCTAGGTTGCCTGATGGTCAGGGGGACCGCTGCGGAGCAGGGGCGGATACAGGTACGCGGCCGTGCCCCTGCGGTACAACTGTGCGGGCCTTCCCCGCGCCCCGGCGGTCGTGCGCTCGGCAGGGGAGACGAATCCGCTGGTGGTCGTGACCTTGCGGTGGAAGTTACGGGGGTCGATGGTGGTGTCCCAGACGATCTCGTAGACCCGGCGCAACTGGGCGATGGTGAAGGAGGCTGGGCAGAACGTCGCTGCCAGCGGCGTGTACTCGAGCTTGGCCCGGGCTCGTTCGACGCCGTCGGTGAGGATGCGATGGTGGTCGAAGGCGAGCTGGGAAGGCCCCCCGTTCAGCAGGCTGGTAACACTGTGCCAGCAGGCTTCAGCGGCGTCACTGCCCGCCCGCGGCGCGGGCCGTGACGCCGCCAGGGCGAGGTAGGCCACGGTGACCACGCGCATCCGGGGGTCGCGGCCAGGGTCGCCATAGGTAGCTAGCTGCTCGAGGTGCACCGAGCCGTCGGCCAGGCCGCTCTCTTCTGCCAGCTCCCTGGAGGCGGCCTGGGGGAGTGTCTCATCAGGCTGAACGAACCCGCCAGGCAGCGCCAGTGCGCCCTGGAAGGGTGGCACGCCCCTGCGGACGAGCAGGACCATGAGGCCGTCGCCCTGGATCGTGAGCACTACCAGGTCGACGGTGACACCCACCGGCGGGTACGCGTGAGGGTCGTAGACGTCCACACGGCCAGCGTAGCCCTTAATCGTCGAGTTGACGAGAATCTGTGAGAAGGTTTATCGTCAATCCGACGATAAAGAAGGAGTGGTCCGATGGCCGACATCAAGTCCTACCCGCTCGTCCGTCACCTGCGGGGAACCGCGACCATGCACATCCGGCACCAGCGCCAGGGGAAGCTGCTACACGACGGGCCAGCGGTTTCGTTCTTCTTCAGCCCGCTCGGCGCGGTGATCTCCGAGGTCCCCGTGGATGACCGTGACCTGTCAC
Source organism: Streptosporangiaceae bacterium (assembly GCA_035946955.1). Classification (GTDB taxonomy): domain Bacteria; phylum Actinomycetota; class Actinomycetes; order Streptosporangiales; family Streptosporangiaceae; genus DASYYE01. Next base: position 3,145 of record DASYYE010000157.1, on the reverse strand, counting down.
TGATGTTCCACGCCCGCACGTCGGACTTCCAGGACATCGCCGTGCAGGCCAGTGTGACGTTCCGGGTGACTGACCCCGAGGTTGCGTCGTCACGTGTCGACTTCGCCATCCAGCCCGAGACCGGCCGCTGGCGTGGCACGCCACTGGAGCAGGTGGCTGGACTCCTCACCGAAACCGCTCAGCAGCAGGTACTCGGCCTCATTGCGGGCCGGCCGCTGGCTGGTGTCCTGGCCGATGGTGTGGCGGTGATCCGCGACCAGATCATGCGAGGGCTCACCGCCGACGCACGCCTGGCCGAGACGGGAATCGCGGTCATCGGCGCTCGAGTGATCGCCATCCGGCCCGAACCTGAGGTAGAGAAGGCGCTCCAGACCCCCACCCGCGAGCAGATCCAGCAGGAAGCAGACCGGGCAACCTATGAACGCCGGGCCAGCGCGGTGGAGCACGAGCGCGCCATCGCCGAAAACGAACTGCAGAACAAGATCGAGCTGGCACGGCGCCAGGAACAGCTCATCCAGCAGCATGGCGTGAACACCCGCCGTCAGGCCGAGGATGCCGCTGAGGCAGACCGGATCGAGGCAGCGGCGGCGGCAAGCCGCGAACAGCGGCTCGCCGAAGCGCGGGCGGCCGGAACCCAGGCGCTTGGCCAAGCCAAGGCCGTCGCCGAGGCGTCACTGGTTGCCGCCTACCGCAGCACACCTCAGGCCACGTTGCTGGCGATGGCCGCCAGGGACCTGGCTGGCCGCCTGCCGCACATCGGCAACCTCATACTCACGCCTGACTTGCTCACACCGCTCCTCACCCGGCTGGCCACCACCGACGCGGTCCAGGCAGGCGCTGTTGATGAAGAAACGCAGCGATGACCCTCGCACCGCGCGCGGTGCTCGTCCACCGCCGGACGCAATGGCAGGAACTGCTCGACCGGCATGGCACCCGTGGGCAGGCCGCCTTCTTCCTCTCCAGCCGTGGCCGAGACGCCGAGGACGTGGAAAGCCGCCATGAGGCCACGCAGCGCGCCATCGCCACCGTCACCTCCGCGATTCCGCCGGACTGGCGACGCGGGATGATCGAGCGAGCCGACCTGCCCCGCTTCTTGTTCGAGCCCGGTGACATCGTCGTCGCGATCGGCCAGGACGGTCTTGTCGCAAACCTCGCCAAGTACCTCAGCGCTCAGCCGGTCATCGGCGTCAATCCGCTCCCCGCGGTCAACCCGGGCATCCTCGTGCCGCATGCGCCGGATGCGATCGCCGCACTGCTGGGCAAGGCCGTCCGGGGGCAGGCGACAGACACTGAGGAACTCACCATGGCCGAGGTGAGAACGGACGACGGCCAGTCCCTGCACGGGCTCAACGAGATCTATGTAGGGCACCCGAGCCATCAGACCGCCCGTTACTCGCTGCGTCTCCCAGACGGCGCAGCCGAGCACCAGGCTTCATCGGGGGTGATCATCTCGACGGGGACCGGCGCGACCGGCTGGGCACGTTCGGCGTGGCTCGAACGGCACAGCACGCTGGTGATGCCGGCACCCGCCGAGCAACGCCTCGCCTGGTTTGTCCGGGAGGCCTGGCCGTCGCCGTTGACCCGGGTGTCATTGACCGAGGGCAGCCTGGTGACCGGGGCGGTCATGACGATCGTCGTTGAGTCAGACCGCTTGGTCGCATTCGGTGACGGCGTCGAGGGCGATGCCGTCAATCTCACGTGGGGCCAGACGGTCGCCGTCGGCGTCGCCAGCCAAACCCTCCGGCTGCTCCGCTGAGCTGGCGGGCCAGCGCTCCGCCGCGGGCCGCCTGCCTGGCCACGGGTGAGGGTGTAAGGCTGCGCGGGACCGGGGGTCACCCCTGGGGGAGGATGCCCGGGCGTCCCGCTGATGGCGAAACTGACGACCACTAGCCCAACGCGGAGGGACGGATGCCATGAGTGACACCGAGAACCGCAGCGCCGTACCACAACTGCAGTCCGGCCCGCTGATCACCGGCGCGGTGCTCGTCGGAGCCGGCGCCATGCTGGTGCTCGCGGGTATCGCGGTCGGCAGTTCGCACCTGTTTTCGGCTACCCGTCGCTGGGTCCAGGACATGGAGACTCCGCCAAGCGAGCTAGCCAAGCAGAACTGGGAGCGAGCCAAGACAGCGGCGCGCGCGGGCGCCACTGCGTGGCAGGACGGAACACAGGTCAGCGAGCGCGTCGACTGACGCCCTCAGCTCTCACTGGGTGCCGGTCACATCGCCGTAAACCGGGTCAGCCGCAGCCAGGCGGCCGCTACGGCCTGCTGTTGCTGATGCTGCTCCTCAGCTATCTGGGGTCGGCATTCAGCTTCACCAAGCTCTCCGAACCCCTTCAGGTAGTCCTGTTCGCCCTAGTTGTGCTGCTCGCGCTCCGCACGTCTCCACTGGGCCGGCAGCGGACGACGCTGATCGGGGCCGTCGTGGCGGTCGGCTCGGTCGGGGCCATGCTGGCGGCGCTGACCGGCACGAGGACGGGCTATGGCATTTCCGACGTCTGGAAGGGGCTGGTGCTGCTCCTGTCGGCGGTCCTCATCGTGCGGCGTGTGCTGGCCCGGCCCACGGTCACTATCCAGAGCATTTATGGTGCGCTGAGCGCCTACCTGATCGTCGGGCTGATGTTTGCCGCTTTGTACGCGGCAATGCAGCATTTGAGTGGGAGCTCGTTCTTCGTGGACCGGGAAGCCGGCAACACCCAGACGTTCCAGTACTTCAGTTTCACCACGCTGACCACTCTCGGTTACGGCGATTTCACTGCCGCCAGCGATGGTGGGCGTGCTATTGCGGTTATTGAGGCGCTTGCTGGCCAGGTGTTCCTGGCGACCCTCGTCGCCCGCCTTGTTGCAGGCTTCCGGCCATCGGGCGAGGGGCAGCGGCGGCAGGTGCCCAGGCACCAGCCGCGGCATCCGGCCCGGCGCGCCAGCAGGAAGCCATAGCCATGTGATCACCCGCGATGGGTGACGTACCGGGGCCACGATGGCGGGAGCTTAGGAAGAGTTCTCATCGACGGACCCCCCGCTAGGAGGGGAGCAAGGCAAGGCAAAGGTCTTGAGCTGAGGAGCCGGGGGCTTCTTCACCCGTCAGGGGGGATACCGGCCGCCCTCACGTGAGGTGGGATCGACTACGTCGATGAGTACGACAGGGAC
>DASYYE010000156.1:0-5714 GCA_035946955.1 Streptosporangiaceae bacterium | reverse complement strand
TAGTTTCCTGGTGAGCCGGGGTATGGCTGCACCTGCGGGCGGAACTCGGATCGTTTGTACGCATGAGCTGGGCCAACTGGTCCGTGATGCGCTGAATGTCACAAATCAGTAGACCGCTGGAGGAGCCGTTCGATGACGGTTGAGGAGTCCGTCCACGTGCCCCCCGGGTCCGGGCGAGACCTTCGCGCTGATCACCGACCCAGTCGATGTCGCTCCGGGCACCCCAGCGATGGACCGCCCGACCGCTTCCACCGGCCGCAAGGCCCATCTGGACCTCGCAACTCACCAGGGAGAGGGAGTTAGTCATGCCGGAACGCACTTCGTATACGCAGGGGACGCCCAACTGGGTGGACCTGCAGACCAGTGACCCGGAGGCCGCCAAGGTCTTCTACGGCGAGATGTTCGACTGGGACTTCGACGACCAGCCGATGCCGGACGGGCCGACCTACTCGATGGCCACGGTCGACGGCCACCACATCGCCGCTATCGCGCCCCAGCCACCGGACATGAAGACCGCTGGTGCACCCGCGATGTGGAACACCTACCTGGCGGTCGACTCGGTCGACGACGCGGTCGCCAAGGTCGCGGCGGCCGGCGGCCAGGTAGCCATGCCTCCCATGGACGTGATGGACGCCGGGCGGATGGCCTACGTCATGGACCCGAGCGGTGCCGGGGTATGCCTGTGGCAGGCCAACACCCACATCGGGGCTTCGCTGGTGAACGAGCCAGGAACCGTCATCTGGAACGAGCTCATCACCACCGACCCCTCGGCACCGGCCTTCTACGAGAGGGTGGTCGGCCTGACCACCTCCACCATGGACATGGGTGGCGGCGACGAGTACACCCTGTTCCACGCCGGGGACGCACAGGTCGGTGGCAGCACCGCGCCGCAGGCGCCGGGCATACCCAACCACTGGCACGTGTACTTCGCGGTCGAGGACGTGGACGAGGCTGCGGCGAAAGCGGCCAAGCTGGGCGGCGCGGTGATCACCGAGCCATTCGACACGCCGGTCGGCCGGATGGCGACCATCTGTGACCCCCAGGGCGCCACGTTCACCGTCATGCAGCCGAGCGCGCCGGACAGCTGACCAGCCGGCCAGGTACGCAGAGGTGGCCGGCCCAAGCCCCAGCGTCTGGGCCGGCCGCTCTGCTGCTCAGGCTGGCGGGCATCAAGGATGGAGCGGGATGCCCTCGAAGACTTTGTCGACGGCGTTCTTCGGTCCGTAGACGGCAAGGCCCACCAGGGGCAGTGCGTCGGCCGGGGCGGTGCGGAGCGCCGCGCGGTTGTCGTCGTCGTTCCCGGTCTTGAACATCTCCTCGATGTAGACGGCAGTCGCCAGCTCGCGCGCCAGCGCCCGGCGGTGCGCCTTGGCGAGGGTGGGGCCTTCGGCCGCGAAGACCAGCACTGGCTGGCGGAACATTGCGAGGTAGCGCTGGCCCGCGCCGTCCTCGTAAGGCTGCCCGATGACCTCGGGGATGCCACCGGCGACCGCGCTCGCGAGGAACGCGGTGACGTTGAGCTTCTGCCAGGCGGCGAGACGGGTCTGGACAGCTATGGCGATCTTGGTGTTGAACCGCATGGACCCACTCTGCCCGGGGGAGCCGTGAGTGGTCTTGAACGCTGGTGCGCTGCCGCATTGGCGACAATGGGGTCATGGCCCGCGACTGGAGCCGGTACTGGCGCTCCACGCACCAGCCCCTCGAAGCCATGCACGCGCACTTCGAGCAGCACGTCTACCACCAGCACAGCCACGAGACCTACTCCTTTGGCGTCACTGAGGAGGGGGCGCAGACCTTCCATTGCCGTGGCTGGGTCAACACGAGCGCCGCCGGTATGGTCATGGCCCTCAACCCCGACGACCCCCATGACGGCCGCGCCTATGACCGGTCCGGGTTCACCTACCGGATGCTCCACCTGGGACCGGACCTGGTGGCCGACGTCATCGCGGACATCACCGGGCAGCGCGCCGCGCTCCCGTTGTTCGCCGACCCGGTCCTGGACGACCCTGTGCTTGCCCGGCGGTTGCGGGTACTGCACCAGGCGCTGGTCGGCAGGGCCGCGGCGCTGCGGCGTGACGAACTGCTCGCGTCCGCCGTCGCCGGTCTCGTGCGCCGTGCCACCGCCCGGCCACGCCTCCCCGCTGCCGACACCGTCCCGGCCGGTGCGGAATGGGTGGCCAGGCGCGCCCGGCAGTTCATCCACGACACCTACGGCCAGGACGTGACCGCCGAAGACCTGGCGGCAGCAGCCGGCCGCAGCCGGTTCGCGGTCCACCGCGCGTTCCGCTCCGTGTATGGCGTCGCGCCCAGCGACTATCAGCGGATGCTCCGGCTCCGCACCGCCCGGCGGCTGATCGCCCAGGGGCGGCCACTGAGCGAGGCCGCCGCGGAGGCCGGCTTCGCCGACCAGTCCCACCTGACCCGGTGGTTCAGCCGCTGCTATGGCATCACTCCCGGCAGCTATCAGCGCGCCAGCACGGATGAATAAGGACGTTTCGGGCGGACTTGGTGAACTGCGATTGGCCACGGAAAAAATGAATGGCCTGCAAACGGTCGCGCAAACCTTTGCATTTTGTCCGCTGGCGACCTGCCCCGCGCCCGTGACCAGCTCCTGACGTGCTGAGACGCTGCTGAGGCCAGGCCTCGTCTTGTGCGATTGTGCACTGGAAGCTGCAATGTCGGGGCTGGCTGGGGTTACCCGCGTACTCACGGGTAAATTCCTGAGTCGTTGGGACGGTGGACCGTACTCACTCCCCGGGGTGAGTCATTGGAGGAAGAATTGATCACGCTTGGGCCGCTTGAGCAAGAGGTACGGCGTTACCTCATCGAGCGCGCGACGCAGGCCGACCCTGAGCACCCGCTGGATGCCCGCATCACCTACGGCGAACTCTGCCAGGCCGTGGACCCCGAGGAGGCCCAGTGGCGTGGGCCGCGCTACCGGGGGATCGGTGAGACGCTGGGCCACATCAGCGCATACGAGGTGGACCACGGCCAGCCCATGCTCAGCGCGCTCGTGGTCAGGCACCAGACGCGGCGGGTTGGCGATGGCTTCATCCCACTGGCGCGCAGCCTCGGCCGGAAGGTCCCCGAGGGTGAGGAAGAGGCCTTCTGGCTCCGGGAAGTCCAGGAGGTGGTGCGTTTCTGGGGGCAGCCCAACCCGCTTCCCAGGGTCATCGCGATGCTCGATACCGTGATCAGCGAGGTGGCCGAGATCAAGCGACTGCTCGGACACGCCACCTGACGATCTGACTGCACACCTCTCGGGTTCCGCACCCTTCGGATCCCGCACACGCCCCCGATCCTGCGCACGCCTCGGGTTCCGCACCCCCTCGGATCCCGCGCACGCCTCGGGCTCCGCGACCGCTCGGATCCTGCACACCACCCCCTGGGGCCGCGGGCCGGGCTCTTATTGCGACTAAGTTGCAATAGCTGTATTTTGCAACTGAGGATTTTTGCAACTAGGAGATCTCGCAACTAGGGATGATGTGCGTCTAGCGGTGCGTCGCGCACCGTGGTCGCGAGGGGATACGCATGGACAGCAGTGCCACAGTCCCGCACGGCACCGGCACCTCCTCCCGCTTCAGCCGGATCCGGCATGCCCTGACCGGACCCGAGTGGGCCCGCGCCGCTGGCATGGCACTTACCGTCGTCGGCCTGACGGTGCTGGGCTGGTTCACCCTGCTGGTGGTTGTCGTGCCTGGTCACTACAGCCTGGGGACCAAGACCTTTGGCGTGGGCGTCGGGGTGGCCGCGTACACCCTGGGCATGCGCCACGCCTTTGACGCGGACCACATCTCCGCGATCGACAACACCACCCGCAAGCTCATGGGCAGTGGCCAGCGGCCCCTGTCCGTGGGCTTCTTCTTCTCCCTCGGGCACTCCACGGTCGTGTTCGTCCTGGCCCTGCTGCTGTCGCTGGGGGTCAAGGCGCTGGTCGGCCCCGTGAAACAGAGCGGTTCCACGCTGCACCAGGTCACCAACGTGGTCGGCACGGGTGTCTCAGGCACGTTCCTGTACGTCATCGCCGCGATCAACGTGGTGATCCTGGCCGGGATCGTGCGGGTGTTCCGCGACATGCGCCGTGGCGTGTTCGACGAGGAGGCGCTGGAGGCGCAGCTCAACTCACGCGGGCTGATGAACCGGGTCTTTGGCAGGCTCATGAGGTCGATCAACAGCCCCTGGCAGATGTACCCGGTGGGGATGTTGTTCGGCCTGGGGTTCGACACCGCCTCCGAGGTGGCCCTGCTCGTGCTCGCCGGCTCCGGGGCCGCCTCAGGCATCCCGTGGTACGCGATCCTGTGCCTGCCGGTCCTGTTCGCCGCTGGCATGAGCCTGTTCGACACGCTGGACGGTTCGTTCATGAACTTCGCCTACGGCTGGGCATTCTCCAAGCCCGTCCGCAAGGTGTACTACAACCTGACGATCACCGGTCTGTCGGTGGCGATCGCCCTGCTGATCGGGACCGCCGAGGTGCTGAGCCTGGTGGCTCAGGAGTATGGCCTGGGCGGCCCGTTCTGGCACTGGGTGTCCTCGCTCAACATCAACACCCTCGGGTTCATGATCGTGGGCCTGTTCGTCCTGACCTGGGCCGCGGCGCTTGCCATCTGGCGGTTCGGGCGCATCGAAGACAAGTGGGCCGCGGGCATCCGCCCAGCCCCCGACGCCGCCGACTAAGGCTCGCGCTAGTTGAGCACCCGTCTGGTGAACGTCCGCGCGCCGAAGTAGCCGAACACGGCCGTGCCGCCAACGAGCACCAGCAGGATCGCCCACATCGGCATGTGCCCGGTCCCCGGGGTGAGCACGGCCCGCAGCCCCTCCGACATGTACACCATCGGGTTGAGCAGGACCGCGATCTGCAGCCAGCGGATGTGCTGCAGTGCCGACCAGGGGTAATACACACAGCCCAGCATGGTCGCTGGCAGCAGGATCACCGCGAACAGCATCTGCATCTTGCGCGGGTCCATGAGCGTGCCGAGCAGGAGCCCCAGCGCGGCGGTGAGCAACGAGGCCATGACCAGAATGAACGCGAGCAGGAACCAGTTGGTCACGTGCACGTGGGGTGCCTGGCCCGCCGCGTGCACCACCAGGACGATGGGGAACACGATGAGCGCGCCGATAAATGACTGGGCCGCGCCCGCGACGATCTTCTGGACCGCGAGCACCCGGATCGGCACTGGTGCCAGCGCCCGGTCCTCGATGGTCCGCTGCCAGGAGAACTCCATCACCAGCGGGAAGGTCACCGCCATGATCCCCTGCATGAGCAGCATGGAGGCCATCAGCCCAGGGACCAGGATCGTCGCGAAGTTGACCGAGCTATGGATGGCGCCCGCGCGGGCAGCCGCGGCGCTCGCAGCAGCGCCGCCGAGCATGATCCCGCCGCCGATCTTCGGCATGACGTAGGTGAACACGAACACAAAGAGCAGGGGCTGCATGACCGCCCGGGTGAACAGGGAGATCGCGTTCCTGCGCAGCACCCGGAACTCGCGCGCCATCATCGCCGCGAAGGTCTTCGCCAGGGTCGGCGAGGGAGTCGGAGCACTTTCGATCAGTTCGATGATCGCCGCAGGGGCGGGGGCTGTGCTCTGCCCAGCCGCGGTGGCGGTGCTGGCTGGCGTGGCGGTCCGCGTCTGCGTTGGGGTCGTGGTCATTCCCGGTACTCCCGTCCCGTCAGTGTGAGGAAGACCGTTTCCAGGCTGGGCTTGAGCTGCGCGGCG
>DASYYE010000155.1:0-1755 GCA_035946955.1 Streptosporangiaceae bacterium | reverse complement strand
GTCCACGAGCAATGTGGTCGCCGTGCCCAGGGACTCCAATTGGGTCTCGAACGCGTGCCGCTCGCTGTCGTGTACCAGCGTGAACGCGTGCGCGCTGGTCCCCGCGCTGGGAACGCCATAGTCAAACCGCGCCCGCAGGTTCGACGTGGACGCGAAGCCCGCGATGTAGGCGGCCCGGGCGCTGGCCACCGCGGCCCACTCGTGGGTCCGCCGCGAGCCCATCTCGATCAGCGGGCGGTCGCCGGCCGCGGTCACCATCCGGGACGCGGCCGACGCGATGGCGCAGTCGTGATTGAGGATGGACAGCGTGATGGTCTCCAGCAGCACCGCCTCGGCGAACGGGCCCTCGACCACCACAATCGGCGAGCCGGGGAAGTAACAGTCACCCTCGGAGTAACCCCATACGCTGCCGCTGAACCGGTACGATTCGAGGAACGCCAGCGTCAGCGGGTCTACGATGCCCGCGCCGCCCAGGAACTCCAGGTCGGCCGGGCTGAAGCGGAACCGCTCGATGGCCTCAAGCAGCCGCCCGGTGCCGGCCACGACACCGTACCGGCGGCCGTGCGGCAGGTGCCTGGCGAAGACCTCGAAGATGGCTCGGCGGTGGGCCGCACCACTGCGCAGCGATCCCTGCAGCATGGTCAGCTCGTAGTGGTCGGTCAGCAGGGCAGTCTCGGGCTGGGCGGTCCCGAGCGAATCAGCCCCAGCCTGGGACTGGTGGTTCACCGAATTCGTCACAGGTGGAAGACTACGTAGTGGGAGGTGTGTAGTTGTGAGCACGGCGCCCGCTGAGGTGGATCTTCCGCGGTCCGCAGACAATCCGGTAACGGACAAGCCCTGGGTCACCATCGTGTGGAACGACCCGGTCAACCTGATGACCTACGTGACCTACGTGTTCCAGCAGGTCTTCGGCTACCCCAAGAAGAAGGCCACCCGGCTGATGCTCGACGTGCACCACAAGGGCAAGGCCGTGGTCGCCGCCGGGGCCAGAGAGGCGATGGAGCACAACGTCGAGATACTGCACGGATACGGCCTGTGGGCCACCGTGCAGCACGACAGCTAGCCGGAAGCGCGGTCAGCGCGCCCGGATGGATCCCTTCCGGCCCACCCGGGGCGGCGGCGTGCGCGCCGGGCTCGCCCCCGCTGAGGCATCCCTGTTGCGTAGCCTGGTCGGCCAGGTCATGACGCTGATCGCCCCGGACGGCCCGCCTCCGGGCCAGCCCGACGACCTGCTGGCGTGGGACGCCGAGTTCACCGGTGCGGACCAGCCGCAGACCCCGGACGACCCCGTGCTGGCCCGGCTGCTGCCCGACGGGTACCGCGACGATCCAGACGCCGCGGGCGAGTTCCGCAAGTTCACCGAGTCCTCGCTGCGCAGCGCCAAGCAGCAGGCCGCCCAGGAGATGCTGGACACGCTGCCCGAGTCCGGCGGCAAGATCCAGCTCACCAACGACCAGGCCCACGCCTGGCTCAAGGCCCTGAACGACGTCCGCCTCGCCCTCGGCGTCCGGCTGGGCGTCACCGAGGAGTTCGAGGAGCAGTGGGGGCGGCTGCGCGCCGATGACCCGCAATGGGCCGCGTACGAGGTCTATGCCTGGCTCGGCGCCGTCCAGGAGTCACTGGTCCAGGCACTAGCCTGAGCGCGTGCTCGCGATACCAAGAGACCTGTACGACAAGATTGTGGCCCATGCCCGCACCGACCACCCCGATGAGGCGTGCGGGGTGCTGGCGGGCCCGGCTGGGAGCGACCGCCCG
>DASYYE010000154.1:0-43444 GCA_035946955.1 Streptosporangiaceae bacterium | reverse complement strand
AGACAGGGGTGTACTCGTGGCGACATCGATCGGCGTCACCATCCGCGAGGAATAGCTGGCGACGTAGACGGTCAGCGGGTGCCGTGGGCCTGGCCGAGGACACCGCTCGGCGCTCCGGGCTTGCGGGGGCCCGCCGAACGCACTGACCGCAGCCTGCGTGCCGGCTATCACGGCGGCTGCCGCGGCCGCGGCAGCCAGCGGCGTCACCCAGCCTGACCACGTGCGCCCATGGAGTGAGAAAGCGGCCATCCGAGTCCGCCATGCGGCTCTGCTGGCTGGACGCCGGCTCTGGGCGATGGCGGCGTCGAGCCGGGCTCGTGCCCTCACCAGACGATGAGTGTCAGGTGGCGGCACCGCCTCGCACATGTCGCTGAGTCGCTCCATCTCGTCCATCACGCGGCGTCCTTTCCCGGGTGCGTGGGATCCTGGCCGCCGAGCGACTTCCGGACCATGTGGCGGGCGTGGGCCAGCCGCGACGGCACCGCGCCTGGGGGCACCGCCAGCGCCAGAGCCGTTTCGTCATAGCCCAGCCCGCTTGCCACCAGCAGCAAGATGTCGCGCTGGGCGTGCGAGAGCCCCGCCAGGGCGGCCGCCAGTTCGCGGCTTGTTGCCTGCGCGGCTTCCTGGCCGCTGGTGGCTCCCCCGGCTGCTGGGCCCGCCGCGGGGTCCACCCCGGTCCGCGCGATGGTGCGCAACAGCCGTACCTCGTCGCGCCGGTGCCGTCCGATGAGCCGGGTGGCGATGCCGTACAGCCATGGCCGCGCGTCAGTGTGTGTGCGGTCGAAGCGGTGCCGCCTGTGGAACGCCACCAGGAACGTCTCCGCGACCAGGTCGGCGGCGGCATCGGGTCCCAGGCGCCGGGTGATGTACCGGCTGATCGCTGGCGCATGCCGGTCGAACAGCGCCCCGAAACACTCCGGCGCCCGTATCGACCGGGCGATGAGCGTAGCGTCGCCGTCGGGGTGACGGCCGTCATCGGCAGGTACGGATGCCTGCCACAACGCATCAGACATGATGGCCTCTCGGGTGTGGGCTGGGCCCACTTGCGAGCACTGGTTGCTGGGTCACCGGATGGCGAACGCGATCGATTGTGGGGATACCCCGACCTTGATCGAGGGCAGGGCCGTGTTGGTGGCGGTGCGGATCGGCGTCACCGTGTCCGAACCGGAGTTCGTGACGTAGACGGTCCTGCCATCCGGGGCGACGGCGACTGTCTGGTAGCCAGCGCGGCCTGCCAGCCTGATCGGGAGTAGTGCTCTCCTCGTGGTGAGGTCGACCGGTGTCACCGTGTGCTGGGTCCAGCTGATGGCGTAGGCGGTCCTGCCATCTGGGGTGATCACAAGGTACGAAGGGTAGGGCGCGCCCAGGCTGATTGGGGGCAGGGCCATGTTCGTGGCGGTGTCAATCGGCGTCACCGTGCCCCTGGAGGGATTGGTGACGTAGGCAGTCCTGCCATCCGGGGTGACAGCGATGTCATGAGCACCTCCCGCCATCCGAATCGGAGGCAGTGCCCTGTGTGCTGCGGTATCGATCGGCGTCACCGTGACCGACGTGGTTCCACCGATGATGTAGAGGGTTCTGCCGTCGGGGGTGACCGCCATGGCATAGCTCGGCGGCAGCCTGATCGGGGGCAGGGCACTGTTGGTGGCGGTGTCAATCGGCGTCACCGTGGCCGATGCCTGCCGGCCGCGAAGGACATAGGCAGTCTTCCCGTCCGGGGCGACCACGATTGCGGCCGTTCCCCGCATCTGGCCGCGGGGCAGTGTGATCGGAGGTAGTGCCCTGTTCGTGGCGGTGTCGATGGGCGTCACGCTGTTCGAACTGCTGTTGACCACATAGACGGTCCTGCCATTCGGGGTGACCGCCAAGACGAAGGCGCCACTGCCCACCTTGATTGAGGGAAGGGCCTTATCGGTGGCGGTCTGGATCGGTGTCACTGTGCTGGGGCCGGTGACGTGGCCGCCGGTATACGTGTCCTGGAGGACGTAGACGGTCTTGCAATCTGGGGTGACCACGATGTCCTGCGGATGCTGCCCGACCCTGATCGCGGGCAGGGCCCTGCCGCTGGTCACGTCGACCGGTGTCACCGCGTCCGAGGCCCAGTTACCGACATAGGCGGTCAGCGGGTGCCGCGGGCCAGGCCTGGGACACTGTCCTGCCTCCTGGGCCTGCCCTCGTGAGGTCGCATGGCCACCGAAGGCATCGACCGCGGTCTGAGTGCCGGCTATCACCGCGGCGGCCGCGGCAGCGGCGGCCAGCGGCACCATCCAGCCCGGCCACTGCCGGCCACCCCGCCAGGACGCGATGGCCAGCCGAGGCCCCCGCCTGGCTCGGCTGGCCAGGGTCTGGCTCCCGGCAATGGCGTCGCTGAGCCGTGCCCGCGCCGTAGCCAGCCGCTGAGCGTCCGGTGATGGCACTGCGTCACAAAAATCCTTGAGCTCCTTCATCTCGTCCATCACGCGGCCTCCTCTCCGGGGTGCCTGGGATCCTGCCCACCGAGTGCTTCACGGACCTTGCGGCGGGCGCGGACCAGTCGCGACGACACCGTGCCGACAGGCACCGCCAGCGCGATCGCCGCCTCCTCGTAGGCCAGCCCGCTCGCGACCAGCAGCAGGACATCACGCTGGGCCTGGGATAGCCCGGCCAGGGCGGCCGCCAGCTCACAGCGGGCCGCCTGCGCGGCCACCCGGTCGGTGACCTCCTCGGCCACCGGGCCAGCCGCGGGGTCCACCCCGGTACGGGCGATGGCCCGGAAGAACCGCACCTCGTCGCGCCGCTGACGTGCGATGAGCCGGGTGGCGATGCCATACAGCCACGGCCGTGCATCAGTGTGTTCGGCGTCATAGTGGCCCCGCTTGCGGAATGCCACCAGGAACGTCTCCGCGACCAGGTCGTCGGCGGCATCGGGCCCTAGGCGCCGGGTGATGTACCGGCTGATCGCTGGCGCATGCCGGTCGAACAGTGCGCCAAAGTACTCGGGTGTGTGCAGCGACCGAGTGATCAGGGCAGCGTCGTCGCCGACACCAGGGTCGGCGCCGTCGGATATGGCCGGCCGCCGCGTGTCAGTCATGGATGGCTCCCGTGTCCGGACTTTGGGTCCACCCTCAATCCCCCGATGTGGCAGACCTTGCTCCCAAAAGATGGGGCTGGCACACCGGCGGCGCCATGGGCAAAACTGCCCAGTCGGGATGGCCTGACCAACCACCCCGACTGGTTCCTGGGTTGGGTTACCGGATCGCCAACACGATCCATCCCGGCCCCTGCCCGACCTTGATGGCGGACAGGGCCGTCCTGGTGGTGAGGTTGACCGGCATCACTGTGTCCCCGGTGTAGCCGACGACGTAAGCGGCAGCGCCGTTCGGAGTGATTGCCATCAGACCCGCAGGCGAGGAGACCTTGATCGGACGCAGGGCCGTGTTGGTGGCCGTGCGGATCGGCGTCACTATGTCCGGACCGGTCCTGCCTACCTGGGCGCCCACATAGACGGTCTTGCCGTCCGGGCTCATCGCGATGCCACCGGGCAGCGCCCCGACCTTGATCGGGGGCAGGGCCGTGTTGGTAGCGGTCCGTATTGGCGTCACCGTGTTGTCGTCGGAGTTGACTATGTAGACGGTCTTGCTGTCCGGGGTGAACGCCATGTCGTCCGGGCTCGCCCCGACCTTGACCTGAGGCAGGGCCTTGTTGGTGGCAGTGTCGATCGGCGTCACCGAGCCCCCGTAGTAGTTCGCCACGTAGGCGGTCCTGCCGTCCGGGGTGATCGCGATCCAGATCGGGGCGAACCCGACCTTGATCGGGGCCAGGGCCGTCTTCGTGGCCAGGTCGATAGGTGTCACCATGTCAGAGGTGTCGTCGATCATGTAGGCGGTCTTGCCGTCCGGGGTGATCGCGATGGGGCCGGAACCCTGCTTCACCCTGATCCGGGGCAGGGGTTTGTTGGTGGCGGTGTCGATCGGCGTCACAACGCCAACCCCGGCCACATAGGCGGTCTTGCCGTCGGGGCTGATCGCGACTGTCTGAGAGCCCCCGCCGACCTTGATCGGGGGCAGGGCGGTGTCCGTGGCCGTGCGGATCGGCGTCACCGTGTTCGAAGCGGTATTGACCACGTAGAGCGTCCGGCAGTCGGGGGTGACCGCGGCCCCTGCGGGCAACCGGCCGACCTTGATCGGGCGCAAGGCCTTGTTGGTGACGGTGTCGATCGGTGTCACCGTGCCTGACTCGTTGTTCACCACGTAGGCGGTCAGTGTGCCCTGCGGGCCTGGCCGGGAACAGTGCCCCACGGCAGCGGGGAGGGAGCCCCGTGCGGCCGCTGCCGCGATATCAGCCCGGAGGACCGCTGCAGGGCCATGGGCGGCGCCAACAGCGGCCTGCGGGGCGGCCGCCACTGCGGTTGCGGCGCCAACGGCTGCCAGCGGCGCCACCCAGCCGGGCCACCAGCGTCCCAGCCGCCGCTTCCGGCCGGGCACCCGGCCGCAATCCCCCGCCATACGCAACGACCGGGTGGTCCGCGGAGCATGGCCGCTCGCGTCTGCGCCGGGCGTGGAAGGCCCGCGTTCCTGTCGCACCATGTCAGTCATGTCGTCCTCTCTGATCTGGACTCAGGCATTCACCCCTTATTGCCCGATGGGCCGGATCTTGCTCCCGGCATGCCGGGGCCGCGCAGCGTGTTCAGCCGCCTCAGGGAACCCGCTAGCCGGTCACCCCGGTGTAGTGGCGCAGCCGGGCGTTCCACAGCAGCCGGGAGCCGGCGAATGCCGCGAGCCCGATCGGGGGCGCGGCCGCCGCGACCGCGGCCGGGACACCGAGTCCGCTGGTGTGGCCGGTCAGCACCGCGGCCGGGAAGTACGCGATGAAGGCCAGCGGCAGGACGAAGGTGAAGACGCCGCCCACCAGCCTGGGCAGGAAGCTCAGCGGGTAGTTGCCGAACGTGCTCAGCATCTCCTCGACCCAGACGTTCCAGGCCGAGGTGGCGGGGAACCGCAGCAGGAAGCTGGCGATCGTGGTGAAGATCGCACCCTCCATGAGCACGCCACCGACGAGCCCGGCGACCGCGTAGGCGACCCGGGCCGCGGTCCAGTGCAGGTCGATACGCCACACCGCGGCGGCGAACATCGCAATGCCGACGAGGATGTCGCCGAGGGCATTGGTTGGGAAGTCCACCAGCTGGAGCTGCCGGAAGACGGGCATTGGCCGGAGCAGGAACGCCTCCAGCCTGCCCTCCTGGACTTCCCGGCACCGTTCGGCCCGAGCAGTGCGAGGAGTTCTCCGGTCGCTACCGAGAACGACACTCCGGCCACCGCCGTCTTGGTGACCATGTCCGGCGCCACCAGCGAGCGCAGCGTCGCCCGCAGTCCGGTGGCGCGCCTGGCTGTCCGGAAGACCTTGACGAGTCCACGTGCCTCGATCGCGCTCTCCACGCTGCGATCCTCACGACCAGAGCCACTGGCCTGCAACTGCTTATTGCCGCCGGGGTGTGGTTGGTCAGGTCCGATGGCGCCGCCATAGTCAGCCAGCCGGGGGGCCGGGCGGGTACTCAGCCGGGCCCCCGGTGGCTGCTAGCGCACTACCGGGTGGCGAACACGATGGCGATCGCACCCCCATCCCCCACTTTGACCGGTGGCAGGGCCGTGTTGGTGGCAGTGTCGATCGGCGTCACTGTGTTCCGGAGATAGCCGCCGACATAGGCGGCCTTGCCATCCGGGGTAATCACGATTTCGACCAGGCCTCCCCCGATCTTGATCGGGGGAAGGGCGGTGTTGGTGGCCGTCCGGATCGGCGTCACCCCGCGTCCCGCGACGGCGTAGGCGGTCTTGCCGTCCGGGGTGACCGCGACCTCCGAAGGATTCGGGCCCACCTTGACCGGCCGCAGGGCCCGGTTGGTGGCGGTGTCGATCGGAGTCACCGTTGTCGAACCGCTGTTGGCCACATAGGCGGTCTTGCCGTCCGGGGTGACCGCGATGGCACTCGGGCCATCCCCGACCTTGATGGGGGGCAGGGCCGTGTTGGTGGCGGTGCGGATCGGTGTCACTCTGTTGCCAGAGCTGTCGGTCACATAGGCGGTGGAGCCGTCCGGGGTGATCACGATTTGCACCGGGTTTCCCACGACCTTGATCGGGGGCAGGGCGGTGTCTGTGGCGGTGCGGATCGGCGTCACCGTGCCCGAATTGGTGTTGACCGCGTAGACGGTCTTGCAGTCCGGGGTTGCCGCGATGTCCTCAGGCATTGACCCCACACGGATCCGGTGCAAGGCCGTGCCCGTGGCGGCGTCGATCGGCGTCACCGTGCCCGAGTAGTAGCCGAGCACGTAAGCGGTCAGCGGATGCAGCGGGCCCGGCCCGGGACAGCGGCCTGCGGTCGCGACAACGGGGGCGTAGCCGGGCGCGCCCACCGCGGTCCCGCTGTGACCCAGGTGAGCCGCTGCGGCGCTACGGGTCGCACCTAGAGCGGTCTGTGGGCCGGCCGCCACAGCGGCAAGAACGGCGGTAGCCGCCAGCGGCGCCACCCAGCCGGGCATGTCGGTCATGTCATCCTCTCGGGGTCTGGGCCAGAGATCACCCCTTATCGCCCGATCGGCCAGACCTTGCTCCCGCTATTGCCCACACGTGACCGCAAACGCGGCAGAACCGGGGCGGCCTCGGCCTCAGCGGTGGCTGTGCTCCCAGTCGCGTACCTGGTCCGCGTAGTGGCGTGCGGCGGCACGCAACTCCAGCTCAGGGTCGAGGCCAGCCTTGACTGCCTGCGCGACCAGCGCGAACAGGTCGGCACCCAGCTGGCTGACCCCCGCTGGGGGGTCGGCGGGCTCCGGCTGCGTGGGGCTGCCGACTGCCAGGTCGGCGAGTCCCGCGGGGACACCAGCCCGTGCCGCACGGCGCTGGAGCTGTGCGGCCAGGGCGAGCGCTGGCTGGCTGAACGGGACCGAGTCCATCAGCGACGCCGCCTGCCCCTTGTCCGCGCGTTCGGCGGCCTTGATGGCGTCCCAGTTGCGTTTGACCTCGTCCGCGCCGGACACGGTCACGTCGCCGAACACGTGCGGGTGCCTGCGGGTGAGCTTGTCCACGGTGCCCGCTGCCACGTCATCGATAGTGAAGCCGGTGCCGTCCGAGCGCTCACTGGCGACCCGCGCGTGGAACACCACCTGCAGCAGGACGTCGCCGAGTTCGTCACGCAGCCCGGCCAGGTCGTGGCGCTCCAGCGCGTCGAGTGCCTCGTAGCACTCCTCCAGCAGGTGTGGTGCGAGCGACTCGTGTGTCTGCTTAGCGTCCCAGGGGCAGGCCACCCGCAGCGTGTCCATGACCTCTACCAGGCGCAGCAGCGCCGCGCCGGTTTCCTGGGTTTCCTGCTCCGTAGCCACCCCTAGCAGGCCGGGCGGAGCTGCGGTGCCGGGGACTGCGAGCGCGCCGGGACGGGCAGGGCCGACAGGGTGGGTGGCGCTGCGACGATCGCCAGCTGGCCGTAGTCGAGGCGTCCGTACTGCGGGTTCACCCTGATTGCCAGCCTCTTGGCCGTCAGGCACTGCATGTGGTTGAACCGCAGGGACAGCGCCTGGAGAGCAAGCTGAGAGGTCGGCAGGGTGCCGTTGTCGAGCCTGTTGATGACCGCGTTCTCGATCGCCTGGTAGCGGCCGAGTTCGTTGAGCAGGTTGGGTGGCAGGCCATTGGCCGCAGCCAGGTCGGCAAGTGACACGCTGGCGGCCCCGCCCTGGCGGGCCTGCGCGGCGATCCCGGCCAGCGCCTGCTGGCGCTCGGCCGTGGTCACCGTGACACGCGCCTGGCTGGCGAGCTCCTCCCTGACCTGGAAGCGGAGCAGCCAGGACAGTACCTGCTGTGGCAGCTCGGAGGCTGGCACCTGCGGGGGGATCTTGCCCTTGCTCGCGGCCAGCGTGGCCTGGACGTTGGCCACCTCGTTGGTCAGCGTGGCCGAGGAGATCCGATGGTCACCCACGATCGCGGCGGCGCCCATCCGCAGTGGCGCACATGCGGCGAGTGAACACGTAAGGGCGGTGACGGCGCCTACTGCGGCGACAGCGGTGCGGAGCACGGCTGCGTCCCTTCTGCCTCGGCCGGCCCGCTGGGCCGGGATCCTGCGTTGGCCTGCGGCGGCCGGTGGTCTCAGGCGGTTGTCTCCGGTGGCACGGGTGGAACCCCCTCGCCGAACACCGCTTCGATGAGCTGGCCGCACCAGGCGAGCAGCTCACGGTCGCGCAGCAGGGGCGCGCCCACTGCTGCGGCACCACCAGCACCGGAGCCAGCTCGTGGCACTGGTACGAGCATGGTACGCACCGCGGGTTTGAGCACTGTCTTCGGGTAGAGGCGCTGTACCCGGACCTGGCGTGACTCGGGCAGTTCCACCGGCGAGAACCTGATGTGGCTGCCCTGCTGGGTGATGTCGGTGAGCCCGGCGCGGCGTGCCTGCGTCCGCAGCCTGGCCACTGCGAGCAGCCCGACCACCGGGTCGGGCAGCGGCCCGTAGCGGTCCGTCAGCTCCTCGTTCACCGCCGTGATGTCAGCCAGCGAGCCGATCGCGGCGATGCGGGTGTAGGCCTCCAGCCGCAGCCGCTCACCTGGCACGTAGTCGTGCGGGATGTGTGCATTGACCGGCAGCTCTACCCGTACCTCGGCCCGCTCCGCCGGCCCGGCGTCGCGCAGCTCGTTCACTGCCTCGCCGATCATCCGCACGTACAGGTCGAACCCCACGCCCGCGATGTGCCCGGACTGTTCACCGCCCAGCAGGTTCCCGGCGCCGCGGATCTCCAGGTCCTTCAGTGCCACGTACATGCCCGCGCCCACCTCGGTGTGCTGGGCCACGGTCGCGAGCCGCTCATGGGCGGTCTCGGTCAGCTCCCGCTCGGGCGGGAACAGGAAATAGGCGTAGGCCCGTTCGGACCCCCGCCCCACCCGGCCGCGGAGCTGGTGGAGCTGGGACAGGCCGTAGGCGTCGGCCCGGTCGATGATCAGGGTGTTGGCATTGGGGATGTCCAGCCCGGACTCCACGATGGTGGTCGCCACGAGCACGTCCGTCTTGCGGTCCACGAAGTCGAGCATCACGCGCTCCAGCTCGTGCTCGTTCATCTGGCCGTGGCCCACCACCACGCTGGCCTCTGGGACCAGCTCCGCCACGCCCGCGGCGACCTTGCGGATGGAGGAGACCCGGTTGTGCACGAAGAAGACCTGGCCGTCGCGCAGCAGCTCCCGCCGGATGGCGGCCGCGATCTGCTTCTCGTCGTAGGGGCCGACCATCGTCAGCACCGGGTGACGTTCCTCCGGCGGGGTGAGGATCGTGGACATCTCCCTGATCCCCGCGACCCCCATCTCCAGCGTGCGCGGGATCGGAGTCGCCGACATGGCGAGCACGTCCACCTCGGTGCGCAGCCGCTTCAGGTACTCCTTGTGCTCCACCCCGAAACGCTGCTCCTCGTCGAGGATTACCAGGCCGAGCCGGGCGAACCGGGTTTCGGGCGAAAGAAGCCGGTGGGTGCCGATGACCACATCCACCGTGCCGTCGGCCAGCCCGCGCAGAGTCTCGGCCACCTCCGAGTCGCTCTGGAACCGCGACAAGGTCTTGACCACGACGGGGAAGGGCGCGTAGCGCTCCCTGAACGTCTCGTGGTGCTGGGCGGCCAGCAGCGTGGTGGGCACGAGCACCGCGACCTGCATGCCGTCCTGGACGGCCTTGAAGGCCGCCCGCACCGCGATCTCGGTCTTGCCGTAACCCACGTCGCCACAGATCAGCCGGTCCATCGGGACTGGCCGCTCCATGTCGCGCTTGACCTCGTCGATGGCAGCGAGCTGGTCGGCGGTCTCCACGTAGGGGAAGGCGTCCTCCAGCTCACGCTGCCACGGTGTGTCCGGGCCGAATGCATGGCCGGGCGAGGCCATCCGGGCCGAGTAGAGCCTGATCAGCTCGGAGGCGATCTGCCGCACGGCCTTGCGGGCGCGGCCCTTGGTCTTGGCCCAGTCGGCGCCGCCGAGGCGGTGCAGGCTGGGCACCTCACCGCCGACGTACCTGGTGACCTGGTCGAGGGAGTCGGTCGGCACATACAGCCGGTCGGGTGGTTGGCCGCGCTTGCCCGGCGCGTACTCGATGACCAGGTACTCCCTGACCGAGCCCTGGACGGTGCGGCTGGTCATCTCCACGTAGCGGCCGACGCCGTGCTGCTCGTGGACCACGAAATCACCGGGGGTGAGCTGGAGCGGGTCGATCCCGCCGCGGCGGCGGCTGGGCATGCGCAGGCCTTCGCGCGCGCCCACGTGCTGGCCTGCCAGGTCAGCTTCGGTGAGGACTGCGAGCCGCAGGCTGTCCCAGGTGAACCCGTGGCCGAGCATCCCGGTCACGACCCATGGCACACCCGGTTCGGGCGGCTCTGTCATCTCCCCGAGCCGGGCACCCAGCCCATCCGCACGCAGTACTTCCGCCAGGCGCTCCGCGGGTCCGTGGCCGGGGGTGACAAGCACGACCCGCCACCGGTCGCTGAGCCAGCGCCGCACGTCGGCCATGGCGCGGTCGGTAGCGCCCCGGTAGGACTCCGCCGGGTGCGCGTCGAGCCGCACAGCCGGACGGCCGTCGTAGTCCCCGGTCAGCGCCGCAGGCTCGCCGTCTGCCCCGGCCACCGCGCCGGGGCTGTCGAAGGGGGAGATCGTCCACCAGGCCAGGCCCTGCTGGTCGGCTGCGGCCCGGACTTCCGTGATCGGCCGGAACACCGAGGCCCCGAGGTCGATCGGCACCTGGCCGCCTGCGGCAGCGGTCACCCAGGAAGCATCAAGGAACTCCTGGCTGGTGCGGACGAGGTCGGCGGCGCGGGCGCGGATCCGCTCGGGGTCACAGGCGAGCACCACCGCACCGGCCGGCATGTGGTCCAGCAGGAGTTCCATCCGCGTTGCCAGTACGGGCGCGAACGCCTCCATGCCCTCCACGTTGATGCCCTCGGCCAGCTTGCCGAGCACGTCCATGAGCTCGGGGTGCTCGTCCGCAAGCCGCTTGGCCCGTTCCCGGACCGCGGGGGTCAGCAGCAGCTCACGGCAGGCGGGTGCCCAGAGCCGGTCGGCGGTCTGGCCGAGGCTGCGCTGGTCCGCGACCCGGAAGGAACGGATCTCCTCCACCTGCTCACCGAAGAACTCGACCCGCAGCGGGTGCTCCTCCGCGGGCGGGAACACATCGAGGATGCCGCCGCGCACCGCCACGTCACCGCGTTTCTCCACCAGGTCGGTGCGCGCGTACCCGAGCTCCACCAGCCGGGCTGCCACCTCAGCGGGGTCGGCCGCCTCACCGACGGCCAGCGCGACCGGCTCGGTCTCCCCGAGCCCGGCCACGATCGGCTGGAGCAGGCCACGCACCGGGGTCACCACCACGTCCAACGGCCCGGAGTGCGCATCGTCGGGGTCGGGCCGGGTGAGCCGGCGCAAGACGGCCAGGCGCCGGCCGGAGGTGTCAGAACGCGGGGAGATGCGCTCGTGTGGGAGCGTCTCCCAAGCCGGGAAGTAGCCGATCCGCTCGGGTGCCAGCATGCTGCCGAGCGCGTCCGTCAGGTCTTC
This sequence comes from Streptosporangiaceae bacterium, assembly GCA_035946955.1. Classification (GTDB taxonomy): domain Bacteria; phylum Actinomycetota; class Actinomycetes; order Streptosporangiales; family Streptosporangiaceae; genus DASYYE01. The sequence goes on along the minus strand of DASYYE010000154.1, from coordinate 31,919 downwards.
GGCCTCCCGGGCGGTGGCGGTCACCGCGAGCACGAACCTGGCGCCGCCCGCGGGCGGGCGCGCCAGGGCATGCGCGAGGAACGGCCGGAGGGCAGCGGGTGCGGTCACGTCGGCCCCGGCCCCGCTGGCGGAGCCGTCCAAGACCTGGCCCAACTGCGGGTCGGCCGCAATCACCGGAAGGAGACTGGCGAGGCTCATGACGTCCCTGGATAGGCAGCACGAAAACCCGCATACGCATTGTGCGGGCGCGGATGTGGGTCACCCCTAGCTTATGGGCTCGGCGGGCTCGCCCTTGACCTCATGGCCGGCTAGGCGTGCCCACGGTACCCTCAGGCATGCCACCAGGCCAGGTGCCGGACGGTCGCCGGGTCCACCACAATAGGACCGGGACCGGAAGGAGCTGGGGACGTGACCACTGAGGTAGAGCGCGAGGCTGCCGCGGAGCTGACCGCGGACATTGCCGCGTTGCCCGCCTGGACCCTTGACGAGGGTCAGCTCGGAGACCTGGAACTGCTGCTCTCGGGCGCCTTCGCGCCCTTGACCGGTTTCATGGGGTCCGCGGACGTGGCCTCCGTACGTGACCGGGGGACGCTGGCGGATGGGACACCGTGGCCCGCACCGGTCACCCTCGACGTCCCCGGCCATGCCGCGGTCGCCTCCGCCGCCCGGATCGTCCTCAACGACCCAGAGCACACACCACTGGCCGTACTTGACATCACCGAGAGTGCCCCCTGCCTGACGGCCGAGGCTGGGCCGCTCGACCCCGCGGGCGCCCCCGGGCGCCACACCCGGCCGGACGGCGATGGCGAGCCAGGGACCGTGCGGCTGAGCGGCCCGGTCACCAGCCTGCGCCCGCCCGAGCACGGCCCCTTCCGGAACCTGCGACTCTCCCCCGTACAGGCACGGGCCGAGGTCGGCGACGGGCCGGTGCTGGCCTTCGCCACGCGGCGGCCGCTCACCTGGCGCCAGATCGGCCAGCTCCGGCACTTCGCGGGCCAGCTCAGGGCCCGCATCCTGCTCCTGCCACTGGTCAGCGGCCCCGCCGAGGTCGTGGTACGCCCCGAGGCGCTGGTGAGGACGGTCCAGGCGGCGGCAAGGAGCCTGCCCCCCGGGACGCTCGTGGTGCCGGTGCCGCTGGCTCCACGCGGGTCGGTGCCGGCGCGCGAGACGGCCACCCGGGCGCTGGTCGCGGCCGCCTACGGCGCCACCCACCTGCTCACGGACGAGCCCGGTGCCGGCCGTGACGGCCAGGCGCCAGAATCGGCCGCTGCGGCGCAGCAGCCGGTCCCAGTGCTGTCCGCGGGTGAGTGGGCCTATGACCGGGCCGCCGAGGTCTGGCGCCCGCTCGCGCTCATCGAACCCGGGACCGAACGCACCGACCTGGCACGGGGCGAGCTGGAAGACCTGCTGGACCGCGGCGAAGAGGTGCCCGCCTGGTTCGCACCGGCCGCGGTCGCCGAAGAACTCCGCCGTGCGCGGCCGCCGCGCGGCGAGCGAGGTGTGGTGGTCTTCTTCACCGGCCTGTCCGGGTCGGGCAAGTCCACCATCGCGCGGGGGCTGCGGGACGCGCTGGCCGAGCGTGGTGACCGGACGGTGTCGCTGCTCGACGGTGACCTGGTACGCCAGCTCCTGTCGGCCGGGCTGAGCTTCTCACGCGCTGACCGTGACATGAACATCGCACGGATCGGATATGCGGCCACCGAGGTGGCCAGGCATGGTGGGGTCGCCATCTGCGCGCCCATCGCGCCGTTCGCCGATGCACGCGCACGGGCGCGGCGCATGGTCAGCGAGGTGGGCGACTTCTTGCTCATCCACGTCGCCACCCCCGTGGAGGTGTGTGAGGCGCGGGACCGCAAAGGCCTGTACGCCAAGGCAAGGGCCGGGCTCATCGACCACTTCACCGGCATCTCCGACCCCTACGAGCTGCCCACCGACGCGGAGCTGACGATCGACACCTCGGCGGTGTCGCGGCAGCAGGCAGTGGACATGGTCCTGAGTCTGCTCACCAAGGGTGGCTGGCTCACCGACGACACAGCGGGGTGACAATCCGGGCCGCTGGAGTTACCCCTCCGCCAGAACCCGGCTAGGGGGTGCGCTAGTCGTCAACCCCGGCTGAGGGGCGCGCTAGTCGTCGTCTTCGGCGCGGGCGCCCGCGTTGATCCGGTCACGGAACCCGTGGAACCGGCTCGTGATCGAAGAGGACATGGCATCACGCTGCCGTGACAGCAGGACATAGCTGGCCAGGCCACTGATAACCAGCGCGAGACCAAGCAGGAGCACTCCCCTGACGTGGACCAGGTACAGCAGGCCCACCGCTGCGACGAACAGCAGGATGCGGGCGGTGGTGTAAGCAATGGTGGCGCGCATAACGGGCCCAGCTTAGTGCCCCATCCAGCGGCTCGGTGGCGCGCCCGGGCCTGCTTCGGCGGGCGTGGGGGCGCCCATGATGCCTGCGAGGAGCACCGGATCGATGTTCCCACCGGACAGCACCGCCACCGGGGCCTTGGCGGCCGGCAGTTCCGCGCGGTGAAACAGCCATGCGGCCACGGCGACCGCACCGCCGGGCTCGGCGATCAGCCTCGCCTGGTATGCGACCTGGCGCACGGCCTCGCAGATCTCGCCCTCGGTCACGGTCACGATCCCCGCCACGTACTTTCGCATGTGCTGCAAGGGCAGTTCGCCGACCTGTTCCACCCGCAGTGCGTCGGCGAGCGTCCGGCTGGTGAGCTCACTCGGCCACTGCACCGGCACCCCCTGGGCCAGCGAGTCACACGCGTCCGCGGCGAGTTCGGGCTCTACCCCGATCACCGTGGCCTGCGGGCACAAGGCGCTGATGGCCGTTGCCACGCCCGATATCAGGCCGCCGCCACCCACCGGCACCAGCACCAGGTCGGCCGCTGGGAACGCCGTGGCGATCTCCAGGCCCACCGTGCCCTGCCCGGCGATCACGGCGGGGTGGTCGAACGGGGGGATAACCGTGTACCCGTAGTGACTGGCCAGCTCCTGGGTTGCCGCCACCCGGGCGGCCAGCGTCGGCTCACAGGCCACGACCTGTGCGCCGAGTCGCCGGGCCGGGATGACCTTCACCTCGGGCGCGTTGCGCGGGACGACCACCGCAGCCGGGATCCCCAGCAGCGACGCCGCATGGGCGAGCGCGTAAGCGTGGTTGCCACTGGAGTGGGCCACCACCCCCCGGGCGCGGACCGGGCGCGGCAGGGCGGTGATGGCGGCGTACGCGCCGCGCAGCTTGAAGGAGCCAGTGGGCTGCAACGACTCCGGCTTCAGCAGGAGGCGTGGCCGGGTCAGCGGCAGCGGCAGCAGCGGGGTATCCACAGTCACGCCCTGCAGCCGCGCGGCGGCAGCCTTGATCTCATCCGCGGTCACCAGGGCCACGGTCTCAGCACCCCCAAGGCTCTCGCGCCGAGTCCGCCCGAGACGGGATCAGTCCGGCGCTCTCAACTTTCCGGAAATCAGGGAATCAAACGGGTGTTTTTCGCAAGACTATAGATACACTCCACAACGTGACTAGGAAGGGGAAGTGTGGACGGGAACAGTGAGCGCCTTCTCACTCCCGGGGAGGTGGCAGCCCTGTTCCGGGTGGACCCGAAGACTGTCACCCGGTGGGCGGCGTCCGGCCGCATCGGCAGCATCAGGACGCCTGGCGGCCACCGCAGGTTCCGCGAGTCCGAGGTCCGGGCACTGCTCCGTGGGGAGGCAGAAGCAGCACACACGTCTGCCGCACTGCCGAGAGACTGAGGCGCGCAGCGGGACCATCCTAACGTCCTCTCAGTGCCCAGCTTCTCCCCCCTGGCCGGTCCCCAGCACGCTCGCGCGGTAGCGCTCGAACTCCAGCCGCAATGCCTCGTCGCCGTCCCGCCAGCGCTGCCGGTGGGCTTGCATCTCCTCTTCCGAGATGGCCTGCTGGGAGAGCCGCGCGTAGTCGGGGTCTTGCGGGCTGACTTCCACGTAGGCATCACCGAGCACCTCATCCCCGTGGTCCGTGGCGGACTCAGGGGCCATGAGGTTCCCGTTGGGCAGCTTGATGACGAACATGGTGGTCACTCAGATCCCGTAGCGCACGTTGAAGTAGAGCATCACGTCCAGCGCGGTCCTGATGTCACCTCCCAGCATGTCCACTAGTGCTGGCCGCTGGCCCGACGCGATGGCGGCGAATGAGTCCGCGAAGAACTCGCGCCGCCCGAGCGAACCTGTCTGCTTGTGGAAGTCACTGACCAAGCGTGGCAGGCACCGGACATAGAGCCCACGGAACTCATCGGAGTCAGACTGCCACAACGCTCCCGAGCCATCCAGGTCATCGAGGGCATGTCCGACTTCGTGGCACACCACGTCCGGCGCTGACGACGGCCTCGTGCCAATGATGATCTTCCGTTCGCCGTAGGCCCCTGCGCAGGCGTCCCAGGTCGCGCGGCCCGTGGGCAGGGGAACCCCGCGGAGCCGGCCCATATGGTCGAGGTCTGGCACGCCGCCGACCCCGACGAAGATGGCTTCCAGCCCGTCAGCGAGTCGCTGGCTGACCGTGACCGGCAGCGCGGCGAGCCGGTCGATGGCACGGGCCGCTTCCCGGGGTGGGGCGGTCCCAGGTGCCCACTGCCGGTGCAGGATCCTCTCCAGCGGACCGCAGTCACGCTGGCCAGCGGCGACTCGTTGCGCGTTTGCCACCTCATACCAGGGCCGGCGGGCTGTCTTCGCCGCCGGTGCCCGGTCCGGCTCAGCCGCCATGCCCCGTCCAGCTGGGCGTGACTGCGTACGGATCGCCGCCCTGGCCGATCCCGCCCTGCGGCCCGCGCCACGCTCGGCGGCCCGGCTGGGCCGCAGCCGCCGCTGCTGCGGCTCGGCGACCGGAGAGGCGAAAGGCGGTATGGCCGCGGCGTCGCCCACCGGGCGGCGCACGAATGCGGTGCCACTCGCCACTACCGCAGGTCTCGGGGGCGTCACGGGCCTCGGGGGCGCCGCAGGTCCCCGCGGCGCGGGATCACCCACGGACGCGGGGTCACTCGCGGGCGGCCAGGGAGGACCGCTGATCCCCCAGGCCCCAGCGGATGGCTGGACGTCCCTGCGGTGTCTTCCGCTCGCGGGGACAGGCGGATCCGTGGCGCCACGCGCCAGTAATGACCAGGGCCACTTGCCACGCTGGGGCGGCCGTGACCGCTGCGGTCCACGGAGCCGGGCGAAAATCGGCAACCGCATTACCGCCCTCCCACGATTCCTGATAAGTGGCCAGCGTACGCCGAAACCACTGGCACCGTCACCTGTCGTCACTGACGGTCATGAGTTACGGGATCACCCCATATCTCTGGAGGATGCGCAGTCTTCAGGCCGGGAAGAATCCGGCACCCCGGTACCCCGCGCGGCGGGGTGGAATGTCGTACCTGGCCGCTACGGTGGCCGCGTGTCCCGGTACCGGCTGATGCCATCGGCTGTTCAGGAAGCGGCGCTGTCTGGGCACCGTGCTCATGCCCGGTATGTGTGGAACCTGTGCGTTGAGCAGGAGTCGCACTGGAGGCCGGGGCGGGGGCCGATGCCTGGGTTCCCCGGGCGTTGCCGTCAGCTTTCCGAGGCCAGGGCGGATAACCCGTGGCTGGGCGAAGGAAGCGTGATCGTGCAGCAGCAGGCGATCCGCGACCATAGCCAGGCCATGGTCAACTTCTTCGCCGGGACACACCGCTGCCCGTCGTGGCGCAAGGCAGGCCGCGATGAGGGGTTCCGTATTGTCGCCGTCAAGCCGGGGCATGTGCGCCGGCTGAGCCGCAACGTGGGCCGGCGGTTCGACGTGATCCGCGTCGAGAATCTCAAGATCAGGAACATGACCCGCTCCGCCAAGGGCTCGATCGGGCAGCCGGGCCGCAATGTGGCGCAGAAGGCCGGCCTCAACCGGGAGATCCTGCGGTCCGGGTGGGGCCTGCTGGCCCGCCGCCTGGAAGACAAGGCCCCCGGCCGGGTACAGAGGGTAAACCCCGCGTTCACGAGCCAGCGGTGCTCGGCGTGCGGGCACATCGCAGCGGGCAGCCGCGAGAGCCAAGCCCTGTTCCACTGCGTGGCCTGCGGACACACGCTGAACGCCGACGTAAACGCGGCCATCAACATCGCCGCAGGGCATGCGGTGACTGCGCGGGGAGGCTCCAGGTTGCTGGGGCCGGGGGACCGCGAACCTCAACCTGTACTCCTCCCAGCAACGTAGGAACAAGGTTGGAATCCCCCGCCCTCAAGCAGGGGAGGATGCCAAGACTCGCCCTATTTCCCCCCAACTTGGGCACATCGGAGCTAGGCTGCCGCCATGTTGCTGGCTGCGTTGTCCGCCCTGCTCATCGTGGCGCTGCCAGCCACTGCTTTTGCGTGGCTCCTGGCCGTGCGGTCGCTGCGGCGGGCACGTGAGTCACGCCATAGACCGGATGCCGAGGCCGCGCTGCGGCGGCACCCCGCCGGGCGTGCCAGGCCTCTCCAGGTCAGCGACGGTGCGTCAGCCACCGGGCGCGGGACCATGCCCGGCTCCCGGGTGGCCGGGCCCGATGACGACCCGGAGTTCATCCTCACCTTGGAGCGGCTCATCCGCGGGGACGAGCGGGGCCAGGAGCGCTAGCCGATGCCGGCGTAGGAGTGCAGGCCGGTGATCCACAGGTTGACTCCGACCACGTTGAAGAGCAGGCAGACGAAGCCCAGCAACTGGATGTAGGCAGCGGTGCGCCCGCGCCAGCCCGAAGTCGCCCTGGCGTGGAGGTAACCCGCGTACACCACCCAGGTGATGAACGACCACGTCTCTTTCGGGTCCCAGCCCCAGTACCTGCCCCAGGCCTGGTCAGCCCAGATCGCGCCGGCGATGATGCCAAAGGTCCAGACCGGGAAGGCGAACACGACCGTGCGGTAGGAGAGCCGGTCCAGCGTCTCACGCGAGGGCAGGAACGCCAGGATCGTCCCCCACCTGCTGGCCGTCGAATCGCCGGACCGCCTGGCGTGGCGGTCGGCTGCCAGGTACAGCACGGTCATGACCGTGGCCACGATGAATGACCCGATGGCGATCGTCATGGCGGTCACATGGATTGCGATCCAGTAGGACTGCAGCGCCGGGACCACCGGCCCCGCGGCGGTGTACAGGATGGTGACGGCCAGCCCCAGGCAGACGACCACCGGTGTCATGACGAACAGGCCGAGCGAGAAGACCCGGTAGCGGGCCAGGACGACCAGGAAGGCGATGACCGCGGCACACGTGATCGCGGTGATGAACTCGTCCATGTTGCCCCAGGGGACGCGGTGCTCCGCGAGCCCCCGGCTGAGCACACCGGTGACATGGGCGGCGAGTCCCACCATGGTCAGTGCCAGCGCCGCCCGGACCCAGTGCCCGGCGCGGCGTGTCTGAGGGCCAGGCCCGTCCGGGGATACACCGGCAGCCGCCACGGCCCCTGACGTGCCAGCCAGTCCCTCGCGTGGGGGTCCGGCAGGGGTGGCTGGGGCCTCCGCAGGGACGCCGGCGCCTGCGCCCGCCACCACTGCGCCCGCTACCACCGCGCCCACCGGCACCGCGCTCGGCACGGCTGCTTGCCCGGCGGTTGCTGACTCGGCCGTGGCCGGCTCTGCCGCCGCACCCTGCGGGGTCCGCTTCCCGAATGCGAAGTCGCCCGCGTAGGCCAGCATGGCCAGAGCGTAGAGCACGACGGTGCTCAGCAGACAAACGTTGCTGAGGTGGGCCAGCCCACTGTTGACAGGCACAGCCTCACTCCCTCCCTGTGGTGACCGGACGCGGGCCCTGTGGCCCATCCTGGACAGCGGCGGCCAGGTCCGCCACTAGGCCCGCGAACTCCGTCTCGAACCCATCCGCCGCCTCTGTCCTGGCCAGGCCGCCGACCTCGACGAGGGTTCCCCCGCCCTCGGCGGCGTGGGCACGCACGAACACCCGCCGCCTGCGGATGATGAAGGACAGGACCAGGCCGGCGAGTGCCGCGATGGCCGCGAGCAGCGCGGGAACCTGCCCGGGGTCATACGTGATGGCCAGGCTGACCCACTGGCGGTACCCGGTGAACGTCAGCGTCCCCAGGGAACCGGGGAGCTTGAGCGAGCGCCCGGGAGCCAGCGGCGCCGGATGCACTGGCAGCTTGTGCAGCCCGGCCGTGTCCAGTTGGTACACCGACTGTGGCGGGCCGCTGTTCATGCCCAGGTTCCCGGCGTAGGAGACCAGGCTGACCGCGGGAGCGTAGGCCGCGGGGAAGGCGGAAGAGAGCTTGCCGCCGATGTCCACCGCAGTGGGGAGGAAGACCCCGGCGAAACCGAGCTGCCGCGGCCGGGCGTCGGGCACCTTGACCACGCCTTCGGAGGTCATCCCGCCCGGGTCGACGGGGATGAAGGGCACCGGGCCGTCGAACACCACCCGGCCGGTCCCGTCGGTGACCCGGAACACCGGGGCGTACCCGTGGCCGATCAGGAACACCTTCACGCCGTCGACCGAGAGCGGGTGGTTCACCCGCAGGTCATATGGCCGGGTCGGTGATCCTGGCGCGGCGCTGTAGCGGATGAACGCGTGGAACGACGCAGGCTGCCCGCGCTCGATTCCTGAGGTGACGTAGCTGGCGTCGAACCTGTCCAGGGTCATGCTGAACGGCTGCAGGTCAGACGCGGAGACCAGCCTTCCGGGATGGAACACGTCGAGCGAGGTGACGGTGTTGGCGAACCCCTGGCCATCCACCAGCAACCGGTCCGCCTTGTAGCCGAACAGGCCGCCGAGCCCGACAGACACCAGCACGCCCAGCAGGGCCAGGTGGAAGAGCAGGTTGCCCACCTCGCGCAGGTACCCCTTTTCCGCTGAGACCCAGCCGTCGCCTGTGCGCACCCGGAACCGCTTGCCAGCCAGCACGGTCGCGGCCGCGGCCAGGGCCTGCTCGGGTGGCAGGGTGGAACCCCGGCTCGCTGACAAGGGCAGGCGCACCAGGTTGCGCGGGGCCCGGGGAGGCGGCTGACCCGCCGAGCGGGCCATGCGGTACGCCCGCGGGATGACACACCCCGCCAGTGACGCGAACAGCAGCAGGTACACAGCGGCGAACCAGGGCGCCCCGAAGACATCGAACAGCGAGAACCTGGCCAGCCAGGGCGCGAGCGCGGGATGCGCCGTGTAGTACTGCTGTACCGCCTGCGGGTCGATGCCCTCCTGCGGCAGGACCGACCCTGGCACGCTCGCCAGTGCCAGCAGGAAGAGCAGCACCAGCGCGGTCCGCATGGAGGTGAGCTGGTGCCATCCCCAGCGTGCCCACCCTGCAATGCCCAGCCGTTGTGCGCCACTTCGCTGTGCCACGGCCACGGGGACGCCGGCGCCGCCAGGCGGCCCCTCGGCCGTCGTCACGCCCGTGCCAGCGGAGTCCTGCGACGTCATGATGCCTGCGCCGCCCGGGTGATCAGGCGGTCCAGTCCACCGAAGGAGGCCGCGCCGATCACCCGTGCCGTGATGCGCCCAGTCCGGCTGATGACCAGCGTGGTCGGGATGCCGGCCGGGGGGACCGTGTTACGGAAGGCCAGGGCGATTTCGTCCGAGGGGTCGGACAGGCTGGGGTAGCCGATGCGGAAGTTCCGGGCGAAGGCCAGCGCGCTCGTGGGCTCGTCGCGGATGTCAACACCGAGGAAGCGCACCCCCGCGCTGGCGAAGTGGTCTGCCAGTGCGGCCAGCGCTGGCGCTTCTTCCCGGCAGGGCGTGCACCACGAGCCCCAGAAGTTCACGACTACGACGTGGCCTGCGAACTGTGACAGGCTCAGCTTCCCGCCGGTCAGGGTCTGCCCAGCGACCCGTGGTGCGACCGGGCCACTCCCCAGCGCGAACACGGTGGTCCCCGCGTTCCCCGACACGAAGCTGTCCCCGCTGCTGGCGGGAGTGTTCTGGCCGATCGCCCCGGCCGCGCACGCGGACAGCCCCACCGTGGCGAGCACTGCCACCGCGACCGCCGCAGCGGCGCGGTTGACGTGGCTCAGGGAACGCGGTCGAGGGGACACTGGCAATCTCCTACAAGCGGTAGTGCCGCGCTCTATTGTGCCCGACCAGGCCGCGAGCTGTGACAGCGGGCTCGGGCTATGTGCAAGGAGGGGCGCGCTAGGCCCCGTGGGCCTGATGCCGCCCACCGCCGGCTGGCTCCGCATAGCCCACGCCAGTGACCTGCGCGCCGTCATAGCTGACACTGGTCACGCTGGCGAGGCTGCACTCGCGGCGAGCTGGGTTGTGCCACAGCGGGCGCCCCTCCACGTAACGGCGTGCCACCCAGATCGGCAACTGGTGGCTCACGCACACGGCCTCCTGCCCGTCGGCCAACTGGGCCGCGTCGGCCATGACCGAGTTCATCCGCGCGGCGATGCTCGCGTACGGCTCTCCCCACGATGGGCGGAAGGGGTTGCGCAGGGCCAGCCAGTGCGCGGGGCGCCAGAGCGCGCCGTCACCGACCCCGAAGGCCTGCCCTTCGAAGTGGTTCCATGGCTCGATGAGCCGCTCATCGACAATCACGTCCACGCCGAACTGGGCGGCCAGCGGGGCGGCAGTCTCCAGCGCGCGCTCCAGCGGTGAGGACATCACCACCGTGACCGGCCGCCCGGCCAGGAACGCGGCAGCGGCCTTGGCCATCAGGGTGCCCTCGTCGGACAGGTGGTACCCGGGGAGGCGGCCGTACAGGATGCCAGCGGGGTTGTAGACCTCCCCGTGGCGCAGCAGATGGACCACTGTCCCCTGACCCACCGGTGGCGTCGAAGGGGTTGTCTGGCTCATGGCCCGGCCAGCTTACCCGGGCGTTCCGGCCTGCACCCAGCCCAGCCTTGTCACCAACGTCACCTTCGTCTCACAGACCACACCAGACACTCTCGATAAGATCAAGATGATCTTCATCCATGATGGATGTACCGTCGCGGACAAAAGATCGCCCCGTTCCAAGAGCCACAATGATCATCGCAGTGATCGATGTGCGCAAACGGACAAAAGATTCTCCACGAGCGCACATTCATCTCCCGGCACCGAATCCACACCCTTCACCCAGTGACGGCGCGGGCCGGGAACCGTTAGCGCACCGCTAGCCCAGGACGGTCGCTGCCGCGCGGGCCGCGCCGGGCAGCGCGGCAGCGATGAGGTCAACTGCCTCGTCGTCATGGGCCGCGGACAGGAACCACGCCTCATAGGGCGAGGGCGGCAGGTAGACGCCGCCCGCCAGCATGGCGTGGAAGAACGCCGCGTACGCCGCGCTGGATTGTGCGCGCGCGTCAGTGAAGTCGCGGACCGGCTCCTCACGGCCGAGGAATACCGAGAACAGGTTGCCCGCCTGCTGGAGCCGGAACGTCACACCGGCCGATGCCAGCTCATCGGAAGCGAGCTTGGCCACGGTGGCTGCGGCCTCGTCCAGGCGCGCGTACACCTCGGGCGTGCAGGCGCGCAGCGTGGCCAGGCCCGCCGCGGTGGCCAGCGGGTTCCCCGAGAGCGTGCCGGCCTGGTAGACGGGCCCCAAGGGGGCCAGGAGGTCCATGACCTCAGCCCGCCCGCCGAACGCCGCCGCGGGCAGCCCGCCGCCCATCACCTTGCCGAACGTCATCAGGTCGCCAGCTACGCCCTCCCGCCCGTACCAGCCAGAGCGGGTGACCCGGAACCCGGTGAGCACCTCGTCCATGACCAAGAGCGCACCATGGTCACGGCACTCCTGCGCGAGCAGCTCGTTGAAGCCAGCCGCAGGCGGGACCACGCCCATGTTCGCCGGGCACGCCTCAGTGACCACCGCGGCGATGTCAGATCCGTGGTCAGCGAAGACCTGGCGGACCGCGTCCGCGTCGTTATAGGGGAGGACCAGAGTGTCCTGCGCGCTGGCGCCTGTCACCCCCGGCGTGTCGGGCAGGCCGAACGTGGCCACACCGGACCCGGCGGCCACGAGCAACGCATCCACGTGGCCGTGGTAGCAGCCCGCGAACTTCAGCACCACCCGCCGGCCGGTGAATGCCCGGGCCAGGCGGACCGCGGACATGGTGGCCTCGGTCCCCGAGTTGACCAGCCTGACCTTGTCCACGGGCGTGCGGGCCACTATCTCCTCGGCGAGCTCGACCTCGCCCGGGGTTGCGGCACCGAACGACGTGCCGCGGGCGGCGGCCGCCGTGACCGCCGCGACCACCTCGGGGTGTGCGTGGCCCAGCACCAGCGGCCCCCAGGAACAGACCAGGTCCACCAGCCGTCGCCCGGTGATGTCGATGAGGTAAGGGCCTTGGCCGGCCGCCATGAAAACCGGCTCGCCCCCCACGGCCCCGAACGCGCGGACCGGCGAGTTCACCCCACCAGGGGTGACTGCACGAGCGCGGGCGAAAACCTCCGAGTTGTCCGGGTGGTCAGCCATCACCGCATCACGCCATCGCAGGCGTCGGTCAGGAACCCGATCAGCCGCAGGGCATCCGGCAGCGAGTACTCCCCCGGCTCACAGACCCACCCCACCGCGGGCAGCCGCCCGCCGCCCGGCGACGGAGCGACAACATAGCTGTCCCGGCAGTGCCAGCGCAGCCCAGACGCCTGCTCGATCCCCGGCTCGCAGTCAAGGTGACACGACCACCACTCATCCGCGTGCGCGGGGGTCCCGCGAGTGACGACAAAGAAGTAAGCGCGGTCCTCTGGCCCCACCGCGACCGGGCCCGGACGAGTCCCCGCGCTGTTCATGGCGGCGAGCGCGACAGCCCCGGCCCGGACAGGCACGTCGAGCACATCGAACACACGCCCGGTCACCAGGATGATGCTCGCCCGCGGGCGCTCCCGCCACCACCGGCCGACATCGGCGGGGTCGGCGGACGCCTCGATCTGCCAGGCGGGCGAGACCGGGTGCGCGCCCGGCGCCGGGCAGCCGATCCGGTCGCATGAACAGGCACGGCCAACCTCACGGACATACCCGCGCGAGGCCAGCGAAGGACGCAGGTGCCGCGAGGGCGGAACGCTTGCCTGGGCACCCGGACAGACCGGCCAGCCCATAGCCGCGTACCTCAGGGCGGCTGCCATCCGGTCCGTCTCCAGCCCGCGGCGGCTCCGGCGCAGCAGCGCCTCAACCATTTGGTGCCCAACTCCCCGCTCGGCGCCTATCTCCCCTTCGATAATGCCGGGGCGGCACCCTCCCGCGCAGGCGACTCGGTTAGCTGTTGCCCAGCCGATACATAAAACGGGTTTAAGCTATCCCGTTTGGGATGACCTGTCCGAAGCGTCCCCTGCGCTCAGCTGCGAACGAGGCGGCGCGCCACCTCGGCCGCCCAGTAGGTCAGGATGATGCTGGCCCCGGCGCGGCGGATCGCGGTGAGTGTCTCCATGATGACCCGCTCACGGTCCAGCCAGCCCTGGGCCGCGGCGGCCTCCACCATCGAGTACTCCCCGCTCACCTGGTAGGCAGCAACCGGGACCGGGGAGACCGCGGCGGCCTTCGCGACGATGTCGAGGTAGGGCAGTGCCGGTTTGACCATGACGATGTCGGCACCCTCGTCGATGTCGAGCAGCACCTCGGCCAGGGCATCCCCGGAACGCGGATCCTGCTGGTAGGCGGCACGGTCCCCGAACTGGGGGGCACACTCGGCCGCGTCCCGGAAGGGGCCGTAGAAACCGGAGGCGTATTTGGCCGAGTAGGCACAGATGGCCACCTCGGCGAACCCTGCTCCGTCGAGTGCCTGCCTGATCGCTGCGACCTGGCCGTCCATCATCCCGCTGGGGGCGACCACGTGGGCCCCGGCGCTGGCCTGGGCCACCGCAATGGCCTGGTACCGCTGGAGGGTGGCGTCGTTGTCCACCTCACCGTCCGGCGTGAGCAGGCCGCAGTGGCCATGGTCGGTGTACTCGTCGAGGCACAGGTCAGCCATGAGCACGGTGGCACCGCCGACTTCTTTGGCCAGGTCGGCCAGGGCCTGCTGGACGATCCCGCCGGGGTCGTCGGCCGCCGAGCCGCGGCTGTCCTTGACCGCCGGGATGCCGAACAGGATCAGCCCGCCCACTCCCGCGTCCACCGCCGCAGCAGCCGCCTCGCGCAGGCTGTCGCGGGTGTGCTGCACCACCCCCGGCATAGATGGCACTGGCTGAGGGTCGGTGATGCCCTCCTTGATGAACAGGGGCTGCACCAGGTCAGCACCCTGGACGCTGGTTGTGGCCACCAGCCGCCGCATCGCGGCTGTCCGGCGGAGCCTGCGGGGGCGGGCTGCCGGGAATCCCTGAGACACCAGCCACTCCTTTCGGGACGGGCGGGCTCGGTTGGTCTGCCAGACCACTCGCCTGGGGGATACGAAGTTTTGTATTCAGGTAGGACTGTCAGCGCAGCCGACGGCGAGCCCCGCGGCGGCGCTCGCTGGGCCTGCGGACCGGCTCGCCAGCCGCGGCGGCCGCGTCGCGCAGTTGCGCACCGTGGGCCGCTAGCGCGTCCACGAGGGCCGCGGCTGACGGCGACGGCGCCGTCACGTCCACGCGCAGCCCGTACTCGGCGGCGGTGTGTGCCGTCTGTGGGCCGATGACCGCGACCACGGTCACTGCGTGTGGCTTGCCCGCGATGCCGATCAGGTTGCGCACCGTCGAGGAGGAGGTGAACAGGACCGCGTCGAACCCGCCGGTCTTGATCGCCTCGCGGATCGGGGCAGGCGGCGGGGCTGCCCGCACGGTCCGGTACGCGGTGACGTCTTCGGCTTCCCATCCCAGCTCGGCCAGGCGGGCCAGCAGCGTCTCCGTGGCGATGTCGGCCCGTGGCAGCAGCACCCGGTTCAGCGGGTCGAGCACATCGTCGTAGGGCGGCCAGACGGCGGCCAGGCCCTCGCTTGACTGGTCGCTGTCTGGGACCAGGTCGGGTTTGATGCCGAACTCCAGCAGGGCTGCGGCGGTCTGCTCACCCACGGCGGCCACCTTGACGCCCGCGAAGGCCCGCGCGTCCAGGCCGTACTCCTCGACCTTCTCGCGGATCGCACGGACCGCATTTGCCGAGGTGAAGGCGATCCACTGGAACCTGCCTGTGACTAGGCCGGTGACCGCCCGTTCCATCTGCTGCGGCGTGCGCGGCGGCTCGACCGCGATGGTCGGTACGACCTCCGGCACCGCGCCATACGAGCGCAGTCGCTCGCAGACGCTCGCTGCCTGCTCCTTGGTCCGGGGGACGAGCACCCGCCAGCCGAACAAGGGCTTGCTCTCGAACCAGGACAGTCCCTGATGGGCCGCTGCTCCGCCGATGACGGCGATCGCGGGCCCGTCTTCGGTGAGCAGGCTCACACCGGCCGCTTTGAGGTCCGCGGCCACCGAGGACAGCTTGGTGACTACGGTGCGCTGGCCGGTGACTGTGCCGTTCCAGGTGATGGCCATCGGGGTGGCGTCGGCCCACCCGGCGGCGATGAGTGCCTTGGCGATGTCGGCCGGCCCTGACTCCGCGCCGAGCACCACCAGGCTGGCAGACGAGGGGCCGTCCGCGTACACGCGGCCCAGGTCAGATGACCCGACGATGCGGATGTCCCCGGCTCCGGCCCCTGTGAGCGGGATACCGGCGAAAGCTGGCACGGCAGTGGCCGGGGGGACTCCTGGCACGATCTCCAGCGGTGTCCCGGCCTGGGCGCAGGCGTCCGCCTCCAGGGCGGTGCCCGAGAACAGCAGGGGGTCCCCTTCGCACAGCCGTACGACGAGTTGCCCGGACTTGGCCGCATTGACCAGGAAACGCGGGTCCTGCGCCAGTGCGGCGGCCTCGGCGACGACTGCCTCGCCACGCACCAGGTGGCGCAGGCGTGCCGTGAGCGTGGGCTCGCCGACCACGAGGTCAGCGGACCCGAGCAGCTCAGCGGCCCGCAGCGTGAGCAGTCTCTCGTCACCTGGGCCCGCGCCGACGAAGGCCACCAGCCCGGCGCCTGCGAGCGGAGTGCTCGCCGGCCTTACCTGGCTGCCGCCAGCCGTGGCTGGCGGGCTCGTTGTGACCGGCATGGGGTTCACTGCGCACCGTCCCCGTCACTGATCAGTGCGGCACTGGCCGCCACGTCTCTTACTGCTCCACGCCGCAGGAGTTCCGCTGCTACCTCGTGGCCAAGCCAGGCCGCTTGTGGCAGCGGGCCGGACAGGCTTGCCCGCACAGCAGACCTGCCGTCCCCTGCGATGGCAACCGCGGACAGGTGGAGTACATCCCCAGTCCCGGCAGCATATGCCCCGACGGGCGCGCTGCACCCCGCCTCGAGCCCGGCCAGCACGGCGCGCTCCGCCGTGACGGCGGCGCGGCTGGGCGGGTCGTCGATGCGCGCGAGCAGGGCTGTCAGTTCCGGGTCGTCCTCTCGGCACTCGACCGCGAGCGCGCCTTGGCCTGGCGCCGGGGCCATTTGGTCGACCTCGAAGATCTGGCTGACCAGGTCGAGCTGGCCGATCCTGGCGAGGCCCGCATAGGCGAGGACCACCGCGTCGAGCTCACCGCCGCTGACCTTCGCGAGCCTGGTCCCGGCATTGCCGCGCACCGCGACCGGGCAGATGTCTGGCCGTATGAGCCGCAGCTGGGCGGCCCGGCGTGGCGAGCCGGTGCCGATCCGTGCCCCTGCTGGCAGGTCAGCCAGTTTGGCTCGGTCCCGGCCGACGAGCGCGTCCCGGGGGTCGTCGCGGGCTGGCACAGCCGCCAGCCTGAGGCCGGGCGCGGCGGCGGTCGGCAGGTCTTTGAGGGAGTGGACCGCCAGGTCCACCTCGTTGGCCAGCAGGCTCTCCCGGATGGCGCTCACGAAAACGCCCACCCCACCGATCTGGTCGAGCCGGGCCGTGGTGAGGTCGCCGAACGAGGTGAGCCCGACCAGCTCCACGCTGGCCCCGGTGTGCTGGGTGATGAGCTCAGCCACCCGGCTCGACTGGGCCAGGGCCATCGGGCTCTTGCGCGTGCCCAGCCGCAGCGCCTTGGCTGTCCTGCCCACTGCGCTCACCGTGTACTCCGCTCGCGTCCGGGGCGCCTGAAGGCGCTCCCTTCCCTCGTCACTCGTCGCTTCGCTCCTCGCTCCTCGCTCCAGGCAGCGCCGCGCCCCTCCTGCTCGCTCACCGTGCCTCCTCTGCGACGGGGGCGAGGACGTTGGGCACAGCGTCAGTGGGCGCGAGGTCGGTGTCGGCTTTCGTCACGGACTCGATGGTGGCTGGGTCGAGGTCGAAGAGCACGCGCAGGGCAGCCTCGTAGGAGTGGCCATTGGGCGACCCCGCGAGCTCCTTGACCCGCACGGTAGGCGCGTGCAGCAGTTTCTCGACGACCCGGTGCAGGGCAAGGGTGATCTCCATGCGCGCATGCTCGTCCATGTCACCGAGCCTGCTCCCCAGACGGGCCAGTTCCGCCTCGACCACCCCTGCGGCCTTCGCCCGCAGCGCCACGACGGTGGGCGCGACCCGCGCGGCCTGACGTGCGGCTGCCCAGGCGTCGAGCTCGGCAGCGACGATGGCCCGCACCGCACCCACGTCCTCCTCCCGGACGGCGTTCCCGGTTCCCTGCAGTGTTTCCAGGCCGACCAGGCTCACCCCTGGCATGCCGGCCACAGCGGGGTCGACGTCGCGGGGCAGCGCCAGGTCCAGGAAGACCAGTGGCGCCGTGTTGGGGCTGGGGCGTCGGCTCGAGCGGAGCGCCAGGGCCTGTGCCACCATGTTCTCGGTCACGACCAGACCTGTCGCCCCTGTGCATGAGATGACCAGGTCCGCTTCGGCGATGGCCGCGGCCAGCTCGCCGAACCTGACCGTGGTGCCTGACACGGACGCCGCGAGCCGTGCGGCCCGTTCCGGCGTCCGGTTCGCGACCGCGATGTGGCCTGCCCCCAGCCGGTCCGCTGTCACGACCGCCAGCGAACTCATGGAACCGGCCCCGACCACGAGGACGCGCCAGTCCTTGAGGACGTGTTCGGCCGGGGCAGGCCGGGGAGCCTGCGGGCCGGCTGGCGGCCGACTGGCAGCCAGTGCGATCCCCACGCTCACCAGGTTGGCACCTGCCCGGTCGATCCCAGTCTCGCTATGTGCCCGCTTGGCCGCCCGCAACGCGAGCACACCCAGGTCTTCCAGGGCCCGGCCAAGCGTGCCGTGCCGCCGGGCGTGCGCAAGCGCCTGACGGACCTGCCCGAGGATCTGGCTCTCGCCCACGACCATGGACTCCAGGCCGCAGGCCACCGACAGCAGGTGCTGTGCCGCCCGTTCGTCGTAGTGGACGTACAAGTGCGGCGTGAGCTGGCTGAGTGCCGCGCCCGAGTGCTGGGCCAGCAGGTCACAGATGGCCGACACACCGGCGTGGAACTGGTCGACCTCGGCGTAGACCTCGACCCGGTTGCAGGTGGACACCACGAAGCTTCCGGCGATGTGTTCGGCGTTGTATACGCCGGAGACCAGCCGGTTCAGCGCCTCACCGCTCACCGCGGCCTGTTCGAGCACGGCAACAGGCGCGCTGCGGTGGCTCAGGCCCACCACGAGCACGCTCATGGTGCCGCCACCGCCGACCCCTCGGCCGTCCCCGGGCCGGCCATGCCCCGTTCAGGAAGCGCCACAAGGCCGTCTGTACCAGAACGGCCGTTGTTGGTATCCCGGGTGACGCGCACGACCGACCTCCGCTGCGCGTGGAAGGCAAGGATCTGCAATTCGATAGACAGGTCGACCTTACGCACGTCGACGCCTGTTGGCACGCTAAGTACCACTGGTGCGAAGTTCAGGATGCTTGTGACGCCCGCTGCGACCAGCCGGTCACACACGCCCTGCGCCGCGGTGGCGGGGGTTGCGATCACCCCGATTGACACGGCATGCCGGGCGACGACCGCCTCGATCTGGTCAGCACTTTCCACCACATGGCCGGCCGCGATCTCAGTGCCGACGACCGCCGGGTCCATGTCGAGGACGGCGGCGATGCGGAACCCGCGGGAGGCGAACCCCCCGTAGTTGGCGAGTGCGCGGCCGAGGTTCCCGGCGCCCACGATCACCACGGGCCAGTCCTGGGTGAGCCCGAGCTCACGTGATACCTGGTAGACGAGGTAGTCGACGTCATACCCGACCCCTCGCGTGCCATAGGAACCGAGGTGGGAAAGGTCTTTGCGCAGCTTTGCCGAGTTGACCCCGGCGGCGGCCGCGAGTTCGTCGCTCGAGACGGTCGCGATGCCTTGCTCGGCACACGCGTACAGCACCCGCAGGTACACCGGCAGGCGCGCGATCGTCGCCTCAGGGATACCCTGACCGCCCTGGGACGGGCCGGAGTGGCGGGACATGTGCCAGAACTCCCCTGAGGGTCGAGGCCACGGACGGGCACCGACCTCGGCCCGCCCCGGAGCAACGTGAATCTACGGTACGCCCTTGTGAACGGATGCACAAAGTCAGGAGGCCGGGCTTCGGCCGTGGTCAGAGGGGTATGGGGGGCGGGTGGGGGTGGGAAACACCCACATCTTCCGCGCCCCGGCCGTCAAGCCTCCAACGCCCCCCGCAGCCGGGCCTCGTCAACGTGCCAAAAGTCATGCTGGACGCCGTTGATGAATGTGACAGGAATCATGTCCGCGTAGTCGCGCAGGTCGGATTCTGAGGCGGTGATGTCGCGCTCCTCCCAGGGGATGCCCAAGTCGGCCGCAACCCGGCTGACGACCTGGCGGGCGTCGTCGCAGAGGTGGCAGCCGGGGCGGGTGAGGAGGGTGATTCGCGGGGTGGCGGTGGTCAACGCTGGTCTTGGCCCCACTGCCGCTGGGTTTGGCCGGAGGGGAGTGCCCGGCGTACCGGAGGTGGCGCGATGGGGGAGAACTTGCCGTGGCGAACTCCGAGTTCGATCACATTGGTCGCCAGCACGTAGGGCTTGGACTCCTCCTCGAACTTCCGGACGTGCGGCTGAAGCTTGTGCACTTCGAAGGCGTCTTCGTCGCGGTAGACCTCGTAGAGGATCCGCTGCATCGGCGCGGATGGCACACCATGCATGACGTAGACGAGCGTTTCGGGCTCGCGGGCCTTCACCTGCTCCACGACCTGCTGGGCGATCTGGTCAAACGTGTCCGCCGCCCCGTCGAGCAGGGTGTAGATCGCGATCTGCCCATACAGCTGACGCGCACCCGCACCCGCACCCGCGGCCACGTCCCTGCCGCTGGCCATGCCGTAGCCACCCAGCCCCCGGAAGCTGCCGGTTGCTGACAGCACATCACCCGTCTGGAAAGCCGCTTCCTCACCCAGCCGTCCCCGGCCGGTGTCGTTTCCGCCATACCCGTGGTCTTGCCGGTATCCCTGTGGCTCGTCCCGGAACCAGGCTTTGAAGTTGGCGTCTGACCCGTCGTCGAAACCACCCGTGTCCGTGCCATACCGGCCGAACCCGCCCGTGTTAGCCCCGTCATCGTGCAACATCCCCGGTCCCTGGGCGGACAGGGCGAAGCCGCCCGTGTCGTCCCGGTACCAGCGGGCACCTGTGTCACCTGGACCGCGCCCCAGACCGGGGTAGCTCTGGCCCAGCCCGTATCCGCTGTCGTCGGAGAAGGCGGTCATCCCGCCAGTGCCGTAGCTGCCGTCGTACCTGGCGTAGTTCCCGTAGTCGTCGTCTGTTGCCTGCTCACCGAAGCGCACCTCGTCCAGTGGCACCCCACTGGCCCGGCGGCCCGCGAACCACGCCAGGGCCGCGCCCAGCAGGCAGATGACGGCATAGGCGGAGTTGACGGGCAGCTTGACGTGCAGGAGGTCCGTGGCCACCGCACCCACCGCGGCTGCGGTGACCGCGACGAACAGGCCCTGCCAGCCCGCACCGTAACGCCGGGCCCGCACACCGGTGACCGCGAGTGCGAGGCCAGCGGCGAGCGTGGCCACGACAGCGGCGATCTCGAGCACCGCGTTTGGAATGATCATGTAGTAGACCGAGGCGGTCGGCCACGACTTGCTGAACGCGGTAGCGCTGAGCGGGTCGGTGCCCAGGACCACGACGCCGAACAGGGTCAGGCCCGAGAGCCCGAGCCTGGCCGAGAACCGTGACTCAACGCTCTTGGCCGACATCTCGGCCATACCCCACACCAGCGCCAGCGGCGCGATAAACCCCCCGGCGAGGTAGACCGCGCGGAAGGTGAGTGCGGTGTAACCCCCCGACGCGCCCGCCGACTGCGCCACCAGTGAGATGGTGAACGCCGCAGCCGCGACCACGAGGGCGCCGACGTCGAGTCTGGGTGCACGGATACACTGGCGTACCAGCATCCCTGTAAGCACCAGAGCGGCAAGGGTGGCTATGACCGCCACGCCGAGCGACATGGATATCTCCTGCCTTTGGTGCCTCGCGTCGGCCGATAGTGTGGCCTGCTTTGGTGACTAGGCTAACGGTTCAAGCGTGCGCGCATCCAGGGACCCGGCATGCAGGTATCGCCCAGTGGCCCCACGGTTATCATGGCGAGTGTATGGGCGCACTGCCAGGACAGACCAGGTCACCGGGTGAGGCTGGTGACGAGACGGGCACCGGCAGCCCGGCGGCGGACATGGGCTCTGCCCCATCCGTTACTGTGCCGGACCCGGCCGAGCCAGGCCCGGTGGTTTCAGATCCGCAGGTCGCCGCGTTCTTCGATGTCGACAACACCCTGATGCGCGGCGCCTCTATCTATTATTTCGCCCGCGGGCTGGCTTCGCGCGGCCTGTTCGGCCCCCGGGACCTGGCGAGGCTGGCGTGGAAGCAGGCGTCCTTCCGGGTCCGCGGTGCGGAGAGCATCGGTGACATCAACGCGGCCCGTCAGGCAGCGCTGACCTTCGTGGCGGGGCACAGGTCTGAGGACATCGTCGCGCTGTGCGAGGAGATCTATGACGAGACCATGGCGGGCCGCATCTGGGAGGGGACCAAGGCGCTCGCCATGGCCCACCTGGCCGCGGGCCAGCGAGTCTGGCTCGTGACCGCTACGCCTGTCGAACTCGCCAGCATCATCGCAAAGCGTCTCGGCTTCACCGGCGCGCTCGGCACTGTGGCCGAGTCAGTGGACGGCATCTACACCGGGCAACTGGTGGGCGGGCTGCTGCACGGACCTGCCAAGGCCACCGCGATCGAACAGCTCGCCGCCCGGGAGGACCTCGACCTGGCCCGCTGTTACGCCTACAGCGACTCGGTCAACGACCTGCCCATGCTGCACCTGGTCGGCCACCCCGCGGCGGTGAACCCCGATGCGGACCTGCGCGCGCAGGCAAAGGCCAATGGCTGGCCCATCCACGAGTTCAGGTCCGGGCGGCGGGCGACGCTGGTCGTCCTGCCTACGGCGGCGGGCGCCGGGGCGATCGCCGGCGGCGTGGCAGCGGGCCTGGCCATGCGCCGCCGCTACGGCGGCAACCGCTGAAGCGCTCTGTTAGTCCGCTCGCCTGCGGGGGCGCTTTGAGGCGCCGCCTTCCCTCGTCGCTCCCACGCTCGCTGCGCTCGCTCCCCGCTCCTCAGTCCAGGCGGCACCGCGCCCCCTCCGGCTCGCTCGGGCCAGTCCGCTCGCCTCCGGGCCGCTGCGGGAGTCCCGCAGCGGCCCGTTGGCTCGCGGGTGCTAGAACGCGGGGCCGCGCTCGGCTAGCAGGTCCGCCAGCTTTCGCTGGACCGTGCCGCGGACGCGGCCGCTCAGATCGGCGACCACGGCCGGGTCCGACTCGGCTCCCCGCTCGTATCCGCTGGTCGAGACCTCCGGGCAGAACTCGATGATCCACCGCGAGGGCAGCGGCACCGCCCCCACCGGGCCGAGCCAGGGGAACAGCGGGGTGATCGGGAAGTAGGGCAGGCCCAGCCGTTTGGCCAGTGCGCTGAAGTTCCCGATCATCGGGTAGATCTCCTCCGCCCCGACGATGGCGCAGGGGACGATCGGGACGCGGGCCCGGATCGCGGTCGCCGCGAACCCGCCCCGCCCGAACCGCTGCAGGTGGTAGCGCTCGGAGAACGGCTTACCCACGCCCTTGAAGCCCTCGGGGAACACCCCCACCGCCTTGCCGGCCGCCAGCAGCGCGAGCGCGTTGTCCGGGTTGGCCGGGATGTGGCCGCTCTTGCGGGCCAGGGCGCCGATCAGCGGGAGCTGGTAGACGAGGTCAGCCCCGAGCACCCGCAGGTTCCGGTGTGCGGGGTGCTCGTCGTGCATCCCTGCCTGGAGCATGATCGCGTCCAGCGGCAGTGTCCCCGAGTGGTTGGCCACGACCAGCACGGGGCCCTCGTCGGGCACGTGCTCGAGGCCCTTCATGGTCACTCGGAACCAGTGCTGGTAGAGCACGCGGGCCAGTGGGACCGCCACCGAGTTGTTGAACTCGGGGTCGAACCCGAACTGGTCGTGTGGGGCCTCCCCAGCGAGCTGCCTGCCCGCGAACTGGAGGGCGTCGGCTACCCGGTAACGCCAGCCGCCCTCACCCGGCGGGCGCTGCCGACCCCGACCGGGCCCGCCGTGTCCCGGCAGGCCCTGGGTCGGCCACCTTGTCACTACGGAATCGCTGATCTGCCACGCACGAGTCGCCTCGTGCCGCCCCGTTGTGGCACCGCTCCGGTCTTCCCCCGCCGTGCTGTGAAAAATGCCGTCAGCCAGGGCTGTCGGCTGCATCGCTGCTCCCCCCTTCGCGACATCCCGAAAGACCTGCTGCCCGTCGATCCCCCGCCGGGCCCGCTCGTTGGCGCCAGCACGTCAGACAGTCATGGTGTGAGCTGGCGCCCGGAAACCCGTACCGCGAACGTCATTTCTTGTTCCGGCGCTGGACGCGAGTCTTACGCAGCAGTTTCCGGTGCTTCTTCTTGGCCATTCTCTTGCGGCGCTTCTTGATGACGGAACCCACAACACCACCCTCGCTCGATGCTTCGGGGACGACAGGCATACCTGCGCAGGCCCGCTCTGGGTGGCTGGGCACACGCGAACAGTTCTGCACTCCAACGGCTCAGACTACCGTCTCCACGCGGATTGTCTTCCCCGTGGCCCCGCTCCTACCCCTGCGCCGCCCCGCGACCTGGTGCGCGCCCGCCAGTACCTGCCTGTCAGCCGCCTGGCCGTGGCGTGTCGTGCCTGCCGTGACGTGTCACGCCTGGCAGGCCATGCTTGTGCGGCGGGGCCGCCGGCGTGCTGCGGCTGCGCTGGCTGCCCCGCCGCCCCTGCTAACTCCTAACCAGCTGCGACGAATGAATCGCGCAGGTATTGGTTGACCGCTTCTTCGGGCACCCGGAAGGAGCGCCCGACGCGGATCGCCTCCAGTTCACCGGAGTGCACCAGCCGGTAAACGGTCATCTTGGACACGCGCATGATCGTGGCAACCTCCGCCACGGTCAGGAATCTCACATCACTCAGGGGGGTGTCATTGCCTGGCATCGATGACCCTCTTCCGCGCGGTGCTCGATACAGCCGGTCCTCGGCGCATCAGTCACCTCCGTCCCCAGCGTAAGTCCTGTCCGGGAAAGGGCAACTCTCTATTGAGCCACATATCGCGATCTGTTGCCCATCTATGTCCTGGACATGCCAGAAAGCGCATGCCATACAGTACACGCCCTGCCTCTGGGTGCCAGAACACGCAGACGTGACGACTCACGCCCAGACAAGACACACCGCCACCAACCAGCGGGCTGGGCCCATGCCCGCGACGCGGACCGGGTGTCAGGGAGTAGACAGCAGTCCGTGGAACGGGAAGACCGCGGTCCGGGTCGCCACGATGGCACGGTCGGCCGGATCGCCAGGGTCATAACCAGCGGAGAACGGCACGAACGCGGCCGACGCGCCATCGGTCATGGTTTCCGGCGCAGTGACGCCGGTACGTTGCGCCGCGAACGTACGCCACGGCTGGGGCGTGGCGGCCTTCGGGTCCACCGGGCTGCCTGCCGCCTCCGCGAGCAGGTGTGTCCAGGTCCGCGGGACCACCTGGACCAGTTCGTAGCCACCTCCGCCGGTGGCCACCCACCGGCCGCCCGCTGTGTCATGTGCGAGCTGGTGGAGCCAGGCCGCGGCGGTCCGCTGTGCGTCCACGGTGAGCTCCAGGTGGGCCAGCGGATCGAGGCGGTGCGTGTCGCAGCCGTGCTGACTGACGAGCACGTCGGGCCGGAACGCCTGCAGCAGTGGCGGGACCACTGCGTCGAAGGCCCGCAGCCACTCCGCGTCACCGGTGCCTGCGGGCAATGCCACATTGACTGACATGCCCTCGGCCCCCGGCCCACCGGTCTCGCTGGGCAGCCCGGTCCCGGGGAAGAGGGTCATGGGGTGCTCGTGCATGCTGATCGTGAGCACCCTCGGGTCGTCGTAGAAGGCTGCCTGCACCCCGTCCCCGTGGTGGACGTCCACATCGACGTAGGCGACCTTGGCAGCCCCTTCGCGCAGCAGCCACGCGATCGCGACCGCGGGGTCGTTGTATACGCAGAACCCGCTGGCCGACGACCGCATCGCATGGTGCAGGCCACCCGCGACGTTGATCCCGTGCTCGGCGTCAGCGCCCCAGACCGCGCCCGCCGCGGCGAGCGTGCCGCCGGCCACCAGGGCCGTGGCCTCGTGCATGTGCGGGAAGACCGGGTTGTCAGGGGTGCCGAGCCCGAACCGGGCGGCGACGCTGCCTGCCCGTACGGCAGCGATGTAGGACGGGTCATGGACGAGGCTGAGGTCAGAGTCAGTGGCAGGGGCCGGGCTCCTCACCGACACCCCAGGTCCGCCCAGCACGCCCAGGTCTTTCGCCAACGCGACCGTCAACTCGACCCGCACCGGTGCCAGCGGGTGCCCGGGCCCGAAGTCGTAGCCGATGAACCGCTCGTCCCAGGCCACATGGAGGGTGCAGGACATGCCGGCCCGCCGCTACCCTTGACCGAGTTCAGCGGCCCGGTCGCGTGCTGCCTCGATCGCCTCGAGGAACGCGGACCGCACCCCGTGCCGTTCCAGCTCACGGATCGCGGAGATCGTGGTCCCGGCGGGTGAGGTCACTGCCTCCCGCAGGATCACCGGGTGCTCCCCGCTGTCGCGCATCATGGTCGCGGCGCCGAAGACCGCCTGGGTGACCATTTCCAGCGCGGTCGCCCGGGGGATGCCGAGCAGGATGCCCGCGTCCACCATCGCCTCAACGAGGAAGTACACATAGGCGGGGCCACTGCCTGACAGCGCGGTGGCAGCGTCCTGCTGTGACTCAGGGATGCGCAGCACCTTCCCGACCGGCGCGAGCAGCTCCTCGGCCCGGCGCAGGTGCTCTTCCCCCGCATAGCGGCCCGCGGAGATGACGCTCATCGCCTCATCGACGAGCACCGGCGTGTTCGACATGACCCGGACCACCGGGACGTCACCGCCGAGGCGCCGTTCGATCAGCGACGTCGGGACACCTGCCGCCACCGAGATGACCAGCCTGCCGGCGGGGATGTGCGGGGCGACCTCATCGAGCAGGACGCTCATGTCCTGTGGCTTGACGGTGATGACGAGGGTGTCGGCGATCTTGGCGGCTTCCGCGGCACTGACCACCTCGACGCCGTACGTCTCACGGAGCTGGACACCCCGTTCGGAGCGCCGCACCACTGCCAGCACACCGGTAGGGCTCCGCCCCGCGCGCAACAGGCCCAACAGGAGCGCCTCGCCCATCTTCCCGGCACCCAGGATCGCGATCACGCACGAACCCTACCCCGCCGTGGCTGAACCTATGAGCGCGAGAGGAGCGAGCGCAGGAAGAAGGTGACGTTCGCGGGACGCTCGGCCAGGCGCCGGACCAGGTAGCCGTACCAGTCGCTGCCATAGGGGACGTAGACCCGCACCCGCGCGCTGGTACGGGCCAGGCGCAGCTGCTCGTCGGGCCTGATCCCGTAGAGCATCTGGTACTCGAACCCGTCATACCCCCGTTGGTTGAGGTACGCCTGGGCGGTCGCGAGCTTGATCAGGCGTGGGTCGTGGGTGGCGATCATCGGGTAGGCCGGCGACCGCATCAGCACTCCCAGGGCATACGCGTAGGAGCGGTCCACCTCGTGGCGGTCCGGGAACGCGACCTCGGGGGGGGCATCGTAGGCACCCTTGCAGAGCCGGATCCGCGAGCCAGGGGTACTGAGGGCGGCACAGTCGTCCGCGGTCCGCCGGAGTTGCGCCTGCAGGACGCAGCCAAGGTCAGGGAAGTCGGTCCGCAGCGCCGCCACCATGGCCAGCGTTGCCTCCACCCGGTGGTGGTCCTCCATGTCGACGGTCACGGTGGTGTCAGCCTCACGGGCAGCAGCGCAGATCCGTGCGATGTTCTCGGTGGCGGTCTTCTCGCCGTGCTCGGCCAGGCCAAGGCCCACCGCTGTTGGTTTGACCGAGACCTCCGCACCGCCGCCCTGGGTCAGCCCGGCCCTGCGCAGCCGGCCAAGCAATGCCGCGTACTCATCCACCACAGCGGCGGCCGCGGCGGCGTTGGTGGTGTCCTCGCCCAGGTAGTCCAGGGTCACCAGCAGGCCCGCCGCGCGCAGGCGGCTGGCGACCTCCACCGCCTGGGCCGCATGCTCACCAGCCACATAGCGGGCCACCACGGCCCGCGACGGCGGCGCGGTGGTCACCAGGCGGCGTACTCGCTCACTCGTGGAGGCGGCCAGCAGGATGTGACGCAGCATGGGACTACCTTCCCACGCCGCGCTTGAGCGTGACCCGGACGTTGGCGCCGGCATCGGGTGACACCACGACCTCCTGCGCGGCGGGCACCGGGCCGGCCCGCAGTGGCGCGTCCACCGGGACAGTGCGCTTGACCAGGGCCAGTGCGATGGGCCCCTGCTCGTAGTGGCGGGCGGCGCTGCCCACGAACCCAACGTCCGCGGCGTCGGTGGTCACCGGGTCGCCGTGCGCGGGCAACTGGTCCACGCTGCCGTCGAGGTGGAGGAAGACCAGCCGGCGCGGTGGGTGACCGAGGTTGTGTACCCGCGCCACGGTCTCCTGCCCCCGGTAGCAGCCCTTGTTCAGGTGGACCGCGGTCTCGATCCAGCCCACCTCGTGGGGGATGGTCTTGTGGTCGGTGTCCAGCCCGAGGCGCGGCCGGTGTGCGGCGATGCGGAGTGCCTCGTACGCGGCGATCCCAGCGGGGACCACGCCGCTGGCCGCCAGGCTTTCCGCCACCTCCGCAAGCCTCCCCCGCGCCACCAGGACATCCGTGCCAAACGAGTCCCGCAGGACCGGGCCTGGCACCAGTGCAGGCTCATCGGGTGTGTTGGGTCCCATCAGGGTGAGCACCGCGAGTTCGCCTGTCACGTCGGTCACCTCGACCCGGAGCATGAAGCGCATCGACTCCAGGAAGGCCAGCAGTCCTGCTGCCGTGCCCGGCTCCACATGCCCCCACACGGCCGACCCGTCGTCGGTCAGGGTGAGGTGGTGCTCGACGTGCCCGTGCGGGCTCAGCACCAGCGTCTGCACCGTGACGCCCGGTGCCAGGTGCTCGGTGTCCTGGGTGGTCAGGCTGTGCAGCCAGCTCAGCCGGTCTGGCCCGGTGATACGCAGCACGCCCCGGTTGGAGCGGTCCACGAAGCCAGCGGCAAGCGCCAGTGCCCGCTGTTCGGCCGCGGGATCCCCGTAGTGGGCGGCGACACCGGCGTCGGGTTGCGCGGCCTGGACCGCACCGGCACGAGCAAGCAGCGGGCTCTCCATGAGGGCCAGGTTATGTGGTCGCCGGTTTCCCGGTCCCGCCGCAAACAGCGCACTTCCCGTACACGGTCAGGTGGCCCACATCCGTCTCGAAGCCGTAGTTCTCCCGCAGCGCGGTGACCAGGCTGGCGACAGCCTCGGGGCCCACCTGGCTGATGCGGCCGCATTTGGAGCAGACCAGGTGCACATGCTCGGCCTCCTCCGCCAGGTGGTAGCGGGGGGCACCGTGCCCCAGGTGGGTGTGGGTGACCAGGCCCAGCTCTTCGAGCAGTTCCAGGGAACGGTAGATGGTGGAGATGTTGACCCCCCGGGCCGTGCGCTGTACATCGGCCCAGATCTCCTCGGGGGAGGCGTGTTCGAGCTTGGTCACTGCCTCCAGCACGAGCTGGCGCTGCGGCGTGACGCGGTAGCCACGGGCACGCAGTTCGGAGTCCCACGTCCGCGCCATGGCCTGAGAGTAACCCAGCCTGGAGCGCTCACGGCCAATGGCGGGTGCGCGCCTGGCGAAAAACCCTCTTGCCCGCCGCGGCCGCCTGACATAGCGTGCTGGCTACGCGGGAAAGGAGGTGGTCCAACAGCATGCATAGCAGTAGGACTCGCGAGGTGGCTGTCCGCTAGCCGCCGTCCCGCCGGGCGAGCTGAGCCTGCCCTTGGCAGCGCCACAGCGCGCGGTCACCGGCCGTTGCGGGCCCTTCCCCAGCTGGAAGGGTTCGTGGATGGCGGTCGGCGAATACACGGCAGACACCTGGCCCCCGGGCTGACCGGCCCTGTCCAGCCGGTCCCCGCACACGCGGGAGACGCCCGGGGGTCATTTTTGTCTCGCACCCGCCCACAATGACCCGCACTGCCCCGTGATGTTCGTACTTGCACTCCGCCGTGTCATGGCCGAGCCGGGTATTTCCTTACCTGCGGAATTCGGCGGGCGTATGATCACTGCGGGACGGCCACCCACCCAACGGGGGTTACGGGGCTTGTTCCCGACTGGCGAAGCCGGACATTTAGGGGAGCCGGCTGCGATACCAGCGGGAAAGGACAGCATGTCAATCAGGAAACTCACGCACATCGGCGCAATTGCGGTCGGCGCCTCGGTCTTCGCCTTCCTGGGCAGCGGCTTCACCGCCGTCGGCGGCCAGCAGGGCGTGGGTGGACGCGGCAACGCCCACCACTTCGGAGCGGCGCAGCCCGGGGGCCTGCTCACGGCCCCCCTGGGCGAGACCAAGCCTGATCTCGCGGACAACACCAGCAAGATCGTGTCCACCAACTGGGCTGGCTATGCGGTCACTGCCACAGGCACGAGGTTCCAGTCCATCGAAGCCACCTTCTTCGTGCCCTACGTCGACTGCGCCAGCACACCGGACAGTTTCTCCGGCCACTGGGTGGGCATTGACGGGGTCAGTGACCCTACCGCGGAGCAAGATGGAATCCTCGCCGCCTGCCAGGGCACAAAGCCAACCTATTCCGCGTGGTACGAAATGTTCCCAGAGCCCCCCGTCTACTCAGACATCCATATCGAGACCGGGAACTCGGTCACCGTAAGCGTGACGTTCAACACGCATTCCGCCGAATACACGCTGCGCTTGACCGACACCACGAACGGCCAGCATTTCAGCGTGACCGGAGCATGTCCCAGTGGTGTCAGTTGCCAGCGCGCCAGCGCCGAAGCGATCAGCGAGGCCCCTTCCAGTGATGGGGCACTACTGCCACTGGCCAACTTCCGCAGCGTGGACTTCCTCGGCATCACGGTAGCGAGCCAGGGCAGTCACGACGGCGGACTGCGCTCACACTGGTGGCGCACCCTCAGCATCACCACGCTCAACAGCGGCGGTCACATCCTCGACCAGCCGACCTCGGTCTACCACGGGACCGCGTTCAGCACGTACTGGATGCGCCAGAAGTGACAGTGGTGGAGCGGGCACCGCAGCTGCGTGGCGGTGTGCGGGCATCATCGACGGTCTGGAAGGACCGTTTGGAGAACCCGATCATGTAGCCCTCGATGGTGGTGTGGACCGGCCGGTCGGGGCGGCCGGATGCGCCGAGGGTTATGAACAATGGGATGTAGTGGTCGGGGGTTGGGTGGGCATGGGGCATGCCGGGGCGCGGGTGGCATAGGCGGCGAGTTCGTCGATGTCGCCGCGCGCAAGGGCGCCGGCGGCCCAGGCGTCGAAGTCCGACGACCAGGCGGGCACCTTGCCGTCGAGCATGTCGCGGGTGAGGGACCGGAGCCCGTGGGTCATGAATCCCGAACCGATGACCAGGACACCTTCCTCGCGCAGGGGCCGGAGCCGGGCGCCGAGTTCGATCAGCCGCGCCGGGTCGTGGGTTGGCAGGCTGAGCTGGAGCACCGGGACGTCACCGAGGTCGATGGCACGCACGTCGATGACTGCACTGGGCACCGTCCGGGCGCGTTTCACTCGTGCATGAGCGGCCCGGTGAGGCCATAGTGTCCACGCAATGTGATCTGGCCTTGGCATCTCCCGCCAAAATAGGGCAATGACCATAGACCGCCGGCCCGCCCTGGACCTGATCGACTTCGTCGACGCCTCGCCATCGCCGTACCACGCCGCCGCGCAGGCGCTGCACAGACTGACGGCGGCGGGATTCGCCGAGCTCCCGCTGGCCGGCGACTGGCCGGCCGGTCCTGGCAGGTACGCCGTGCTGGATGGTGGCTCGCTGTTCGCCTGGGTGGTCCCGCCGGGCGCGCCACCCCACGCACCGTTCCGGTTGCTGGGGGCACACACCGACAGCCCGGCGCTGCGGGTGAAGCCACGGCCCGACACGGGCCGGGCCGGCCTGCGCCAACTCGGCGTGGAGGTCTACGGCGGCCCGCTGCTGAACTCCTGGCTCGACCGCGACCTCGGCCTGGCTGGCCGTGTCGTTATCCGCACACCTGCGGGGCCACAGACCAGGTTGGTACGGCTGCACCGGCCGGTGCTCCGGATCCCGCAGCTGGCGATCCACCTCGACCGTGACCTGCGTACCGAAGGGCTGAAGCTCGACCCGCAGCAGCACCTGGTGCCCATCTGGTCGCTGGGTGCCCCGCAACCCGGTGCGTTCACGGCCTTGCTCGCCGCCGAACTGGACGTTCCGCCCGGCGACGTGCTCAGCCACGAGATAGTGACCTATGACCTGTCGGGCGGCGTCCTCGCCGGGGCCAGCGACGAGTTCGTCAGTTCGGCCCGGCTCGATGACCTGGCATGCGTGCATGCGAGCGTCACGGCATTGGCCGCGGTGGGAGGCCAGCCAGCGGCAGCGCACATCAGCTCGCTGGCGCTGTTCGACCACGAGGAGGTTGGCAGCCGGTCGGTGACCGGTGCCGCAGGTGCGTGGCTGGGCAGGCAACTGGAGCGCACCGTGCTCGCCCGCGGCGGCACCCGCGATGAGTTCCTGCGCGCCGTCGCCGACTCTGTGCATGTCTCGGCGGACATGACGCACGCCACGCACCCCAACTACGCCGACCGGCACGAGCCGGACCACCAGATCGC